>ONBX01000024.1 GCA_900316205.1 uncultured Eubacteriales bacterium
ATTTCCGGGTTCACTCTATTCCCGGAACTTATTCTTGCAAGAATTCTCCAATCTGGAACTTACTTTTGCAAACTGGAACTTCGCTTTGCAATTGAGCTCCCTCCTTTCGATGCTTTGAGCATAGCACAGAGAATATTGTTTGTCAATGAAAAATTATCGAAAAACGATAATTCAAAAGGCGCGTGCCCTCGCTTCCCCTTGGGGGGAAGTGGCCGAAGGCCGATAGGGGGCTGCCTCTGCGAGCCGACGGTGAGACGGCCCTCTTCCGGCGTCCGCCTCGCGCCGCGGAGATAGTCCTTCAGAGCGCGGGTCAACGGGCAGCTGATAGCTGCCCCTACAGCGGAAGGCCTGTTTCATCGTAGGGGACGGCCTCCCGGACGTCCCGCGCGGGGCATGGCTGGACGAAGATGAATTTTGGGCGAATCCATATCCGGGCTGGATGCGGATTCGCCCAAAGCGTTTGTTTGACGGAACTTGTTCTGCCGGGCCGTCGAGGACGCCGGCTCCTACGGCGGAGACGGAGGAGTGCGTGAGGATCGGAGACGATGGGCGACCGGCGTCTCCCTCATCAGTCTCAGCGCTCGCGGGGGATCGCGCTGAGACAGTGTCGCTTCGCGCCTCTTTTGCCTGCAACAGTCCCCATTGGGGGAATCACAGACCTGCGGGCTCTTGGACTATGCCGCGCAGCCCACCGTTTTCTCAAAGCTCAAGTATCAAAAATGAAATCTCAAAACTCAAATCTCCCTTTGTGCCAGATGGAGAAAAACGGCGGACGGGGAGGACGGCTTTTGTCGCAGCCTGCCAAACTTGTTTTTTGCCCTTGCTTTTCCGGCGCGTGTGCCGTATAATGCCCCACGAACAAGAGATTTTTAAGCATCGGTACAGAGAGACCGGCAAAATCGCTCATAGCGGACGGGTGTGGGGAAACTGCATCTGCGCCTTTGTGTGTCTTGCCGGGAGGCAGGGCATTTTTTCTTGCCTGCATTGCGGCGAAAGAACCCTCGAAAATCACTCTTGTGGATCGAATCACGTTTACGGGGGGAAAAGCTATGAAGCTCAAAGCGCAGATCCAGGACGAGGCCGGGCTGAACCGGGCCCTGATGCGCATCGCCCATGAGATCCTGGAGCACAACAAGGGCGCGGAGAACCTGTGCCTGGTGGGTGTGCGCCGCCGGGGCGAGCCCATTGCCCGCCGCATCGCCGAGAATATCCAAAAGATCGAGGACCGGGAGGTCCCCGTGGGCAGCGTGGACATCTCCTTTTACCGGGATGATCTGAGCCGCCTCCGGGATATGCCGGAGCTGAGCCGTACTGAGCTGCCCTTTGATGTGAATGACCGGGATCTGGTGCTGGTGGACGATGTGATCTACACCGGCCGCACCGCCCGGGCCGCCATCGAGGCCATCTTCTCCTGCGGCCGCCCCCGGAGCATCCAGTTGGCCGTGGCCGTGGACCGGGGCCACCGGGAGCTTCCCATCCGGCCGGATTTTGTGGGCAAAAACCTGCCCACCTCCCGCCAGGAGCTGGTGGAGGTTCGCCTGCCGGAGTTTGACGGGGAGACCGGCGTCTACCTGATGGACACGGCGAAGTAACGTTGTCAGCAAAAACAAAACATATAAAGAGAGGTATTCATCATGGGTAAAGAAAAAAAGGCTCAGTTTGACGAGCCGATTTACGACGCAAAGGTCCTCGGCACCCCGAAGATGCTGGTGCTGGGCCTGCAGCATCTGTTCGCCATGTTCGGCTCCACGGTGCTGGTCCCCATCCTGACCGGGCTGAGCGTTTCCGCCACCCTGCTCTTCGCGGGCCTTGCCACGCTCTTCATGCATCTGGTCACCGGCAAAAAGGTCCCCGTGTTCCTGGGCTCCTCCTTCGCCTTCCTGGGCGGCTACTTTGCCGTCGTGGCCTCCGGCGCCGAGCTGGGTCTCAGCCAGGCGGAAGCTCTGCCCTACGCCTGCGTGGGCGTTGCCTGTGCCGGCCTTCTGTACCTGGTGCTGGCCCTCATTTGCAAGGCCTTCGGCTCCAAGAACGTGATGCGCTTCTTCCCGCCTGTGGTTACCGGCCCCATCATCATCGCCATCGGCCTGATCCTGGCCCCCTCCGCCATCAACTCCTGCTCCTCCAACTGGTGGATCGCCCTGGTGGCCATCGTGGTTATCATCGTCTGCAACATCTGGGGCAAGGGCATGATCAAGATCGTCCCCATCCTGATGGGCGTTCTGGTGTCCTATCTGGTGGCCGCCGTCACCGGCAACGTGGACTTCTCCGGCGTGAAGGAAGCTGCCTGGATCGGCCTGCCCGTCAAGATGGAAAACACCGTCTTCAGCCTCTTCGGCGCTGAGAACTTCAACGCGGGCCTCCTGGTCTCCTCCATTTTCATGATCGTCCCCATCGCCTTTGCCACCATGATGGAGCACGTGGGCGACATCTCCGCCATCGGCGGCGCCATCGAGCGGAACCTGATCGAGGATCCCGGCCTGCACCGCACCCTCATCGGCGACGGTATCGGCACCTCCATCGCCGCCCTCTTCGGCGCCCCTGCCAACACCACCTACGGCGAGAACACCGGCGTTCTGGTGCTCACCAAGGTCTATGACCCCAAGGTGGTGCGCCTGGCTGCCATTTACGCTGTGGTCCTGTCCTTCTGCCCCAAGTTCGCGGCCCTCATTTCCGCCATGCCTACGGCTACCGTCGGCGGCGTGTCCATCATCCTCTACGGCATGATTTCCGCCGTGGGCGTCCGCAACATGGTGGAGAACCACACCGACTTCCAGAAGTCCCGCAACGTGATCGTGGCGGCTGTCATCCTGGGCCTGGCTCTGGGCGTCAACTTCTCCGACCTGGGCGCCATCTCCTTCGCCATCGGCAACATGAACATCGCCCTCTCCGGCCTGGCTGTGGCCTCCATCGTGGGCATCCTCCTGAACGCCATCCTCCCCGGCAAGCGGGACGAGTACATGCCCAACGAGGCCAACTCCGGCTCCCTGGGCAAGTTCTGAGTAAGATTGCTTGTAGGGGCGGCTATCAGCCGCCCGGCAGCAAAGCTTGACACTACATAAACGTGCGGCGAATTCGTTCAAATCTGCGAATTCGCCGCACGTTATCTTTTGTTTTCTGTCGTACCGCGCGGGCGGCTGATAGCCGCCCCTACGATATGGCAGCTTAATCCCCCAGCAGGACCCGGGCGGCGATCTCCACCGCCTCGTCGATGAGGGCCTCGGTGTGGGTGGCCATGTAGCTGGTGCGGAGCAGACACTCCCCCGGGGCGCAGGCGGGGGGCAGCACGGGATTGACGTAGAGCCCCGCCTCGTAGAGCTCCTTGTTCTTCTCCAGGGTGCGGACGGGGTCGTAGGTGAAGATGGGCACGATGGGCGTGTCCGACTCCCGGATCTGCAGTCCCGCGGCCTGGAAGCCCTTCCGGGCGTAGGCGGCAAGCGCCAGCAGGCGCCTCGGCCGCTCCGGGTGGGCCTTCAGATAGCGCAGGGCGGCCAGAGCCGTGGCGCAGGCGGAGGGCGGAATGGAGGCGGAGAACATGAAGGGCCGGGAGTTGTGGCGCACATAGTCGCAGACCTCCTCGGAGGCTGCCATGTAGCCGCCCAGACTTGCCAGGGACTTGGAGAAGGTGCCCATGATCACGTCCACCTTGTCCTCCAGGCCGAAGTAGCTGGCAGTGCCCCGGCCACCCTCGCCGATGACGCCGAGACCGTGGGCGTCGTCCACCATGACCCGGGCGCCGTATGTTTCCGCCAGGGCGCAGATCTCCGGCAGCCTTGCGATGTCGCCGCCCATGGAGAACACGCCGTCCGTCACGATGAGGCGGCCCGCCGTCTCCGGGATGCGCTGGAGAATGCTCTCCAGCTCCTCCATGTCGTTGTGCTTATAGCGCATCATCTTGCCGTAGGAGAGTTTGCAGCCGTCATAGATGCTGGCGTGGTTTTCCCGGTCGCAGATCACATAGTCCCCCCGACCCACCAGGGCGCTGATGATGCCGAGATTGGACTGAAAGCCTGTGGAGAAGGTGACGGCCCCTTCCTTGTGCACAAAGGCCGCCAGCTCCTGCTCCAGCTCCAGGTGCATCTGCAGGGTGCCGTTGAGAAAGCGGGAGCCGGAACAGCCGGTGCCCAGGGTCTCAAAGGCGCGGATGCCCGCCTCCACCACCTCGGGCTCGGTGGTGAGACCCAGGTAGTTGTTGGAGCCCAGCATGATCCGCCGCTTGCCCTCCATGATGACCTCCACATCCTGCCGGGATTCCAGGGCGTGGAAATAGGGATAGATCCCCAGCTCCCGATACTGCTTGGCCAGGCTGTAATTCCTGCATTTTTCGAAAAGATCCATAGGCGAGCCTCTTTCTGTCCGACTGATTTCTTTAAAAACTTGAAGCAATTGTACAACAGAGTCAGATTTTTGTCAATCTTTGGCGGGAAGAGTTTCCATTTGCGGATAAGCCTACCAACCTGTCATTGCGAGCCAGTGCGCACACTGGCGTGGCAATCCGTATTCTCCTAAAAACGAAAAACTCAAAACGAAACCGCCCTTGGACGGCGGATCCAGGGGGAGAAGGCCAGGACCCAGCCGATGAGGCTCACCGGCAGGGCGCCCAGGAGGTCCAGGGCGGAGTGCTGCTTGGTGAAGGTGATGCTCAGGCAGATGAGCAGCTGCAGCGTCACGAAGGGGACGGAGAAGGCGGGCTTTCGCAGCTTTTTCGAGTCCAGCACGGCAAAGGCCATGCCCAGGGCCACCACCGCATGCTCCGAGGGACAGGCGTTGCGGGGCGGGTCCACCAGGTAGATGAAGCTCAGCGCAAAGGTGAAGAGATTCTTCCGGGGCATGGCGTCGTAGTAGGCGCAGAGCGTCCCGGGCCAGCCGAGGGCCTGCACCGGACGGCCGGGGAAAAAGTTGGGATAAACAAGGTACACTGCCCCCGCCAGGAGAATGGTGACCATCATATAATCCGTGAAGCGGCGGAAGACCCGGATATCCCGGCTCACGGTGTAGAGCACGGTGAAGACGACGCAGAAGAACCAGAGGCAATAGGGAATGACCCAGACTTCGGAGAAGGGAATCCAATCATCCAGCGTAGAATAGATGGGGTGATAGTGCCAGGGCAGCCGCCCGGCCAGAGCGAAGAAGGAGAGCTCGGCGGGCCAGAAGAGCAGCCACAGAAGGTGCCGGTATTCCGGCTTTTTCAGATCGGCGGGGCGGAGGGAGCGGTATTCCCGCCAGGGAATTTCGTTGCGCATATGCAATACCTTCAAACATTCATATCGAAAACAGGTGGGAAGGGGCGAAAAGGCCTCCCGAAAACCGAAAAAGCCCGTCGCTGACACGACAGGCTTGTTTCGGGTAATGATCAGATTACACAGCGCGGGTGACCTTGCCGCTGCGCAGGCAGCGAGTGCAGACGTAGACATGCTTGGGAGAGCCGTCCACGATGGCCTTGACGCGCTTCACGTTCGGCTTCCAGGTACGGTTGGAGCGTCTGTGAGAATGGCTGACCTTGATGCCGAAGGCCACATCCTTGTCGCAGAACTGGCACTTTGCCATAAGTTGAAGCACCTCCTTGCTCGTGTTTCACCGCTTTCCGGCGGAAAGACAGCTCATATATAATAGCAGACGGTCCGGGCAAATGCAAGCAAAATTTTTCGCTCCGGGCAAAAATCTTTTCGCGGGACACAGAAGCCGCGGCTCGGCTTTACAAAAAGAAAACACCCGGATGCGTGGAAACCCCTTGCCAAAGAACGGGAAAATGAGTAGAATAAAGTGAATCAGCATTTTCGGAGGTCGTGCCATGAGAAGCAAGTATTCCGTGAAGCTCAAAACCATCGTCACCGAGCACAATCTGCGCCCCATCCACCTTGCCAAGGACTATGAGCAGGCGGTGCTGACCACGGCGGATGTGAACCGCCCCGCCATGCAGCTTACCGGTTTTTATAACTATTTCGATCCCCGCCGGCTCCAGATCATCGGCCGGGTGGAGTCCACCTATCTCAACACCCTGAGCCGGGAGGAGCGGAGAAAGGCCTACGAGCGCTTCATGGCCTATGACATCGCGGCCCTGGTGGTCTGCCACGGGGTCACCCCCTCGCCGGAGTGCGTGGAGATGGCCGAGCGCTATGACCGCAACCTCTTCGTCACCGACGAGGACACCTCGGACTTCCAGTCCAACGTCATCGCGGCTCTGCACAACTACCTGGCCCCCCGGCTCACCACCCACGGGGTCCTGGTGGAGATCTACGGCGAAGGCGTCCTTCTGATGGGGGACAGCGGCATCGGCAAGAGCGAGACCGCCCTGGAGCTCATCAAGCGCGGCCACCGTCTGGTGGCAGACGACGCGGTGGAGATCAAAAAGACCCACCGCAGCCATCTGGTGGGCACCGCCCCGGAGATCATCCGTTATTACATGGAGCTGAGAGGCATCGGCGTCATCAACGTGCGGCACATCTACGGCGTCGGCGCCGTGAAGCCCAGCACCGGCATCGACCTGGTGGTGAAGATGGAAAACTGGGTCCCCGGCAAGGCCTATGACCGGCTGGGCCTCTCCAACGAGACGGAGACCATCCTGGGCGTGGAGCTGCCCTGCGTCACCATCCCGGTGACCCCGGGACGGAACCTGGCCGTGATCCTGGAGCTTGCCGCCATGAACAACCGCCAGAAGAAGATGGGCTTCAACGCCGCCGAGACCCTGGCCGCCGAGCACGACCAGGCCATCGACAAGGGAAGCATTTAAGGAGAATAGAATGGAAAACCTGGAAAAAGCCATAGCTGAGATCAAAGAAGCCCTGCCGGGGATGACCCTGCTGGAGCAGGAGCCCCTTTCCGCCCACTGCTCCTTCCGCATCGGCGGCCCCGCAAGAGCTCTGGCCGTGCCGGAGAGTGTGAGCTCTCTGGCCAAGGTCTGCAGCATTTTGAAGGACAACGAGCTCATGCCCTTTGTCCTGGGCAACGGCACCAACCTGCTCTTCCCGGACGAGGGACTGCAGGAGCTCTTTCTCCTCAGCACCGAGAAGCTGCAGAATCTCTTCCTGCTGCCCGACGGGGCCATTTATGCCGAGGCGGGGGTCTCCCTCTCCAGGCTTTCGAGCTTCGCCCAGCAGAACGGCCTCCAGGGCCTGGAGTTTGCCTCCGGCATTCCGGGCAGCGTGGGCGGCGGCTGCTTCATCAACGCCGGGGCCTACGGCGGCGAGATGAAGGACGTGGTGGAGAGCGTGGTCTGCCTCTACGCGCCGGACCAGGGGCTCTATGAGCTCTCGGCGGAGCAGTGCGCTTTTTCCTATCGCAAGAGCACCTTCAACACCCACGGCGGCTACGTGATCCTCAGCGCCGTGTTCCGCCTTCAGCCCGGGGATAAGGACGAAATCGCCGCCAAGATGCGGGAAATGAACGAAAAGCGACGGTCAAAGCAGCCCCTGGAGCTGCCCTCCGCCGGCAGCGCCTTCAAGCGCCCGGAGGGGAATTTCGCCGGGGCGCTCATCGAGCAGGCGGGACTCAAGGGCTTCACCGTGGGCGGCGCCCAGATCAGCGAGAAGCACGCGGGCTTTGTGGTGAACGTGGGCGGCGCCAGCTCCCACGATGTGTATGAGCTCATGAAGCAGGTGCGCAACACCGTCTATGAAAAGAGCGGCGTGCAGCTGGAGCCGGAGGTCATCATCCTCGCGCCGGACTACAAGCTGGAAGACCACAGCCCCAAGGCGCATAAGAATCACATCACGGTAAACGCACCGGAAGAGTGAGACAGCATTGTCCTTCCCCCAGCGGGGGAAGGTGCCCCAGTGCGCACACTGGGGCGGATGAGGGAGAGCGTTCCCGGTGTCTGGAATCTTTGGCTGCTGATGAAACAACAAGATTCTCCCTCATCAGTCACAATGCTTGCGGGAGACGCATTGTGACAGCTTCCCCCGCTGGGGGAAGCACAAGACGCGAGCCATACCGTTACAAAAGAAGAGGGTCAGTTATGGAATTTCTTATCATTACCGGGCTTTCCGGCGCGGGCAAGAGCCGTGCGGCGGATGTACTGGAGGATCTGGACTACTACTGTGTGGACAATATGCCCGTTGCGCTGATGCCCCGCTTTGCCGAGCTCTGCCTGGATGCCCACGGCCGCTATGACAAGGTGGCCCTGGTCACCGATGTGCGGGAGCGGGACGGCTTCGGAGAGCTCCTCAGCACCCTGGATGAGCTGAAGGCCATGGAGGGCTGCACGGTGCGCATCCTCTATATGGACGCGGACCTGCGCACCCTGGTGCGGCGCTACAAGGAATCCCGCCGGCCCCACCCGCTGGCGGGAAAGGGCGTCACCCTGGAGCAGGCCGTGGCCCGGGAGGAGGCGCTGCTGGCTCCCATCAAGGCCAGGGCGGACGTGGTGCTCAACAGCTCCCAGCTTACCCTGGGCCAGCTGAAGAGCCGCATGTTCAGTCTCTTCGCCGCCGCCGGACAAAAGCAGGAGCTGCAGGTCACGGCCATGTCCTTTGGCTACAAGCACGGTCTCCCCATGGACGCGGACCTGGTCTTTGACGTGCGCTTTCTGCCCAATCCCTTCTATGTGGAGACCCTCCGCCCCCTCTCGGGGCTGGATAAGCCGGTGTCGGACTTTGTGTTCAGCTATCCCCAGACCGAGACCTTCATGGACATGCTCACCAAAATGCTGGACTTTCTCATTCCCCACTATGTGGAGGAGGGGAAGGTGAACCTGGTGGTGGCCATCGGCTGCACCGGTGGGCGGCACCGCAGCGTCGCCATCGCAAACGCCCTGCGCCAGACCCTGGAGGACAAGGGCGTGGCCTGCGTCAATGTCCACCGGGACATTGAGAAGTGAATAGGGAATAGAGAATAGGGAATAGGTGTGGTATCACGCCTGCGGCGTGATGGATTCCAATTTGTCCCCGAAGGGGACTCCGCAACTCTTCACGCTTCACTCTTCTCTTTTCACTTGCGGCCGAAGGGAGTTTGCGCCGTAGGGACGGGCATTGCTCGTCCGTGACGGGGCTGAGCCGCAAAGCCTTCCCCGCGCACGGGGAAGGTGCCCCAGTGCGCACACTGGGGCGGATGAGGTCCTTTTGCCGGAGCACGGGGAGACCTCGCTGCGCTCGGGGACCTCATCAGTCAGCTGCGCTGACAGCTTCCCCTTGCGAGGGAAGGCCAAAGCCGCGCATCAAAGCCTTCTATACCCCCTTGCCATCCTGAGCGCAGGCGCTCCGCGCCGGAGTCGAAGGATCTTCCCGGTACGAAAACGGCGGGGAAAATGAAGGACAGGATCCTTCGACTCGCCAGCAGAGCTTTGCGAAGGGGCAATTCCCCTTTCAGGGGAGCCCATAAGGACGGAAAACCCCTCAGGCGCTGCGCGCCAGCTCCCCTTTCAGGGGAGCCCATAAGGAACTCCCTCAGTCACGGCGCTTGCGTGAGACGCGCCGTGCCAGCTCCCTCAGAGAGGGAGCCAATAAGGTAGGTTGATCGGAAATGTCATTTTCCTCCGAAGTCAAGGCGGAGCTGTGCAGACAGCCCCTGGACAAAAAGAATATCGCCCTGGCGGAGTGCTACGGGATCCTGCTCTACTGCAACAGCTTTTCCCCTCGGGAAGTACGCATCATCACCGCAAGCCCCGCCTTCTCAGAGCGGCTGCCCAGACTCTTCCGCCGGGCCTTCTCTCTGAGCTTCGACCGGCTGCCCGATGAGAAGACCGCCGAGAAGCGCAGCTTCATCATCCAGGACCGGGACAAGCTCAAACGGATCTTTGACGCCTTCGGCGGGGAGATCGACACCACCCTGGCCCACCACGTGAACTTTGGTGTGCTGGAGGAGGTCGGCTGCGTGGAGGCCTTTGCCCGGGGCGCCTTTCTGGCCGGCGGCAGCGTCACCGACCCGGAAAAGCGGGGACACCTGGAGCTGGCCACCCCTCACCGGAATGTGAGCCGGGAGACCCTCTCCCTGCTGCTGGACCTGGGCTTTGAGCCAAAGGAGACCCAGCGCCGGGGGAACTGCCTCTTATATTTCAAAAAAGCGGACGCCATTGCGGATTTCCTCACCCAGATCGGGGCGCCGGTGTCCGCCATGAACGTCATGACCGCCAAGGTGGACAAGGAGATGCGAAACCTGGTCACCCGGCGCATCAACTGCGATACCGCCAATGCCGACAAGACCGTCCTGGCCGCCCAGGAGCAGATCGACGCCATCCGTGCCGCGGCAAAGGCTTACGGCGGGCTGTATGAGCTGCCGGAGCCTCTGCAGCAGGCGGCCATGCTGCGCATCGCCAATCCCGAGGCCAGCCTCGCGGATCTGGCCCGGCTCTCCGACCCGCCGGTGACCAAGAGCTGTCTGAACCATAGGCTCCGAAAGCTGATGGAACTGGCGGAGAAAGAAGATCTAAATCCGTAGGGGCGGCTATCAGCCGCCCGCAGAGAAGGTAACGACGGGCGGCTGATAGCCGCCCCTACGATCACACCAACCGACCGAAGGGAGTACCCCTTCAGTCTGGCCTGCGGCCAGCCAGCTCCCCCGGTGGGGGAGCCTATAAGGAAGTGTTATCATAATGTCCTTTGTCCACCTCCATGTGCATACCGAGTTCTCCCTGCTGGACGGGGCCTGCCGCATCGATCAGATCGCGAAGAAGGCCAAGGCCCTGGGACAGACCGCTCTCGCCGTCACGGACCACGGGGTCATGTACGGCGCGGTGGCCTTTTACAAGGCCTGCCTCGCCGAGGGGATCCAGCCCATCATCGGCTGCGAGGTCTATGTGGCGCCCCGGAGCCGCTTCCAGAAGGAGCACGGCACGGACAACAACTATTCCCACCTGATCCTCCTGTGCCAGAACGAGCGGGGCTACCGGAACCTGTGCTATCTGGTGAGCTGCGGCTTCACCGAGGGCTTTTACATCAAGCCCCGCATCGACTGGGAGCTGCTGCACGAGCATGCCGAGGGCCTGATCTGCCTCTCCGGCTGTCTGGCCGGCGAGATCCCCCAGGCCCTCGTCCACGGGGACTATGAGCGGGCAAAGAAAAAGGCCCTGGAGCTGCGGGAGCTCTTCGGACCGGAGAATTTCTATCTGGAGATCCAGGACCACGGCATCCCGGAGGAAAAGCAGGCCGCCAAAGAGCTGATCCGCCTTTCCGAAGAGACCCGGATCCCCCTGGCTCTCACCAACGACGCCCACTACATCGAGCAGGACGACGCCTATTATCAGGACGTGCTCATGTGCATCCAGACGGGCAAGACCGTAAACGAAGACAACCGCATGCGCTTTGAGAGCCGGGAGCTCTATCTCAAGAGCGAGGAGCAGATGCGCGCCCTCTTCCCCGAGCATCCCGAGGCCGCGGACAACACCGCGAAGATCGCCCAGCGCTGCCGCTTTGACTTTACCTTCGGCCACTACTACCTGCCCCGCTTCAAGCTGCCGGCAGGGGAGACGGACAGCGCCGCCTACCTCCGCAAGCTCTGCGAGCAGGGCTTCGCCGAGCGCTACGGCGACCGGCCCGAGGTGCACAAACAGCTGGATTACGAGCTCAGCATGATCGAGAAGATGGGCTTTGTGGACTACTTCCTCATCGTCTCGGACTTCATCGGCTATGCCAAGCGCAATGGCATCCCCGTGGGCCCCGGCCGCGGCAGCGCGGCGGGCAGTGTGGTGAGCTACTGCCTGCACATCACCGACGTGGATCCCATCAAATACTCCCTGTTCTTCGAGCGCTTTCTGAACCCGGAGCGGGTGAGCATGCCGGATATCGACGTGGACTTCTGCGTGAACCGCCGGGGTGAGGTCATCGACTACGTCAACCGCCTCTACGGCCACGACCATGTGGCCCAGATCGTTACCTTCGGCACCATGGCCGCCCGGGGCGCCATCCGGGACGTGGGCCGGGCCCTGGGTGTGAGCTACGGGGAGACCGACGCCGTGGCCAAGCAGGTGCCCTCTGGCCCGGGGGCTTTGAACATCACCCTGGAGGAGGCCCTGCGCCTCTCCAAGCCCCTCAAGGAGATGTACGAGTCCGACGAGAAGCTCAAGCATCTCATCGATGTGGCAAAGGCCCTGGAGGGCATGCCCCGCCACGCCTCCACCCACGCCGCCGGCGTGGTCATCACCGAAAACCCGGTTTACACCTATGTGCCGCTGGCGAAGAACGACGAGAGTGTGGTGTGTCAGTACCCCATGACCACCCTGGAGGAGCTGGGCCTGCTCAAGATGGACTTCCTGGGCCTCAGGAACCTGACGGTCCTGGAGGACGCGGCCAAAATGGTGCGCAAGCGGGTGCCGGATTTCCAGGTGAACCGCATCCCCGAGGACGACGAGGAGACCTTCCGCATGCTGGCCGAGGGCCACACCACCGGCGTCTTCCAGCTGGAGAGCACCGGCATGACCGGTGTCTGCACCCAGCTGCGCCCCAAGAGCATCGAAGATATCACCGCCGTCATCGCCCTCTACCGGCCCGGACCCATGGACTCCATCCCCCGCTTCATCGAGTGGTCCCAGCACCCGGAGAAGGTGCGCTACAAGCACGAGCTGCTGCGTCCCATCCTGGAGGTCACCTACGGCTGCATCGTCTATCAGGAGCAGGTCATCCAGATCTTCCAGCAGCTTGCCGGCTTCTCCCTGGGCCAGGCGGATATGATCCGCCGGGCCATGTCCAAGAAAAAGCACGCCGTCATCGACGCCGAGCGCAAGGCCTTCGTCCACGGCGATCCCCAGAGACAGATCGACGGGGCCGTGGCCCGGGGCGTGCCGGAGGACGTGGCCAACAGCATCTATGACGAGATCCTGGACTTTGCCAGCTACGCCTTCAACAAGGCCCACGCCGTTTGCTATGCCTTCGTGGCAAACTGGACGGCCTATATGAAGCGCCACTACCCCAGAGAGTACATGGCGGCCCTGCTCACCTCCGTGCTGGACAGCAGCACCAAGGTAGCCGAGTATATCGCCGAGTGCAAGGAGCTGAGGGTTGCCATCCTGCCCCCGGACGTAAACGAGTCCGACGCCAACTTCACCGTGGCGGGCCAGCACATCCGCTTTGGCCTGGTGGCCATCAAGGGCATCGGCTGGAGCGCCATCGAGAGTCTGGTGGCGGACCGGGAAAAGAACGGCCCCTTCCGGGATTTTGAGGATTTCTGCAGCCGCATGGCGGGAGGCGAGCTGAATAAGCGCGCCGTGGAAAATCTCATCCGCGCCGGCGCCTTTGACAGCATGGGCTACAAGCGCCGCGCCCTTCTGCAGGTCTATGAGTCTGTGCTGGACGGGATCCAGCGCTCCCGGCGGGACAACATCTCCGGCCAGATGGATCTCTTCGGCGGCTTTGGCGAGGAAGAGACCGCGGCTCCCAGCTTCCGGGTGCCGGAGCTGGAGGAGTTTCCCAAGCGGGAGCTCATGGCCATGGAAAAGGAGGTCACCGGCCTCTATCTCAGCGGCCACCCCATGGACGAGTATCGGGACAAGCTCCGCCGTCTGGGCGTGGCGCCCATCGGCGCCATCCTGGCGGATTTTGACAGCGAAGACGGCCCCGCCCGCTATGCCGACGGGCAGCTCGTCAGCATTGCCGGCGTGGTGCAGACCATCCGCACCCGCCCCACCAAAAACGGGGCGCTGATGAGCTATGTGATGCTGGAGGATGACAGCGGCAGCATGGAGCTCATCGCCTTCCAGCGGGCGCTGGACAGCGGCGGCGCCTATCTCAAGGAAAACGCGGCTCTCTTCATCCGCGGGCGGATTTCCGTGCGGGACGAGAAGGAGCCCCAGCTCATGGTGGACAGCATCCGCCCCCTGGCGGAGGCCGAGGCGGCGGCCTACCAGGAACCTCGGCCCCGGGAGCGGACAGCCCGCGGCGGCTATGCGCCCCGGCCCGAGCCTGCCCCGGCAGCCCGACCTGAGCAGGAGAAAAAGCTCTATCTGCGCCTGAAAAGCAGGGAGGATCCCATGCTGGGGCACATCGAGCTGCTGCTCACCATGTTCCCCGGGAATCAGCAGCTGGTCATCTGGTGCGAGAAGGAGAAAAAGCGCATCGGCGCCCGCTGCCTGATCCACGAGGGCCTGCTCCTGGAGCTGCGGGAGCTCCTGGGCGAAGAAAACGTTGTACTCAAATAAAAAAACGCCGCCCCGGTCGGAAGACCGGGGCGGTGTTCATGCTGTCGACAAAGAGGGGAAACAGGGCTCCCCTGAAAGGGGAGCTGTCGCCGCCGTGAACGGCGGTGACTGAGGGGTACCGATAGATACAAATACGCTCTCTGTTTTCAGGCTTTCCCCCTCCGTCATCCGGCGGACCGCGACACGCCGGATGACACACCCAAGACCCCTTGCAGGGGAGAACATGGCCTTTGTCTGCACATTGCACTGCCGCCCCGGTCATCTGACCGGGGCGGCAGTGTTTGCATCGGGGCTTTCAGCCGGTGACGGTGCTTGGCTGGACCACGTCCAGCTCCGCCTTCACGCCCTGCTGAAGAGTAGAGAGCAGCAGCTCCAGCTCCGCCCGGTGGCTCTCATACAGAGTGTTGGGAGCGACGAACTGGATGGTGAAGGAATCGGGGGACTCCGGCAGGATCAGGGTCCACATCAGCTCCTCGCCCATCTGTTCCGTGGCCAGGGTAGCGGTCTTCCCGTCGGGCAGGGAGAAGTCTTCAAAGCTCACGTCGGTGCCGCACATGCCGAAACGCTGCGGCCAGTAGTGCAGCTCCACCTTGAAGGCGGGGTCTTTCTCCGGATAGAGGCCGTAGACCGTGCCTTCCTGTGTGCCGGCGGCCTGCTCCCAGATCCAGCCCTCCGGCAGAGTCAGGCGCAGATAGCTGCTGATGCCGTCCAGGGTCACGATCTCTGTGCCCAGGGCCGGAAGCTCTCCGACCGGGGGCAGGGACTCGCTGCCCAGCACAGGCAGCTCGAATTCCTGGGGCTGGGCCTCCGTGGGCGAAGGGGAGGGAGTGGAGCTTGCCGGGGCAGCCTCCGTCTTCTCGGCCTGGGGCTCGCTCTGCGCGGGCGGAACCACAGAGCCGCAGGCGGCCAGCAGCAGGGAAAGGATCAGCAGAAGGGGGATCAGCTTTTTCATGGGAAGCTCCTTTCACTTCTGCTCCTCTTTGGGAGCAGGGGCGGCGGCTGCGGTACGGCGGGCTTTGCGGGCCGCTTTCCGTTTTCTCACGATGATGATGACGACGGCGGCGATGGCGCCAAGGAGCAGCAGGGTGGGCAGGGCGCCGGCAAGCCAGATCAGCAGCTCCTTAAAGAAGTCGCCGAAATTTCTCAGGCCGCTTTTCAGAGCGGTGGCGAGGCGCTGGCCGTAGCTGGGCTGGACCTGGGGCTCGGGGCTGTAGACCTGCACCTCCATCAGATCCAGATATACGCTGCTGAAGCTCACCTGCCGGTCCCAGTTGTTCAGACTGGTCTGCAGGCTCTCGATGCTGTAGCGCACCTCGGTGAGCCGGTCCTCCAGCAGGATGATGTCCTCCACGGACTCTGCCAGCTCCATCATCTCCAGAAGCCGCTGCTCCTGGGCGCTGTAGGCGGTGAGACGGGCCTGGACGTCATAATACTGGGCGGTGACGTTTTCGGTGTAGATGTGGCTGTAGGGGACGTTGCCCAGGTCGGAGAGGCTGCCCATCAGCTCCTGGAAGCGGTCGCTGGGGATGCGAAGGGTGTAGTTGGCGCTGCGGCGGCTGACGGCCCCCCGGCTCTGGTCCACATAGTTGCTGCCGTTGAGACTGCTGGATTCCACCCAGCCGCCGTATTCCTCCACCAGCTCGTTGAGCCGGGCCAGGCTCCGGTCAAAGTCGGTGCTCTCCACCTGGACGTTGGCGGAATAGATGATCTTGTCCGGCTTCTGGGCCGGGGCGCTTTCGGCGGCGCCGGCAGTCTGGGGAGCCCCGGCGGGGGAGAGGCCGTTTACACTGTCATAGGCCATGGAAGTCTCCGCCATGGGCTCCTCGGCGGGCCAGGCAGCCTCCTCAGCGACCATGTAGGAGCCTGCGGCGGCCTTGGCGGAGTCACCGGGCGCGCTGCCGCAGGCGCAGAGGGAGAGCAGCAGAAACAGGGCCAAAATGAGAGAAATCGTCTTTTTCATGGGAGAAACCTCCTCTTTTTTTGCATTTGCTATGCTGAGATACAACTGAGACGTTACAGAACCGGGAAAGTTCCGCCCAAAATGAAAAATACCGAAAAAAGATAATCATTCCAGGTTTTCCGATCAATACCGGATGTTTCCCGCGAAAAGGTTTCGAAATTGCTGAAAACAGGAAAAAACCGTCTCCCATTTTTTAAGGGAACCGGTTTTTTCTCTCAAGCGATCAGCGCCAGGGTCACATGCTGGCACAACAGCAGCCCCGCCGTGGCAGGGACCCACACCAGGGAGCCGGGCACGCTGCGCCGCCCTGGGTCCGGGCTGTCCAGCTGCTCCGGCTTCATGGGCTCCTCCGGGGAGAAGACCACCGGGTGGTGTTCCACGCCCCGGGAGCGCAGCTCCCTGCGCATGACCCTTGCCAGGGCGCAGCCGTAGGTGTTCGCGATATCGTCCAGGCGCAGGAGGGAGGCGTCCTTCTTGTTGCCGGTGCCCAGGGCCGAAATGATGGGGATGCCCCGCTCCCGACAGCTCAGGATCAGATCCAGCTTGCAGCTCACCAGGTCGATGCAGTCCACCACGTAGTCGTAATCGGCCAGAAAGCGCTCCCGCTCCGCCGCCTCGTAATGGCCCAGGATGGGGTGGACGCGGCAGTCGGGGTTGATGTCCCGGAGCCGCGCGGCCATGACCTCCGCCTTGGGCAGTCCCACCGTGGAGCCCAGGGCGCAGAGCTGCCGGTTCCGGTTGGATTCGCTGACCCGGTCCCGATCGATCAGGGTCAGCTTCCCGATCCCGGCCCGGCACAGCGCCTCGGCGCACCAGGAGCCCACGCCTCCCAGACCGAACACCGCCACATGACTCTTCTGCAGCTTTTCCATGGCTTCCTCACCCAGCAGCATCCGGGCGCGCAGAAAACGTTCATCCATTTGAAAACCTCCGAAAAACGCCGGGGCATTGCCCCGGCGTTTCCAAATCGATCTTAGCCTACCAGCTTGTAGGCCCAGCGGTTATTGCGCTCCATGCCCTGGGTGAGCTCGGTGAGCCAGTCGTTCAGCGCGTCGCCCCGGAGATTATCCAGCGCGTTGGCGTCACGGGCGGACATCTTGCCCACGTAGTACATGATGTGGTAGCCGGCGTAGCCGCCATTGTCGCCGTAGACGATACCGGTGTCACCGTGATTGTGCTCGGCAAAGCAGAACTCGTCGAACTCCGGCACCATCTGGCCCGGCTCGATGCCGGTGTAGAGGCCGCCTGCGCCGCTGGAGCCGGTATCCTCGGAGTAGAGGCTGGCCAGCACGGCAAACTCCGCTTCGCTCTGATCCCCGGCCAGGAAGGCGGCCAGGATCTCCTCGGCCTTGGCCTTGGCGGCGGCCTTGGCCTCGTCGGTGTAGTTGCCGCTCTCGTCGGCCTCGGCCATGATCAGGATGTGGCGGACAGAGGCGGTCTCCTGGCTGTTGTCGCTGCGCTCCCGGAACAGGACCACGGTCCAGCCGTTATCACCCTCGATGGCGGTGATGTCGCCGGCCTGGCGGCTCTCGTCCATCAGCCAGTCATGCAGGTCCGCTTCCAGGTCGGAGCCCAGAATGTTGTTGCGCTCGGTGGCGCTGGCTTCGGGGAAGTCCTCGGCCAGCAGCTCGTTGAAGGCGGTGACAAGATCGCTCTCTCCGTCATAGCCGTCGTGGAAGCTGTCCACCAGGGCTTCGGCGGCGGTCTTGGCCTCGGCGGGGTCGGCGCCCTCCTCGGCGGTCACCAGATAGGTGGCATAGGTGAACAGATCGCCGTCAGCGGGGGTCTCGTAGTAGGCGGTCAGCTCCTCGGGGCTGTAGTTCATCTCCAGGAACTTGTTGTACATGGCCTTGCTGGCCAGGCTGTTCTCCTCCATGGCGCTGCGGATCACGCTCTCGTTGACGCCGGCGCCGAAGATGTAGCTCATATAGGTGGAGAGGCCCACGCCGTTGGTCTTGGCGCCTTCCCGCAGATACTGCATCTGGGTCTTGGCCACGTCGGCAACGGCCTTCTTCTCCGCGGCGCTCAGGCTGATGCCCTGCTCGCCGGCGTAGTTCACCAGGGCGGCGTTGCGGATCAGCTTGCTGTTCACGTCATTTTCCAGCAGCTGGTCGGCGGTCTCCTGCCCGAAGTAGCTGACGACGTTGTCATAGCCGTAGCCGGCCAGGGAAGACTTGGAGTTGGCGCGGAAATAGTTCAGCTCCGCGGGGGAGTAGCTCAGGCTGCCAACGGTCTCGGCGGTGGTGATGCGGTACATGATGGGGGAGCTGAGGAACAGCACCAGCGCGATGCAGAGGACAACGGCGATAGTGCCGATGATCCATTTCCGCTTGCTCTTGCGGGCTTTCTCCTCCGCCTCCCTGGCGGCCAGAGTTTTTTTGTCCGTGCCGGCGGCGATGGCCGCGGCCCGGTTCTTTCTTTCGGTAGAAGCACTCATAGTTGATCTCTTCCTTCTTGCTTAAAATGAAATCCAGAGCATTATAACGCAAAGCTTCCGGGGTTTCAAGTCCCGATACAGGAAAAACCGGCATCAAATGCCGGCTTTTCACATAGAATGAAGGGTCATTCTGAAAACATGGGAGGAAATTCGATGGAAACCGACCTTGACGACTGGATCTTCTGCGGAGAGGAAGCCGGTCCCAGCGAACGGTAGTTTACGGCAGAGGGACTTTTCCGCAGCTCCGGGCGACCAAAGGTCGCCCCTACTACTACACTCAATCGGCGGCGCGCATGGACAGGTAGGCGTTGATGAAGCCGTCCAGGTCGCCGTCCATCACGTTCTGGATGTTGCCGGTCTCATACTCGGTGCGCAGATCCTTTACCAGCTGATAGGGCATGAACACGTAGGAGCGGATCTGGCTGCCCCACTCGATCTTCATCTGCACGCCCTTGATGTCGCTGATCTTTTCCAGGTGCTCCCGCTCCTTGATCTCGGCCAGGCGGGCCCGCAGCATGTTTTTGCAGTTCTCCAGGTTCTGGAAGTGGCTGCGCTCCACCTGAGAGGACACCACAATGCCCGTGGGCTTGTGGATGAGACGCACGGCGGAGGAGGTCTTGTTGACCTTCTGGCCGCCTGCGCCGGAGGAGCGGTAGACCTGCATTTCGATGTCCTCGTCCCTGAGCTCGATCTCGTTGTCGTCGGCGGCGATCTCGGGCATGACCTCCACCGCGGCAAAGGAGGTGTGGCGGCGTCCCGCGGCGTCAAAGGGACTCACCCGCACCAGGCGGTGCACCCCGTGCTCGCTGCGGAGAAAGCCGTAGGCGTTCTCGCCCTCGATCATGATGGTGGCGCTCTTGAGTCCGGCTTCGTCGCCGTCCAGATAGTCCATGACCTTCACCTTGTAGTCGTGCCGGTCGGCCCACATGTTGTACATGCGGTAGAGCATGGAGGCCCAGTCCTGGGCTTCGGTGCCGCCGGCGCCGGCGTGGAAGGTTAGGATGGCGTTGTTGGCGTCATACTCCCCGGTGAGCAGGGTGGAGAGACGGGTGGACTCAACCTTCTCCGAGAAGCTCTCGTACTCCTGCTTCAGCTCCTCCAGCATGGAGTCGTCATTCTCCTCCAGAGCCATCTCGCAGAGGGTCATCATGTCGTCCCAGGCGGCACAGAGCTTTTCGTAGTTCTCGCACTTGCCCTTCAGGGTCTTCAGGCGCTTTTGCACCTGCTGAGACTTCTGCACGTCGTTCCAGAAGCCGTCCCGCTCGCTGGCGGCCTCCAGCTCCTCGATCTCCTTGCGGGCGGCGTCCAGCTTCAGCGCGCCCTCCAGCAGCTCCAGAGAGGGCTTGGCCGCATTGAGCTTGGCCTTGTATTCTTCAAATTCCAGCATATTATAATCTCCTTTCCATATAACCTCCCCTGTGTAAGGGGAGGTGCTCCAGTGCGCACACTGGAGCGGAGGGGTTGTACCGCATAACCTCCCCTGTGTAAGGGGAGGTGCTCCAGTGCGCACACTGGAGCGGAGGGGTTGTACCGCTTTTGAGAACCCTCCCCTGTGTAAGGGGCCTTGGGTGTGCTCCAGTGCGCACACTGGAGCGGAGGGGTCGTACAAAGCACACAGGAGGAGGCGAAATCGACAACCCCTCCGTCATCCGGCTCGCGTGGGATCGCCGTATGACACCTCCCCTTGCACAGGGGAGGTTTTTCCTCCGGGCTTATCTGCGGACGGCCAACGGCAGCCTCTGCAGGAGCGAAGCCCGCGTTCCCGTGAAAATCGTGTATGGTATTATATACAAAAAAAACGTACTTGTAAATCGATTTTTTCTTTGCTTTTCTTCGACGGGAAAATCACGCTTCCTCTTCCCATTTCCCGCGCTTTGTGTTAAAATGCATATTGCATAATAGGGTCAGTCCGTGAAAAGACGGTCGGGAGAGCGCCGACAGGCGGGCCGCCCAAATTTTTTGGAGGATAAGAGAGAATGATTGCACACGGCAAAGAGATCAAGGTTTTCACCGGCAACTCCAACCCCGAACTGGCGAAAGCCATCTGCTCCGAGCTTTTCATGAGCCTGGGCAATTCCGCCGTGACCCAGTTTGCCGACGGCGAATGCTCCATCTCCGTTTTTGAACCCGTCCGCGGCAAGGACGTCTTTATCGTCCAGTCCACCTGCAACCATGTCAACGACAACCTGATGGAACTGCTCATCATGATCGACGCCATGCGCCGCGCCTCCGCCGGCCGCATCACCGCCGTGATCCCCTACTTCGGCTATGCCCGGCAGGACCGCAAGGCCAAGAGCCGTGATCCCATCTCCGCAAAGCTGGTGGCAAACCTCATCACCGCTGCCGGCGCCGACCGGGTCCTGACCATGGACCTGCACGCCGCCCAGATCCAGGGCTTCTTCGATATCCCTGTGGATAACCTGATGGGCGCCAATCTCTTCGTCAAGCACTTCACCCACCTTTTCGGCAAGGGCAATGAGGACGTGATGGTGGTCTCCCCCGACGTGGGCAGCACCGCCCGGGCCCGCAACTTCTCCATGAAGCTGGGCTGCAACATGGCCATCGTGGACAAGCGCCGGGAGAAGGCCAACCAGAGCGAGGTCATGAACATCATCGGCAATGTGGAAGGCAAGACCTGCATCCTGCTGGACGACATCGTGGACACCGCCGGTTCTCTCTGCGGAGCTGCCAAGGCCATCAAGGAGCTGGGCGGCGCCAAGGAGGTCTATGCCTGCGCTACCCACGGCGTGCTCTCCGGCCCTGCACTGGACCGCATCAACCAGAGCTGCATCAAGGAACTGCTGTTCCTGGATACCATCCCTTATCCCAAGGATAAGCCCATGTGCGACAAGATCCACTATCTCACCACTGCCCCCGTCTTTGCCGAGGCCATCCGCCGCATCTACGAGGAGGTCTCCATCTCCAGCATCTTCGATAACGTCAATAATTAAAGGAATAGGGAATAGGGAATAGGGAATAGGTGTGGTGTCCGCTTCGCGGACGAATGATAAATCCATCGCCGAAGGAGATACCTTCCCTCTTCCTTTTTCCCTCTTACTTCTTCCTTATCCGAAGGATATCATATGTTGTTTTCATCCAGGGGCGGTCCCGAGTGGCTTGTGGTGTTTCTGGGCAATCCCGGCCTCAAGTATGAGGGGACCCGCCACAACGCCGGCTTCATGACCGCCGACGCGCTCAGCAAAAAGAAGAACATCGCCATCAACAAGGCCCGCTTCCAGGCTCTCACCGCCCAGGAGGATCTGGGCGGGGCAAGGGTCCTGCTGATGAAGCCCCAGACCTATATGAACCTCTCCGGCCAGGCGGTGAGCCAGGCGGCCCGCTTCTACAAGATCCCGCCGGAGCATGTGCTTGTGGTGTCGGACGATGTGAGTCTCCCCGTGGGGAAGCTGCGCATCCGCACCAAGGGCTCCGCCGGCGGCCACAACGGGCTCAAGAACATCATCGCCCTGCTGGGGACGGAGGACTTCCCCCGGATCCGCCTGGGCGTGGGCGCCCCGCCCCACCCGGAGTATGAGATGATGGACTGGGTCCTCTCCGCCTTCCGCGGTCAGGATGCGGAGGACATGGCGAAGGCGGCGCAGCGCGCGGCCGAGGCTGTGGAGTGCTACATCGAAAAAGGCCCGGACAAGGCCATGAACCAGTATAATACCAAGTAATAAGGAATAGTGAATAGGGAAGAAGAAAGGTATCGCCTGCGGCGATGGATTCAAATCTTGTCCGCGAAGCGGACACCACATCTATTCCTTCTTCACTTTTCCCTATTCCTTCAACTCCCCTTGTACTCTCTTCGAAAGAACTAAACATATAAGGAGGCTGTTTCATGAAGAAAAGCTGCATCGCCATGCTTCTGGCCGGTGGGCAGGGCTCCCGTCTCTATGCCCTCACCCAGAACGTGGCAAAACCCAGCGTCCCCTTCGGCGGGAAATATCGCATCATCGACTTTCCCCTGTCCAACTGCGCCAACTCCGGTATCGACACGGTGGGCGTGCTGACCCAGTACAAGCCCCTCCAGCTCAACTCCTACATCGGCACCGGCCAACCCTGGGACCTGGACGTGTCCGACGGCGGCGTGTACATCCTGCCCCCTTACCTGGGCGCCCATGAGCAGGGCTCCTGGTTCACCGGCACCGCCAATGCCATTTTCCAGAACCTGGCCTTTATCGAGAACTATGATCCCGATAACGTGCTGATCCTCTCCGGCGACCATATTTATAAGATGGACTATGCCGACATGCTGCGGGAGCATCTGGAGCATGACGCCGCCCTCACCATCGCCGTGCAGCAGGTCTCCCTGGAGGAGGCCACCCGCATGGGCATCATGAACGTGGGCGAGAACGGCTATGTCTGCGAGTTTGAGGAGAAGCCCAAGCAGCCCAAGAGCGATCTGGCCTCCATGGGCATCTACATCTTCAACTGGCAGAAGCTGCGCAAGTACCTCATCGAGGATGACGCCGATCCCAATTCCAGCAAGGACTTCGGCAAGAACATCATCCCCAACATGCTCAAGAACGGCGAAAAGCTCTGGCCCTACCGCTTCAAGGGCTACTGGCGTGACGTGGGCACCATCACCAGCCTCTGGGACGCCAATATGGACATGCTCTCCACCACCCTCATCAATCTTTACGATCCCGAGTGGCCCATTTCTTCCCGCAGCCCGGTCTGCCCGCCCCACTACACCGGCAAGGACGCGGAGATCATCCACTCCATCGTCACCGAAGGCTGTGAGATCGAAGGCCATGTGGAAAACTCCGTGCTCTCTCCCTCCGTGCGGGTGGGCAAGGGCGCCAGAGTGCTCTACAGCGTGCTGATGCCCGGCGCCGTGGTGGAGCCCGGCGCGGTGGTGGAATACGCCATCGTGGGTGAGAACAGCACCATCAAGGCCGGCGCCCATGTGGGCACCGAGCCCGACGGATCCGAGGGCTGGGGCGTTGCCACCTGCGGCCCGGACGTCACCATCCCCGCCGGAGCGGTGGTACCCGCTGAGGCCATGATCTATTCCGGAGAGGAGGTCTGAACCATGAGAGATTACCACGGCATTATTTTCGCCTATCATGATGAGCCCGCCCTGCGGGATCTGACCGCCAACCGCACCGCTGCCTCCCTGCCTTTCTGCAGCCGCTACCGCCTCATCGACTTCGCCCTTTCCTCCCTGCGCAACGCCGGGATCCTGGACGTGGGCGTCATCATGCAGCGGGACTATCAGTCCCTGCTGGACCACATCGGCAGCAGCAAGGCCTGGGATATGAGCCGCAAGAACGGCGGACTGCGCATGCTGCCGCCCTTCGGCCTGCCCCAGTACCACACCGGCAACTACAACGGCACCATCGAGGCCCTGAACGCCGTCTCCACCTACATCCGCCGCATCCCCCAGAAGCATGTGGTGCTGCTGCTGGGCAACATGGCCGCCAACATTGACCTGGACGCCGTCATCCGCCAGCATGAGAAGGCCGGCACCGACGTCACCGCCATCTGCGCGGGCCAGGGCCTGGAGAGCCGGCACAGCAACTATCTGCTGGGCGAGGACGGCCTGGTGCAGTACATCGACCTTTTCCGCACCGGCGAGGCCAAGGGCATCCCCTCCCTGGAGGGCTATGTGTTCAACAAGGACAAGCTCCTGGAGCTGATGGACGTCTGCCAGACCCGCAACCTCTTCCGCTTCCACCAGGACGCCATGACCTACTTCCTCTATGAGGCCCACGGCAAGATGGACGTGTATGTCCACCCCGGCTACGCCCGCATCATCCGCACCGTGGACGAGTACTACGCCGCCAGCAAGGACGTGCTCCGCCCCGAAGTGCGCCGTGAGCTCTTCCCCGCGGACCGGCCCGTGCGCACCAAGATCCACGAGGATGTGAGCACCTACTACGGCGAGCAGGCCAAGTCCCGCAACAGCCTGGTGGGCGACAACTGCATCATCGAGGGCGAAGTGGAGGACTGCATCATCTTCTCCGGCTGCCACATCGGCGCCGGGGCCAAGCTCAAGGGCTGCATCCTCATGCGCGACTGCGTGGTGGGCGAGAACGCCAAGCTGGAGTACATCATCTCCGATAAGCAGGCCGTGTTCTCTCCCGGCAGCGTGCTCATCGGCAGCCCCAACCTGCCCACTGTCGTCCCCAAGGACGGACGCATTTGACGGAAAAAGGAAAAGTGAATAAGGAATAAGGATGGCATCACGCCGCAGGCGTGATGGATTCCAATCAGTCGCCACAGGCGACACCATACATCTTCTCTCTTCACTTTTCCCTATTCCTTTTATTCTTTCCCTTTGGAGGTACCTATCCCTATGATTGGACAAATTTCCCGCGACGAAGTGCGCAGCGCCATCGAAGACAAGCTCTGCGCCTACTTCGCCACCACTTCCGCCGCCGCCACCGACGAGCAGGTCTTCCGGGCCACCGCAATGGTCATCCGCGAGATCATGAGCCGGTTCCTGGCTGCGGAGGATCCCCGGCACGCCGAAAAGGAAGTCCACTATATGTCCATGGAGTTCCTGATGGGCCGCAGCCTGATGAAGAACGCCTTCAACCTGGGCATTTCCGAGGCGGTCACCGGCGCGCTGGAGGATCTGGGCCGCAACGCCACCGATATTTTCGAAGAAGAGCCCGACGCAGGTCTGGGCAACGGCGGTCTCGGCCGCCTTGCCGCCTGCTACATGGACAGCATGGCGACCCTTGGCCTGGAGGCCACGGGCTATTCCATCTGCTACGAGCTGGGCATTTTCCGCCAGCGCTTCCAGGACGGCAAGCAGACCGAAGTGGCCGATAACTGGAAGATCGCCGCGGAGAGCTGGCTGATCCCCCGCTATGAGGACGAGGTGGAGGTCCGCTTCGGCGGTCAGATCTCCCCCCGCTGGGACAGCTTCGGCCACTATCACGCCGAGCACACCGGCTATGACGCCGTCATCGCCGTGCCCCGGGATATGCTCATCGCCGGCTACGGCGGCAAGGAGATCAACACCCTCCGCCTCTGGGACGCCAAGAGCCCCAACTCCCTGGACATGTATCTCTTCTCCGAGGGCGACTATGTGAAGAGCATGGAGCAGCGCACCATGGCCGAGGTCATCACCAAGGTGCTCTACCCGGCGGACGATCACATCGAGGGCAAGACCCTGCGTCTCAAGCAGCAGTATTTCTTCGTCTCCGCCACCGCCCAGGACGTGGTGCGCAAGCACATCCAGAAGTGGGGCGATATCCGCAGCTTCCACAAGCACCACACCATCCAGATCAACGACACCCATCCCACCCTCATCATCCCCGAGCTCATGCGGCTCTTCATGGATGAGCACGGCCTGGGCTGGGATGAGGCCTGGGACATCGTGCGCCAGAGCGTGGCCTACACCAACCACACCGTCATGAGCGAGGCGCTGGAGAAGTGGCCCCAGGAGCTGGTGCAGAAGCTGCTGCCCCGTCTGTGGGAGATCATGTGCGAGATCAACCGCCGCTGGTGCGATTATCTGGTCTACAACTTCAACTGGGACGAGCGGGTGGGCCGCAACCTGATCATCCGGGACGGACAGGTCCACATGGCCAACATGTGCCTGGCCGCCTGCTACAAGGTCAACGGCGTTTCCCGGCTCCACGGCCAGATCCTGAAGGACGACCTGTTCCATGATATCTTCACCCTGCGGCCCGAGCGCTTCACCCATGTCACAAACGGCATCGACCACCGCCGCTGGCTGGCCCAGATCAACCCCGGCCTCCACGAGCTGGTCACCGAGCTCATCGGCGAGGACTACCTCACCCATCCCGAGGAGCTGGCAAAGCTTGCCGCCTTTGCCGATGACAGCGAGGTCCGCGCCCGCTACAACGCCATCAAGCACCGCAACAAGGAGCGCTTCGCCGCTTTCCTGCAGCGCAACCAGAACGCCGCCTTCAATACCGAGGCCGTGATGGACGTGCAGGTCAAGCGTCTGCACGAGTACAAGCGCCAGCTGCTGTGCGCCATGAGCATCGCCAATCTCCAGATGCAGCTGCACGACAACCCCAATATGGAGTTCGTGCCCCGCACCTTTGTCTTCGGCGCCAAGGCCGCCGCGGGCTACAAGACCGCCAAGCGCATCATCGAGCTGCTGCTCTCCATGGCGGACGATGTGAACAACGACCCCGTCTGCAAGGGCAAGCTCCAGGTGATCTTTGTGGAGAACTACCGGGTCTCCGCGGCAGAGGCCATCGTGCCCGCCGCCAACGTCTCCGAGCAAATCTCCACCGCCGGCAAGGAGGCCTCCGGCACCGGCTGCATGAAGCTCATGATGAACGGCGCGGTGACCATCGGCACCCTGGACGGCGCCAATGTGGAGATGTACGAGCGGCTGGGGGACGAGAATATGTTCCTCTTCGGCCTGCACACCGAGGACATCGCCCGCATCCGCCGGGAGGGCTACGACCCCAATGCCGCGGCCAACGCCGACTGGGAGATCATGCGGGTGCTCAACCGCTTCCGGGAAGGCTTCCGGGACGGCAAGAGCTACTCCGACCTGGTGTCCGGCCTGCTCTACGGCGGCGACCCCTACATGCTCATCGCCGACTACCGGCCTTATGTGGACTGCCAGCGCAGACTCTATGACCGGATCAGCAACGCCGATGAGATGGCGCGCCTCGGCATCATGAACACCGCCCAGAGCGGCTTCTTCGCCGCCGACCGGGCCATCGAGGAATACGCCAGGGACATCTGGAACGTCAAGTGAGTTTTCAGTTTTGAGATTTAAGTTTTGAGAAGGGGCGGCTTGCGGGCCGCCCCTTGCCTCCCCCTTTGGGGGAGGTGGCCGAGCCGCTTGCGGTGAGGCCGGAAGGGGATCAAAGCGTCGTTCCTTCATTTCTTCTCGGAGGCGCCTTATGGATTTTATCAGAGAAAAGCGCATCGCCGTCATCGGCGGAATGAATATGGATATCGGGGGCAGGGCCGGCAGCGCGCTGCAGCTGCGGGACTCCAATCCCGGCATCGTGAGCCTGCGGCCCGGCGGCGTGGGGCGCAACATCGCCCATGACCTGCGCCTGCTGGGGGCGGAGGTGAGCCTTGTCTCGGCTGTGGGGGACGACGCCTTCGGCCGGGAGCTGCTGGCCAGCTGCGAGGCTCTGGGACTGGACCTCTCCATGACCCTCCGCCGATCTCGGGAGCGCAGCTCCACCTATCTGTATGTGACGGACGATGGCGGAGATATGCTCGTCGCGGTGGCCGACATGGACATCGTGGACCGCATCACGCCGGAGGCCCTTGCGCCGCTGCTGGAGCGGCTCAATGGCTTTGACGCTGTGGTCCTGGACGCAAACCTGAGCCAGGCAGCCCTGTGCTATCTCGCGGAAAGGCTCACCGTTCCCCTTTATGCAGACCCTGTCTCCACAGTCAAGGCGGAAAAGCTCCTGCCCATCCTGCCCCGGCTCAGGGCCCTCAAGCCCAATGCGCTGGAGGCCAGGCATCTCACCGGGGAAAAGGAGGCGGTGCGCGCTGCCCGCTCTCTGCTGAACCGGGGAGTAAAGCGCGTCCTGCTGAGCCTGGGGGCGGAGGGCATGCTGGCAGCGGAAGGGGAGCGCGTCCTGCGTCTTCCGCGGCAGAAGGTCGAGGTGGTGAATACCACCGGCGCCGGAGACGCCGCCACCGCGGCCATGGTCTGGGCAGATCTGCAGGGCCTGGACCTGGAGCAGACGGCACGCTTTTCCCAGACCGCAGGCGCCCGCACCTGCCAGTGCATGGAGGCGAACAACCCTGCGCTGGCGGAGCTGCCGGAACAATTCGGAATGCGAAGTTCAGAATCCGGAATGGACCCGTAAAGCTCTTCCCCCAGCAGTCGGAAAACACAAGGAGCAGCGTAAGACTTGAGAAGTTCTTCCCCCAGCGGGGGAAGATGTCGCGCAGCGACAGATGAGGGAGAAGGCACCGAAAGCTGCAGCGCCGAAAAGCGCGCAGCAGACAAACGCTCTCCCTCATCAGTCACGGCGCTTGCGGGAGATCGCGCCGTGCCAGCTTCCCCCGCTGGGGGAAGCACAAACGCGGGGCGCTGCGCCTGCAGGGTAGATGAGGTGAATATGAGCACAGAAAAGATCGGTGAAGATTTGCTCCGTCATTCTCGAGAGATGCGGCATGCGATGACAAAGCAGGAGCGTCATTTGTGGTTTGACTTTCTGAAATCACTTCCGCAAACGGTGAGACGCCAGAAGGTCTTCGGCTCATATATCGTGGATTTCTATATTGCCTCAAAGAAGCTGGTGATCGAATTGGATGGATCTCAGCACTACGAGAATGCCGAAAAGAATTACGACGAGCACAGAGACTCCTATTTGAAAGATCTTGGCCTTACGGTTCTGCGCTATGCAAACTCTGACGTAGACAAGAATTTCGGGGGCGTTTGCGAAGATATTTTGCAGCACCTGGATCCCTAAAGTCCTTCCCCCAGCGGGGGAAGGTGGCAGCCGCCGTCCCCCGCAAGGCGGCTGTCGGATGAGGGAGAAAGAACCGAATACTGCAATGCAGGAAAGACGATGCGCTGCGACTCAGTTCTTCCCCCAGCGGGGGAAGATGTCGCGAAGCGACAGATGAGGGAGAAGCTTACCAAAGCGGCCACACAGGAATGGCGGAGCTTGATGAACCTTCTCCCTCATCACCCCCAGTGTGCGCACTGGGGGAGCTTCCCCCGCTGGGGGAAGCACAAACGCGGGGCGCGGCGGACGGCATTGATTGTCCTAAGTTTTTTGCGCGGCCGCAGTTATTTGTCCGGATTCTTTTCCTTCCCGTCGGGGAATTCTTCAAAAATGGTGAAGCGATATGCAATGGCATACAGGAGAAAATAGGAAATCAGCAGTATGCCTGCAGCAATCAGTGTGCCTTTCGACGTCCTGGCGCCAAGGTAAATCAGAATAAGACCTGCAAACATCGACAGAATCAAAGGAATAGCAGGAAGAAAATTATGAAATTCCTGCTGGGACGGAATGATTCGGAGCCTTGCCCCGCACTGGTTGCACCGGTAGAGGCTGATTCTGCGGCCTTTGATCCGAATCTGTTTCCCAAACAGAAAACCCCAAAATGACGGACGATGAATATGCTTCGTTTTCATATGAATCTCCTGGTGACAGCGATTTACCGATATACCTGACACAAGTATTATAGAAAACATGGTTCCTTCTGTCAAGGCAGGGGGAAGGAAGAAGCAGCCCGGGAAATTGCAAGAAAACCTTGCAATTTGCCGGGCTTGGTGCTAAAATTACCGTTCGTGTTGAAATCTATGTAAACGATGATTTCGTCAGCGTTTATACCTTTACGGGAGTTTGAGATCTATGGATAAACTGAGAAACATTGCCATCATCGCCCACGTTGACCACGGCAAGACCACCCTGGTGGACGAGATGCTGAAGCAGTCCGGCGTATACCGGGAAAACCAGGAGGTCGTGGACCGGGTCATGGACTCCAATGACCTGGAGCGGGAGCGCGGCATCACCATCATGGCCAAGAACACCGCCGTCTGGTACGGGGACACCAAGATCAACATCGTGGACACCCCGGGCCACGCCGACTTCGGCGGCGAGGTGGAGCGCATCCTGAAGATGGTCAACGGCGTCATCCTGCTGGTGGACGCGGCGGAGGGCCCCATGCCCCAGACCCGCTTCGTGCTGAGCCGTGCCCTGGAGCTGGGCCACCGGGTCATCGTGGTGGTCAACAAGATCGACCGGCCCGACCAGCGCATCCACGAGGTGGTGGACGAGGTGCTGGAGCTGCTGATGGACCTGGACGCCACCGACGAGCAGCTGGATTCCCCCATGCTCTTCTGCTCCGGCCGCAACGGCACCGCCAGCTATTCTCCCGACGTGGTTGGCACCGATCTCAAGCCCCTGTTTGAGACCATTCTGGAGTATATCCCCGCCCCGGAGATGGACGAGGAGGCCCCCTTCCAGATGCTGGTCAGCAGCCTGGACTACAACGAATACGTGGGCCGTATCGCTATCGGCCGCATCGAGCGGGGCGTGGTGAAGCAGAACCAGGAGATCGAGGTCTGCAACTACCACAATCCCGATGCGCCCACCCTCAAGGCCAAGGCCGTGAGCCTTTACCAGTTTGACGGCCTGAACCGCGTTCCCGTCACCGAGGCCGGCGCCGGCAACATCATCGCCATGAGCGGCATCGGCGATATCACCATCGGCGATACCGTCTGCGCCCGGGGCTTTGCCGAGCCTCTGCCCTTCGTGAAGATCTCCGCCCCCACCATGGAGATGACCTTCTCCGTGAACGACAGCCCCTTCGCCGGGCGCGAGGGCAAGTTCGTCACCTCCCGTCAGATCCGGGAGCGCCTCATGCGGGAGACCCTGAAGGACGTGTCCCTGCGGGTCACCGACGTGGAAAACAGCACCGACAGCTTCAATGTGGCCGGCCGGGGCGAAATGAGCCTCTCCATCCTCATCGAGACCATGCGCCGGGAGGGCTATGAGTTCCAGGTGTCTCCTCCCCGTGTGCTCTATCAGGAGATCGACGGGAAGAAGTGCGAGCCGGTGGAGCGGGTCGTGGTGGACGTGCCCCAGGACTCCATGGGCTCCGTCATGGAGAAGCTGGGCGCCCGCAAGGGAGAATTCCTGGAGATGACCCCCGTGGGCAGCCGCATGAAGCTGGAGTTTCTGGTGCCCTCCCGGGGCCTCTTCGGCTACCGCAACGAGTTTTTGACCGATACCAAGGGCGAGGGCATCCTTGCCAGCGTCTTTGAGCGCTACGAGCCCTACAAGGGCGACATTGCCCGCCGCAATACCGGCTCTCTCATCGCTTTTGAGACCGGCGAGGCTGTGGCCTACGGCATCTGGAACGCCCAGGAGCGGGGCGCCATGTTCATCACCCCGGGCACCAAGGTCTATGGCGGCATGGTGGTGGGCGTCTGCCCCAAGTCGGAGGATGTGCCCGTGAACGTCTGCCGCACCAAGCACCTGACCAACACCCGTGCCTCCGGCTCCGACGAGGCCCTGCGCCTGGTGCCCGCCAAGCAGATGAGCCTGGAGCAGTGCCTGGAGTTTTTGGCCGATGACGAGCTGCTGGAGGTCACCCCCAAGAACCTGCGCCTGCGCAAGAGCATCCTGGACCACAGCCTGCGCATGAAGACCCTCATGCGCGGCAGAGCCTGAGACAGTTTTGAGATTTGAGAAGCCGGGAGGGGAGACCCTCCCGGCCTTTTTGCATGAGGCAGCACGGAACCTTTTTCCTTCTCCTGCGTCATGAATAGCGTAAGACCTTTACAAATGTTTTCGCGGAAGGAGGAATTGTCATGCGGAAACAGGATCGGAACGTTTGCAGGAATCGGGATCGCGCCGCCTGGTGGCAGGCGCTGAAAAGCGTGCCCGGCGGCTGGCCGCTGATGGCCTTCTTCCTGCTGAGTCTCACCGCGGGCGCGGCCTACTTTACTGCCATGGCCCTCTTCTGCCTGCAGCAGGGGGACCTGCTCTGGACCGTCTTCGCTTCGAGTTTTTCCCTGCTCTTTACGGCCACGGAGGCCCTGGGACTGGTCTCCGCCCTGCTGCGGGAGCGCTGTCCCCGCTTCTACCGCTTGATGTGGGAGTGCAGGTAACCGCCTTGAAATTTGAGATTTGAGAAGCCGGGAGGGGAGACCCTCCCGGTTTTGCTTGACAAAAGTCCGCCTTTTCGGTACGCTGGTTGCAGCCGAATAAAGAGGAGGGATCTCCTGTGAAAAAGATACTTGCGCTGCTTCTGGCGCTGGCACTGTTTGCCCTTGCTGCCTGCGGCGCGCCGGCAGCGGAACCTGCGGCGGACGAGGAGCCGCTCACCCGAAGCGCCATGCCCGAGACGGAAGAGAGGGTGGAGCCTGTCTATGAGGAGCCGGAGGAGCTGGACTGGGATCTGGCCATCTGCCAGCCGGAGGAGGCCTATCGGGAGATTGAACACTACAACATCGACCCCACGGGCTACCGGGGCCTGCGCCTGCGGGTGGCGGGGGAGTTCTCCGTCTATCAGGACCACGGCAAGACCTTTTACTATGTGGGCGTCCGGGATGATGACGGCTGCATCGAAAACCTGGAGCTGCGCTTTCCCGGGGACGGCAGCCTGCCTCAGGGCTTTCCCGCCGCCGGGGAGACCGTGACGGTCTGGGGCGTGCTGGACTATTACGGCGCCACGCGGGACGGCAAAACCGTGAACAGCGCCGTTCTGACCGAGACCAGGCTCTCCCGCTTCGTCTTCGACGGCCGGGATTGAGGAAGGAATTGGAGAAAATCCGCCCCATCTCCCCAATTGCCCCTTGACGAAACGGCGGGGGAGTGATAATATACGCAAGAATGCGCCCGCGATCTATGCTGTGGGGTATGCCGCCGCTGCGGTGTCCTTTCCACCCAGAGCTTCGACGCAGGGTATAGCAACAATAAGAAAGGAGCAAAACCCATGATCACCAAGGAAAAGAAGACCGCCGTCATCGGCGAGAACGCCACCCACGAGAACGACACCGGTTCCCCCGAGGTTCAGGTCGCCATTTGGACCGAGCGTATCCGCGAGCTCACCGAGCACCTGAAGCAGCACCCCAACGATGACCACAGCCGTCTGGGCATGTACCAGCTGGTTGGTAAGCGCCGCCGTATGCTGGACTATCTGGCGAAGAAGGACATCGAGCGTTACCGCGCGATCATCGCCAAGCTCGGCATCCGCAAGTAAGCTTTTCTTGCGGCTTCTGCCGATTTTGAAGGGTATGAAGGTTTTGAACGCAGGGGACAATTGAATACTGTCCCCTGCGTTTTTTCAAGCCTCCCGATTGCGCGTGTCCTCCCCTGAAAGGGGAGGTGCCCCGGTGCGCACACTGGGGCAGAGGGGTTTTATGCACCCGAGAAATGACAATTTGCTTCAAAATGCCCGGAATCTCAGAAGGAACATGACCAAAGAGGAGAGACACCTGTGGCTCGACTTCTTGAAGCGATACCCGGTTCGATTTCGGCGGCAGGAGATCATCGGCAACTTCATCGTGGATTTTTTTTGCAGTTCGGCTGCCCTTGTCGTTGAACTGGACGGATCCCAGCATTATGAGGATCACGGGAAAGCCTGCGATGAGGAAAGAACACGCTATCTGGAAAGCTGTGGCCTAAAAGTCCTTCGATTCAGCAATCTGGATGTCTGGCGAAACTTCCGCGGTGTCTGCGAGCAAATCGATATGGTCGTAGCACAGCGAACCCCTCAGTCAGCTCGTTCCTCGCTGACAGCTCCCCTTTCAGGGGAGCACAAAAGCGTCCTCCCCTGAAAGGGGAGGTGCCCCGGTGCGCACACTGGGGCGGAGGGGTTGCAAGCCCCCTCTGAACTCCCCCGGCTTCGTATTTGGAAGAGAGCACAGGCGCTGCGCTTTGTTCCAAGTGCGGATCTGGGGAAAAAGAAAAGAGTATCCCCCAGTCAGCCTTGCGGCTGACAGCCCCCTTTAGGCAAGGGGGCCAATAAGGAAGGAAGACCCCTCAGTCCGCTTTGCGGACAGCTCCCCTTAGACAGGGGAGCCTACAAGGAAGGAGATTACAAATGATCATCACCAACAAACAGTTCCCCAATTACCGCAAGTATGAAATGATGTACGAAGGCCGCCCCCTCTCCATGGAAGTGGGCAAGATGGCTGAGCTCTGCAACGCCGCCGTTCTCGTGAAGTACGGCGAGACCACCGTTCTCGTGACCTGCACCGCCTCCGCCCGCCCCAAGGACGGCATCGATTACTTCCCCCTCGCCGTGGACTTCAACGAGAAGCTCTACGCCGTGGGCCGCATCCCCGGCAGCTTCATGCGCCGTGAGGGCAAGCCCAGCCTGCCCGCCCTCATCGACCGGCCCATGCGTCCCCTCTTCCCCTCCGACCTGCGCAATGACGTTGTCATCGCCTGCGAGGTCCTGAGCGTGGATCGGGACTGCAGCCCCGAGATCACTGCCATGATCGGCGCCTCCGCCGCGGTCAGCATCTCCGACGTGCCTTTCAACGGCCCCATTGCCGGCATCGTCCTCGGCTGGGACGGCAAAAAGTTCCTCTTTAACCCCACCCAGGCCGAGAAGGCCACCAACCGCATGACCACCACCGTCGCCGCTACCCACAAGAAGATCGTCATGATCGAGTCTGAGGCCGACCAGGTCCCCGATGAGGTCATGTACGAGGGCATCGTTCAGGCGCACGAGCATCTGCAGCCCGTGCTGGACCTGATCGACAAGATGGTCGAGGAGATCGGCAAGCCCAAGTTCGAGTATGAGCACGCCTCCTTCGACGAGGAACTCTTCGAGCTGCTGGTGAACAACGAGTTCACGTCCATGGAATACTGCATGGACACCGACGACAAGAACGTGCGTGAGAGCCGCGTCAACGACTGGATCACCATGGTCCAGGAGAAGTACCAGGACGAGCACCCCGATATGATGCAGTACATGGACGAGATCCTGTACAAGCTGCAGAAGAAGGTCGTCAAGAAGTGGCTGCTGGCCGGCAAGCGCGTGGACGGCCGTCAGATGAACGAGATCCGTCCTCTGGCCGCCGAAGTCGGCGTGATCCCCGTGGTGCACGGCTCCGGCCTCTTCACCCGCGGGCAGACCCAGGTCCTTTCCATCGCCACCCTGGCCACTTTGGGCGACGCCCAGAAGCTGGACACCATCTGGGAAGAGACCGAGAAGCGCTTCATGCATCACTACAACATGCCCTCCTACTCTGTGGGTGAGGCCCGCGCCCAGCGCAGCACCGGCCGCCGCGAGTACGGCCACGGCGCTTTGGTAGAGAAGGCGCTGCAGTGCGTCATCCCTGAGGTGGAAGACTTCCCCTACGCCATCCGCGTGGTCTCCGAGGTCCTCTCCTCCAACGGCTCCACCTCCCAGGGCTCCATCTGCGGCACCACCCTGGCCCTCATGGACCATCTCCTGCGGCCTCATTCAGGACGGCGATGACTTCACCACCTTCATCGACATTCAGGGCGTGGAAGACTTCCACGGCGAGATGGACTTCAAGGTCGCCGGCACCAAGGCCGGTATCACCGCCATCCAGATGGACCTGAAGAACGACGGTCTGAAGCATGAGATCGTGAAGGAAGCCTTCGCCATCACCAAGGAAGCCCGCTTCCAGATCCTGGACGCCATCCTGCTCAAGGCGATCCCCGAGCCTCGCAAGGAGCTGGCCAAGACCGCGCCCAAGATGATCCAGATGAAGATCAACCCCGACAAGATCCGCGAGGTCATCGGTTCCGGCGGCAAGGTCATCCAGAAGATCACCGCCGACACCGGCTGCAAGATCGACATCAACGACGACGGCACCATCTTCATTGCCTCCTCTGACATCGACGCCTGCCGCGCTGCCCGCAAGACCATCGAAGACATCTGCTTCGAGCCGGAAGTGGGCGCTCTGTACTACGGCAAGGTCTCCAACATCCGCTCCGACTTCGGCGCCTGGGTGGAGCTGGCCCCGGGCAAGGACGGTCTCGTGAAGATCAAGGACCTGGAGTTCAAGCGCACCGAGAAGGTGGAAGACGTGCTGAAGGTCGGCGACATGACCTGGGTCAAGGTCGTGAACATCGGCCCCCGCGGCATCGATCTGAGCCGCAAGGACGCCCTCCGCGAGCGCGGCGAAGCCTGATCCGATTCAGCTTTGAAAACTGCCTTATAAAAGAAATATCCCCGGAATCTTCGGATTCCGGGGATATTGTCATAATGAGGCCGAAAAGCAGGGCGCTCATCTCCATCCGAACAGGCCCTTCTTTTCATAGGGGGCCGACTCCACGCCGAGACAGGTGTAGCCTGTGGCGTCGATGGCGGCTTTCAGGGCCGCGGCGTCGGGGGCCTCCTCGGAGAGGAAGCTGGCTTCACCCTTGCTGTGAGAGGCGGAGACCTTTTTGGCGCCGGGCACGGACTTGCGGATCACCTCCTGGATGTGGGCCTCGCACATGGAACACATCATCCCGTCGATCTTCAGTGTCGTTTTGAGCATGGAACACACTCCTTTAAGTTAGTTTTATCTAACTACATAGTATAGCACAGGCTTTCCGAAAAGGGAAGCCCCCCTCTCCTGCGAATGGGGAAGGTTTTCCCGCGGCAGACGGAGCGTGTTGGATTTTGCTTGTAATCCCCGGGAGCGCATGATAAAATAAAGCGTTACAATAGATCGAACAGCCCGGAGGTGAGCGGCTTGGAGGAGAACGAGATCCTGGAGGCCATGGATTACGAGGCGATCCAGGAAAAGCAGTATGACGAGCTGACGGAGCTGCTGGAGAAGAAGGATCGCAAGACCCTGCAGCAGCGTCTGGAAGAAATGAACGAGTTCGACGTGGCGGAATTCCTCACCGAGATCGACGATAACCGCATGCCCATGGTGTTCCGCCTGCTGTCCAAGGAAACGGCTGCGGAGGTCTTTGCCAACCTGGAGGCCCCGGAGCAGGAACGCATCATCAACGCCGTTACCGACCAGGAGCTGTCCGGGATCATCGAGGAGCTGTACGTGGACGACGCGGTGGACATCATGGAAGAGCTGCCAGCCAATGTGGTCAAGCGCGTCATGCGCACCGCAACTCCCGAGACCCGCAGCCTCATCAACCAGTATCTTCGCTATCCGGAGGACTCCGCCGGCAGCATCATGACCGCCGAGTTCGTGGACCTGAAAAAGTACATGAGCGTGAAGGAGTCCATCGCCCGCATCCGCCGCATCGGCGAGGACAAGGAGACCATCTACGTCTGCTTCGTCACCAACGCCCACCGGAAGCTGGAGGGCATCGTCACGGTGAAGGACCTGCTGCTCCACGACGACGATGTGGTCATCGAGGATCTGATGGACCGGAACGTGGTCTTTGCCACCACCACCGAGGACCAGGAGAGCGTATCGGAAAAGTTCTCCGACTACGACCTGATGGCCATGCCCGTGGTGGACAAGGAAGGGCGCCTGGTCGGCATCGTCACCGTTGACGACGTCATCGACGTTATGGAACAGGAGGCCACCGAGGACATCGAAAAGATGGCCGGTATGACCCCTTCCGACAAGCCCTATTCCCGCACCCGGCCCCTGGAGATCTGGCGCAACCGCATCCCCTGGCTGATGTTCCTGATGCTCTCCGCCACCTTCACCAGCATGATCCTCACCTCCTTTGAAAGCCGCCTGGCCGCCGTGGCGGGCCTGGTGCCCTTCATCCCCATGCTGATGGGTACCGGCGGCAACTCCGGCGCTCAGTCCGCCACCGCCGTGATCCGCAGCCTCTCCCTGGGCGACATCGAGCCCCGGGACGCCCTGGCGGTCATCTGGAAGGAGTGGCGGGTCGCCGCCCTCTGCGGTCTGACCCTGTCGGTGATCAATTTCGGCAAGATGCTGCTGGTGGACGGGCTGCTGCTGTCAAACCCCCACATCACCGTGGCCGTGGCGGCAACGGTGAGCATCTCCATCCTCTTCATCGTCATGTTTGCAAAGCTGGTGGGCAGCCTGCTGCCCATCGGGGCGGAGCGCATCGGCCTGGACCCGGCGGTCATGGCAAACCCGCTGATCTCCACCCTGACGGACGCGGTCTCCCTGCTGATCTATATTTTCATTGCCAAGATGATCCTGCATATCTGAGGTGTCTGCTCCATGGATTATACCGTCCTTCTCAACAAAATGCTGATCTTTCTGGTGCTCATGATCATCGGCTACGCCCTGGCCCGCCGGGGAAAGCTGGACCGGAGCGCCGTCAAGGCCGTCAGCGCGCTGACGCTGAACATCTTCCTCACGGCCAGCATCCTCAATTCCACCCTCAGCGTGGACGTGGACATGGACTGGGGCGAGCTGGGCCGGGCCTTCCTGCTGGTCTGGGTGGTGATGCTCCTGGGCTATCTGGTGGCCTGGCTGGTCAGCCTCCCCATACCTGTGGACCGGGAGCACAAGCCCCTTTTCGAGCTGCTGATGAGCATGGGCAACACCATGTTTGTGGGCCTGCCCATCGTGGACGCCCTGTTTCCCGGCGGGAAAGCGGTGTTCTATCTCTCTCTTTCCTGCCTGCCCTTCAATGTGCTGCTCTTCACCTATGGCGCCTGGCGGCTCCAGAGCGGCAGGGAGAACGCCCGCCTGCGGCCCCGGGATATCTTCAGCATCCCCACCCTGGCGGCGCTGCTGGCGCTGGTGCTCTTCCTGCTGAATCCGGCCCTGCCGGCTGCCTTCCGCGGCCTGATCTCCACCGTGGCCGGCGGTACCACGCCGCTGAGCATGCTGGTGATCGGCGCGTCTCTCGGCAGCGTGAGCCTGCTGGACGCCTTCCGCAACAAGCAGCTTTATCTGGCAAGTCTCGTTCGCCTGATCGTGATCCCGCTGCTGACCTGGCTGGTCTGCGGGCTGTTCACCCAGGACCCGGTGCTGCGCACGACCATGATGATCATAGGGGCCTGCCCGGGGGCGGTGCTGGTCACGGTGATGGCCAATCAGTACGACCGGGACGCGGTCTATACCGCCGAGGGCACCCTGCAGAGCACGGCCCTCTCCATGATCACCATCCCCTTTCTTATCTGGCTATTAGCCAAATAAAGTGAAAAGTGAATAGTGAAGAGTGAAGAATTGTGGTGTCCCCTTCGGGGACGGATTTCAATCATCACGCCGGAGGCGTGATACCATATTTTTTCACTTTTATCTTTTCACTCTTCTCTTTTTCCGGAGGAAAACCATGCACATTCCGTCTTCGCAGAGCCAGGATGTGGCGCTGCTGGATTTTGAAGAGGCCCTGAGCCGCTCCGGCAGGTCCGGGGGCTATGACGCCGAAAAGTGGCTCTATGTGCCGGATTTTTATACCGAATACCGTTACATCCTGGGCACCCGGGGGCAGAATCCCCTGATCTGCATCGGGGTAAACCCCTCCACCGCCGCGCCGGAGGATCTGGACAACACCCTGAAATCCGTCTCACGCATCGCGGCGGGAAACGGCTTTGACAGCTGGGTCATGTTCAACGTCTATGCCCAGCGGGCCACCCGGCCCGATGACATGGACCGCCAGCGCAACGAGGCCCTTCACCGGGAGAATATGCGGGCCTTCGCCTGGCTTCTGGCGGGCGCGGCGGCCAGCGGACAGCGGCCCGCCGTCTGGGCCGCCTGGGGCGCAGTCATCGAAAAGCGGGACTATCTCCCCGCCTGTGTGCGGGACATGGTGGCCCTGGGGCAGCAGTACGGCGCCCGCTGGCTCTGCGCCGGCGCCTGCTCCAAGAAGGGACATCCCCACCATCCGCTGTATCTGCGCAAGGACGAAAAGGTCCGGGACTTTGATGTGGAGGGCTATCTGCAGACCTTATGAAAGATACCTTGAAGCTTGCGATTTTGCAGCTGCGCACCGAGCTGGACCGGGGGTCGACCATGGAGAAGACTCGCCGCATGATTCGGGAGGCAGCGTCGAAGGGCGCGGAGATGGCGGTGCTGCCGGAGATGTTCAACTGCCCTTACGCGGGCCGGTATTTCCGGGACTTCGCCGCCCTGGGCCATGAGGAGACGGTGAAAGCCCTCTCGGACCTGGCGAGGGAGAACCACATCTGGGTCGTGGGCGGCTCCGTTCCCGAGCGGGAAGGGGAGAAGCTCTACAATACCTGCTTCATCTTCGACGACCGGGGCGGGCTGATCGCCCGGCACCGGAAGATCCACCTCTTCGACATCGACGCCCCCGGCATGCGCTTTCGGGAGTCCAATACCTTCAGCCCCGGACAGGAGATCACCGTCTTCGACACCCCCTGGGGCAAAATGGGGGCGGCCATCTGCTTTGACGTCCGTTTTCCCGAGCTTTTCCGGGCCATGGCAAAGCGGGGAGCAAGACTCATCCTGCTGCCCGCCCAGTTCAATATGACCACCGGCCCCGTGCATTGGGAGAGCACCCTGCGCATCCGGGCGGTGGACAACGAAGTGTTCCTGGCGGCGGCCTCCGCCGCCCGCTACGAGGGCTTTTCCTACGAGTGCTGGGGCCACTCCCTGGCGTCCGACCCCTGGGGGACCCTGATCGCCGCGGCGGACGAGACGGAACAGATCCTGTACGCGGACATCGACTTTGCCCGGGTGGAAGAGGTGCGGCGGCAGCTGCCCACCTTCCTGCATCTGCGGGAGGATGTTTATGAGGTGGCAACATGAGCATTTATGAGGAGATCGCCCGCTACCAGCCTTTTAACGAGCAGGAGGCGCGGGACAAGGCCCTGATCCTCCGCTTTCTGGAGCAGAACGAGGACGCTTTCCTGCGGGAGAACCGCATCGCCCACATGACCGCCTCGGCCTGGGTGGTGAACCCGGGACGGGACAAGGTCCTGATGGTGTATCATAAAATCTATGATTCCTGGTCCTGGACCGGGGGCCACGCCGACGGGGAAGAGGACCTTCTGGCGGTGGCCCTGCGGGAGGTGACGGAGGAGACCGGCGTCATCCATGTGCGCCCGGTGTCGAAGGACATTTTCTCTCTGGAGACCGTGACCGTGGACGGGCATGAAAAGCGGGGGGAATACGTCTCCAGCCACCTGCATCTGAACGTGACCTACCTGCTGGAGGCGGACGACACCGAGCCTCTGCGCATCTGCGAGGACGAAAACAAGGGCGTGGCCTGGTTCAGCCTGGAGGGAGCTCTGGCGGCCTCCACCGAGCCCTGGTTCGTGAAACGGATCTACGGAAAACTCAACGAGAAGCTGAAAACGACGCTGTGATGAAGATCACAGCGTCGTTTTCAGGTTTTTCGTATTTATACTAATACCTAAGTAAACGATGATTAAAAGCCACAATTTCAAACAGTTGATGAAAAGAAGGCACAAATAAGGGCAAACAAGCGCAAGTACAGCCTCGTTTCAGAGCCTTTTGTGGAAAACTTTCGCA
>ONBX01000008.1 GCA_900316205.1 uncultured Eubacteriales bacterium
GCCTCACGACGGACACCCTTGGCTTTGGCTATGACCTTCCCGCTGCCGAGCGGTCTCGGGACTTTCACCCTTTAGAACGTGCGCTCGCCGGGCGCACAACGAAAAGATGGGGCATGTGGCTTGCCACATGCCCCATCTTTTCAGTTAATTGACCGAATCAGTCTTCGGGAAGTTCGTTCTCGTCGCTGGTGACGATCACATCAGCAGCAGTAAAGCGGATGACTTCCATCTTGATCGGCATGTACTGTTCCTTCATTTACGTCTCCTCCTTCGTTCAGGTTGTAAAGTAGGACTCTGCAGATTTGCAGAAGATCATCATGGCGGTGATGATTGCGCGAGGACGCGCTCCGAGCTCGGGTTTGTTGAGCTGGTTGTATGCGTAGGATTCAATGCTATAGGTAAACACGTCGCTGATCAGCGTGCTGCCATCGTAAATCTTCGCGGTCACAGGCTGGCCGGCGTCCTTCACCGCAACGGTTCTCAGCCGGATCGCATAGCGGTCCTTCGCAGCTTCATATTCAAAGTCGCTGGAATCGAAGGAAACCGTCTGAGGCGTACCAAGCGCAGTGACATAGGTGAGCTCAGCGCGGACGTTGTCCAGGCTCTGGCCTTCATCGAAGGTCATGTAGAACTTGACGACGATCTCGCTGTCCAGCACCACGCTCTTGCTGCTGAAGTGCGCGGTAGCGCCCGGCGTCTCCACAGTGGCCTCGCAGGTGTTCAGCGCGCCGAGTTCAGCGGTGCCCAGCGCCTGCTGCTCCGCAGTCAGGTCCGCGTTGGCCATGCTGTTCGTCCGATAGGTGAAATAGGTCTGAGCCGCGGCACCGTAGTTCAGCAGGTCGACCATCAAGGTCTTCAGCTTCGCTGCGCTGCTGCTCTTGGCCAGCTGGTTCATGGCATAGATCTTGACGCTGTAAAGGTCCTCCTGGCTGGTGTAAGTCACACCGTCCTTGTCGGCCATCACCTTCACCAGCACGTCGTCGCCGATCTCCTTGGCGGCGATGTTGCTGAAGGCGAACTTATACCGGTTCTTGGCATCGATCTCGGAATAGGGGAGATCATAGGTCTGCACAGTAAAGGAGCTGCCGTCGCCGTTGTACTTGTTCTTCTCCACGTGCAGGCGAACGTTCGTATAACCTTCCAGATCACTGGTGGGGACCATATAGTAAATGGTCAGGTTGTTGCCCAGGGAGAGGCTGTGGCTGAAGGTCACATTCAGATCGCCTCCGCCTACGGTAACGGTAGCAGGCGTCACTTCAAATGCGACGATATCTTCATTATAGTTGGCGGCAGAGATCTCAAGCTTGACCTCGGTATCGCCGGCTTTGGCATCATCCAGGATCTTAAAGGTATAGGTCACGACCTTACCCGTGAAGGTGGAGTCGGGATAGGAATCAAACAAGACCTTACCGTTGGCGCCTTCCGTCCAGTTGGTTTCTGTAGCCAATACGGTATCCTGCAGTTCCAGGACCGTGGTATCAAACTGCGGTTCCAGGGTAAGCGCCATCACGCCGGGATTGCTCTTGACTTCAACCTCGACTGTAACAGTCTCTCCTGCATTGCCGGAAGCGTTGCTCATGGCGATCGTGCCGGAGGTGGCATCGGCAGCAAAAGCGAAGCTCGGGAGGAGGCCACAGAGGAGCAGGCAAACCAAGGTCAGGGAAAGAAAACGCTTCATTGTTTTCATGTTGCTCTCCTTTCTTGTGCAATCAGGCGGAAAGCTTTGGATAGATCCAAGCCGCTGTCCTCAGGAGTCCTGATTCTGATGGAATCATTCACATGCACCATCATACGAATATTATTGTATCGGAAATCATTGGATTCGTCAATGGTAAATTTGGATTACGGGAAAAAAAATCAGTTTTCTTGGATGCCGGGGAAAGGAGCGGGCCACGCCCGGGCTCCTTTCCCTTTTTTCGTTTTTTGCAGGTCGGATCCGCTTATCGGTCTGTGGGGATTTTCGCTCAGTCCAGAACCGCGGTGGGATCCCCAACCAGATATTTGCGCAGGCGGACCAGATCGTCGGCGTTCACCAGGCCGTCTCCGGTCAGATCTGTGTTGACGCTGTTGATCTCAACATTGACCTGCGCCAGGTATTTGCGCAGCCGAATCAGGTCCAGGATGTCCACCGTTCCGTCCCCGTTCACGTCACCGGGGAGATACGGCACCCAGGTGATATTCCCGCCGTAGTTCTGGCGAACTTCTTCCGTCCAACTTGGGTCGCTCGCCGGATAGTACGCCGTGACTTTAACACCTGAGAATGCGTCCTCACGAATGCTCGGCGCAGAGCCCTTAAACAGGATCTCCTTCAAGCTGATGCAGTTGCTGAACGCAAAGGATCCGATACGGGTCACATCTGTCGGGATCGTCACAGCTGTCAGGCTGCCGCAGCCGGAAAAAGCATAGCTGCCGACGCTTTTGACACCTGGCTGGATCGTGACTGTCTGGATCTTGCTCCGACACGGGAACCAGGGAACGGCAGAAGCATTCGTCCAATCTGTCATGGCGCCAGCGCCGGAGATCGTCAGCGAACCCTGCTCCTCAAGCGTCCAGGTCAGATTCTCCCCACATGTTCCGGAGCTTTGCTTCATTGTCCAAACAGCATAGAGTTCCATATCATGATCCGTCTCAATCGTTTCACCGGGAAGAAGATCCGCCTCCTGTGCATCCGGAGCCTCAGCCCAGCCGAGGAACTCGCAATTCTCTCTGGTTGGAATCTCTTCCGTGATTGTGAGCGTCTCTCCTGAGGCAGCCGCCTGCATGTTCGGCGCGCCGCTGCCGCCGTTGGCGTTATAGGAGATCACATAACCGTTAATCTCTCCCGAACAGGCAATCCAGGTCAGCGTCCCGCCGTAGTTCTGGCGCGTATTCTCCGTCCAGGAGGTCTCCACACCCGAATAAAAGGCGAAGGCCTTTACGCCGCTGAAAGTGTTATCATTGATTTTCGGCGCAGAGCCAGAGAAAACAATTTTTCTAAGCGCGTTGTCAGAACTGAACGCGTATGCATCGATTTCTGACATACTCGAAGGGATCGTCACGCTGGACAGACTTCTGCAGTTGGAGAATGTAAAACTCCCTATTTCCGTCACGCCTTCCGGGATCGTCACACTCATCAGAGCATAGCAATTCCAAAAGGCAGAGTTTCCAATGTTGGTAACCGAATCCGGGATCGTCACACATTTCAAAGTGCTGCAACTGTAAAAAGCATATCCTCCGATACTGGTCACTCCATCTGGAAGCACCACCTTATTCAGGCCACTGCATCCGGAAAAAGCACCGCCTCCAATAATGGTCACCCCGTCCGGTACGATCAGGTCACCGCTCAGACTCGCGGGGCAGCAAACGACCGTCGTCATTGCCTTGTCATATAAGATGCCATCCAGGACCTGATAGGCTGGATTTCCCTCCTTCACCAGAATCGTCTCCAGTTTCCCGCAATTGGCAAAAGCAGAGTCGCCTATGCTTGTCACGCCTTCCGGAATCGTCACACTCTCCAGAACACTGCACCAGGAGAACGCATTGTTTCCGATTTTTGTCACGCTCTCTGGGATTGTTACACGCGTAAGGCTTCGACAGGAGGAAAACGCCCTGCTTCCGATACTCGTCACGCCCTCATCGATCAGAACCTCCTGTACCGAGCTCCGCAAATTGTCCCATGGCACATCCCAAGACCAGTCCATTCCCTTCATTGCGCCTCTCCCGGAAATATACAGCATGCCATCCGTGTACAGGACCCAGTTCAGGCCGTCTCCAAAGCATCCTCCCTCGCTGATCGTCCTTTCCGGATACGCGAGAGTGAATTCCACCTCGATGAGCAGAGTCTCCTCCTGCCCTACGGTATAGGTCTCCATATCAATCACGATACCGTTCACACGGACTGTATCCACGCGATATCCGGGATCGGGATAAATCTGTAAGGTGTCCAGCTTTTCGCCTCGCAGCACAAAACCTGCAGCAGTTCCATTCTCCTTCGCTACTATCTCACTGGGAACGATGGATGCGTTATAATACCATGTCGCATTCAACAGATCGTCGTTAGATCCTTTAATCGACATACCGTCACGCTCGGTCTCAGAGCCGGAATAGGCGACGCATCGCAGTTCAGCACAACCGTAGAACGCGCTATAGTCGATCATTGTCAGCGTGCTGGGAATCGCCACGCGCATCAGATTGCTGCATCCATAGAATGCGGAGTTCCCTACGCTTGTCACGCCCGGTTCTATTCTCACAGACACGATGGAGGAACTAAGGTCGTTCCAGGGAGCTCCGGAGCTGCTGCTCCAGTTCCACATTGCGCCAGTACCATGAATGAAAAGCGATTCATCCTCATAAAAAGCCCAGAAGACATGATCGCCACAGGCGCCGGCTGCGATAAACGTTTCGCCTGGACGTATCTCCTTAAAAGCGATTCGGATTTGGAGGAAGGTTTCCTCTCCCACGATATAGCTTCCAAGGTTCTCCTCTTTGCCGTTGACAAAGAGGACCATGCAATATCCATCCTCCGCAGTAATCTGCAGTCGCAGTCTCTCACCTCTTACCGCAGTTTTCAGTTCGGCAGTACCATGTTCCCCAACCTCCTCCAGCGAGCTCGGCACGATATCTGCGTAGGTCTTCTCGAAATGCCAAAAAGCGGCGGTCAAAGGTTCGTTGTTGCCTCTGACTTCAATCAAAGCCTTTTCTTCTTCTGTCCCATGATAAAAGACCTCTTCCAACTCTGAGCAGGCCTGGAAAGCGTTATATCCGACTGCCATTACTCCTCTTCCGAGTTCCAGCATCCGGATCTGGGCGCAGTAATCACACCACGGGACGTCGGAACTGCTGCTCCAATCTCCGATCTCGCCGTTACCGTAGATATAAAGGATTCCGTCTTCATACAGGCTCCAGAAAACCTGATCCCCGCAAGAACCTCCAGCAACAGGCTGCTCCGGTCTATTCTCAGCAAAATCGATTCGGATCGCAAGGTTCTCTTCCTCTCCCACCGTATATGTTTGGAGTTCTTCCTTTTTCCCGTTGACATACAGGACAGGGGTATACCCCAAATCGGGGGCAAGCGTCAGGCGCAGTTTTTCTCCCCTGACACAAAGCTTAAGGGAAGCACTGCCATGTTCTCCCACTTCCAGTGTGCCGGGGACAATATCAGCAAGCGTTTTTTCCAAATGCCAGCAAGCAAAAGTAAGCGGTGAATTGTCGCCGTTAATCCCAATCTCAGATTTTTGCTCTGCTGATCCCTCGTAAAAGATATCATCCAGCGCATCACAGCCGAGAAAGGCTCCATATCCAACTTCCTTAATGCTGGTAGGCATCACTAAGATTTGCAACGTGTTGGAATTGGCAAATGCGCTTCTCGGAATCCCTGAACTCCATCCGAATTCTATATTACACCCGCTGCCGATCGGCCCTGCGGTTTTGAGTTCCGGGCAATTACGAAAAGCTTCGCTTCCGATATTCTTGACGCTGTCCGGGATCGTCACGCTCGTCAGGCTGCTGCAGCCGTAGAACGCATAATCGCATACATCTGTTACGCCATTCTCGATCTCCACTTTCTGAATCTCTTGACGGTACTGATGCCATGGGACCGACGTTTCATAGACATAGGAATTTGTAGTCCCGTTTCCATAGAGATAAAGCAATCCTTTATCATACAGTACCCAATACATGTTCTTGCCAAAAGAGCCGTTTGCCATGATCGTCCTGTCAGGGCGAATCGGTTTGAAGATCACCTGAACTAGCAGACTCTCCACATTTCTGACATAGTAATGCTGAGCGTCAACCGTTTCCCCATTAACGAGAACTTTTTCCTGCACATATCCACTATCCGGCACAACCGTCAGCCGCAATTGCTCTCCACGCACAGCCAACTGGGCGGATGCGCTGCCGCCCTCTTCCGCTATCACGGTACAAGGAACTATATCCTCAAAAGTCTTATTATAATGCCATGTTCCCAGTGAAGGACGAGAGCCGTTCCAAGTTGACGCGATATCGATTTCATAGTGCTGTGCCTCGCTTCCGGCGTAGATGGTGTCTGTAATGCTTCCCGGAAGAGCTCTGACGTCGATCTTTGTCACGCTTGTTGGGAGCACGAGGCACGCCAAGCTGCTGCACCCTTCAAATGCATAGACCGAAATATTCGTCACGCCTTCGTCAATCTTCAGTACTCGAGCCTTATCTCCGATACGATACCAAGGCGAAAGCCCCGCATAATAGTTATAGTCCGGCATCTCCCCGCTGCCGCAGACGCACAACAGTCCATCATCGCTCAACGTCCAAATACGCCCTTCGCCCCATGTTCCCTGATCAGCATAGTCCCATGTATATTCCCAATCAGCCGTGGTAAGGAACTGATTTCCACTGTTAAACGAAATCGATGCTCTCTGATCCGCTGTTCCGACATAGAAGACCGTTGTTAAACGAGGGCAGGATTGAAAAGCATAGCTTCCAACGTTTGACATGCTCAAGGGCAGTCTGACATTTGCAAGGCAGGAGCAATTGGAGAACATATATGAGCCGACCTTTATGCAGCCATCCTGAAATCGCGCACTTTTAAGGTTTACGCATTCAGAAAATGCATAATATCCAATCTCGCTGACGTTTGGGGGAATCATCACATCCTGAAGGCAGGCACAGCCCGAAAACGCATACTGTCCGATGCTCGTTAAACTGGCAGGGAGTATTACATACCACATCTCAGCTTTGGTAAAAGCATACTGTTCAATCGTAGTTAAGCTCGATGGTAATACTATCGTACCACTTGATTTGTACCCCGAGAACGCATAAGGCCTGATCCTTGTCACACCGTCAGGGACAGTTAGCCTTCCCGAGACAGCGTTGTTGCGGACATACAGATTCTTCGCATAAAACATTGGATTTGACGTCTCAGTTTTGAACGAGATTTCGCACCAGGCAGGTAAACTCGAAATATATAAGTATTCCAGTTTTTTGCATCCATTGAATGCATAAGCACCTATTGTCGACACAGTAGATGGCATCCTAACCGTCTTTAAAGACGAACATAACTGGAACGCGCCAAATCCAATATCGGTCAAGCCTTCCTCAATGGTGATATCATACAATTCAGTACACTTTTCAAATGCCCCTGAACCGATACTTTTAACGCTGGAAGGGATTGTAAGGCTGTATAACGCTGTGCAATTCTCAAACGCAGAATCATTGATAGTTTCAACACTTTTGAGTGAAATTGACTTAAGACTGCTGCAACCGGAAAAGGAATATGATCCGATCAAGCTAACGGAATCCGGGAGCGACACACTTGTTAATGAAGTGCACGAGGAGAACGCATAATTTCCGATACTCTCAACACCGGATTTGATCACGACTGACTTGATGGCTCCACTGTAATTGGCCCAAGGGACGCTTGACTCACTGGAATAAACCGACATATAGCCGGTGCCCTTGATGGTCATTTGCCAATTGTCATCCAGCGTCCATGTCATGTTCTCACCGCAGGTACCGCCCGCCTTGATATCCTGCGGTTCGCTCTCCTCCGAAGGGAGCCCGATCGCATCAATTTCTTCTTCCGGATCATTGATCTGCCCATCTTCTTCCATGCTTTCAAGCCAGTCCTGTGCTTCTGTAATGACAAACTCATCGCTCAAGACGCTCTCTTCCCCTGCGCAGGCGTGAAGGCAATAGGTTCCGGGCATCTGCATTTCCCAGGATTGGGCATCAACGGGTATCTCTTCAACCGGAATCAATTGTGTATCGGTATCGTTCTCCGTCTTTACCATCAATAGTTCCAGACTATCGGGAGTGCAGTTCAACTTCCAATAGACAACGCAGTTCCCTTTATGAGAAAGCGTTCCACCTTCAGGCTGCAAGGTGAACTCCAAGGCTGATTCCACAGCGGAAATCACGCCTTCTTCGTCCTCCCCGCGCTCGGTAAGTGCAGGGGTCTCCTCCACAGGCGCGATGCTGCCCTCTTCCTCCGCATAGGCCGCGGGGAAAAAGCTCAGCACCATCGCCAGACACAGGAGCAGTGAAAGAATCTGTTTCAGGGTCTTCATGCTGTTCATTCCTCCATTTTCCTTCTGTTATCTTCGGGTATCACAAACAACCATTATCCAAAAAGTATTGTATCGAAAATCAGAGCATTCGTCAATGTGTAACGGCATCGAAAAAGCCGAAAAAATGAGGGGTGTTGATCGTGTTAAGATTCTCTGACTCCGCTCAGGATGACAGCGACGGGGCCCGGAAATCATCAAAGCCGGAGGCGACGGCGTCGCTTCCGGCTTTGCGTGTATTCTGTTTTCTGTCTGTGGTTCCGCTTTGGCTCCGCTCAGTCCTTCGCTTCGGGATACTCTCCGCAGAGAAGGCGGTAGGGCGGCTCGTCCTCCTCGATCCGGGGAAAGCGGCCCATGGGCGGGTTGAAGCGGTTGTCGGTGTTGTCGTCGTTGCACTGGCTCACTTCTCCCAGCAGCACCGGTCCGGTGCCGGGCTCTACCTCAAAATCATGGTAGAGGCCCTGGTAGACGTGGATGCTCTCCCCAGGGGTGAGGCGCACCTGTGTCCCCGCGGGGACGGTGAAGCAGCGCCCGTCGCACTTCACCGTGACGGGGCTTTCCCGGTCGATCTCCTCATCGGGGAGAGAGTTATAGACCCGGATGAGCACATTGCCGCCGGCCCGGTTGATGATGTCCTCGGTCTTGAACCAATGGAAGTGCATGGGCGAATACTGCCCCTCCTTCAGGTAGAGGAGCTTTTCCGCATAGACCTTGGGGTACTTTTCGGGCATGGCGCGATTGCCGTTTCGGATGGTGATGAGGGAAAAACCGATGCGGTCAAAGTCCCCCTGGCCATAGTCCGTGATGTCCCAGCCCAGCATGCAGTCCCGGATCTCGTCATACTCATGGCCAAGGCCCTGCCACTGCTCCGGGGTGAAGGCACAGAAGGGCGGCAGGGCGATCCGATATTCCCGGATCATGGCCTCCATCTCCCGGAGGGCGGCGTTGATCTGACTGCGCTTCATGTCTCGCACTCCTTCACGTTGACGCCAAGGCTCTGCAGCTCATGGCGGAGGCGCTCCATGTCCTGATAGAACACCAGGCCCTCCATGCCGCAGCGCTTGGCCCCCTCAATGTTGGGCGGATAATCGTCCAGAAAGAGGCATTCCGCCGGGTCCAGGCTGTACTCGAAAAAGAGCTTTTCATAGATCTCATGCTGGGGCTTGAGGAGCTTCCAGTCCGCGGAGACGATATGGCCGCGGAAATGCTCCGAGCCGGGGATCCGATGGAAATAGCCGTGAAGGGCGGAGGTGGCGTTGGAGAGCAGATAGACGCCGTAACCCAGCCCATCCAGCTCCCTGATGAGCTCCGCCATGCCCTCCATGGGCCAGAGTTCGTCCTTCCACCAGAAGATGCAGCGGAGGGCCGCCTCACGCAGCCGCTCCGGCAAGCGTCTTCCCATGCTCTCAAGGGCTTCCTGCTCGGAAAGGCTGCCCCGGTCCAGGCACACCCATTCCACGCTCTGAAAGACCTCCCGGCGGAGGAGCTGACTGTCTTCCTTACTGAGCCCCAGCCGGTCCACGATGCGGGCGGGATCCCAGGCGATGAGGACGCCGCCCATATCAAAAACTACGTTTCGGATCATAGGGTTTTATTGACTTCCTTCTTTTCTTTCTTGCCGAAGAGCTTTTCCAGCCGTTCCTTCCGTCTCTTCCGGATCTCCAGCCGCTCGCCCAGGTCTCTCGAGCCTACGCCGTAGACCAGGTAGAGCACGATGCCGGAAACGATCATGATGAACACCGTGGAGGCGCAGCGGCGGCCCAGGGCGTTCATGTTGGCGCCGCGGGTGGCGTCCGCCAGCATGCCCTGGATGACCATGGCATAGGTGATGCCCTGGGGGCTCTGGAAGGTGGCGGACATGTCGTATTCGGTGAAGAGGGCGTTGAAGTTCAGGGCAAACACCGCCAGCACCGAGGGCAGGATGATGGGCAGCTTCACCTTCAGGAAGGTACGCAGACCGCTGGAGCCCAGATTTCGGGCCGCGTCCTGCAGCTCATCGTCGATGGCGTAGAAGCTGGCCTTGATCATACGCAGGGAGAAGGGCAGCTTCGTCACCGTATAGGCCATGATGATCAGGAAGCGGACGTTTTCCTTGGAGTAGAGATTGGTGTTGCCCACGTACCAGACGTCGTTGGAGTTGAAGTAGGTCCGGTAGGAATAGCAGATCAGGATGGTGGGCAGCAGCCAGGGGAAGAGCAGGGAGTACTCCAGCACGATACCGGAGAGCTTGCTCTTTCTCTTATTGAAAATGTAGTTGCAGGCCACCACAACGATGACGCAGGCCAGCGCCGCGGCAATGGCGGACATGAGGAAACTGAGCTTGATGCCGCCCAGGGTCTTCTCGTTGGAGAAAACGCCGGAGATGGCGCCCACCACGGTCTTCTCCCGGCCCCGGTCGTTGGTATAGGTATAGTCCTGCTTGCCGATGAAGTTGATGAGGGTCCAGCCGTTCAGATCCAGGCGCTTGCCCTTGATGGCGCTGTAGTTCTGGAAGGAGAAGACGATGATCATGACCACCGGAGTCATGTAGATGATGAAGAGGATATAGGCGTAGATATGGGCAATGACGTTCCAGACGGGGTTCGTGATCTTCTGCTTCTGGAGCTTGGCCTTGGTCTTGGAGACGGAGAGGTAATGGCCCTTGCGCTCGTAGGCGGAGAGCACCGTCAGCAGCACGATGGTGAACATAGCCAGGATGATGCTGAGCAGGGCGGCTCTCGCCTGGGGGAAGGCCTCGTCCGCGGTGGAGGAACCGGCCAGACGCACGATCTCGGGGTTGATGGAGTCATAGCCCAGCAGGGTAGGCGCGGACATGGCGCAGAGACCCGTGATGAAGGTCATGACCGTGAGAGAAAAGAGGGTGGGCAGCAGGGAGGGCAGCACCACCTTCAGCAGCACCTTGAAGGGCTTGGCGCCCATGTTGCGGGCCGCCTCCACGGTGTTGTAGTCGATGCCGCGGATGGCATTTCGCAAAAAGAGCATATGGTTGGAGGTACAGGCGAAGGTCATGGTGAAGAGCACCGCGTTGAAGCCGGAGAACCAGTTGGGGTTAAAGTCCGGGAAGGCGTTCTTCATCAGACTCGTGAGCATGCCGTCGCTGGCATAGAGGAACATGTAGCCGGTGACCAGGGCGACGCCGGAGTAGATCATGGTGGTCATATAGCCCATGCGCAGGATCTTGGCGCCCTTAATGTCGAAATACTCGGTGAGCAGCACCAGGGAGATGCCCACCACATTCACTGTTACCACCAGATAAACGGCAAGCTTCAAAGAGTTGAAGACATAGCGCTTCATCTTGCCCGCCAGGAAGAAGCGGATGACCGCGAAGGGGTCCGTCTCCCCCGCTGCGTTTTTGGTGCGGAAGATGCTGGTCAGGGTATTCAGGCAGGGCAGCAGCATGAAGCCGAAGAACAGATAGGCAAAGAAAGCGATGCCGAACACCCGCAGCAGGGTTTCCGGCCGGAGCTTTCTGTCAAGACCCTGGCTCATTGCGCCACCTCGACTTCCTCGCCGGGCTCATAGGCCATGATGTCCCGGGGATCCAGGATCACCTTGACGACCTGGCCTTCCTCATAGATCCGGACGCCGTCGTTCTTCTCGATGACCTTGATGGTCTGGCTGCCCAGGTCAATGTAGTACTTGATGTAGAGGCCGTAGTACTCCCGCATGTTCACCTTGCCGTCCAGGGCCACCTGGCCGGGCAGCGGATCCACGTTCACGTGCAGGCGCTCCAGGCGCACATAGTTGTGCTTGCCCGGGTCCACATCGGCGCCGGCGGCCTTGAGCTTCTGCATGACCTCATCACTGAGGCGGTTGATGTCGCCGATGAAGTTGCAGACAAACTCGGTCTTGGAGAAGTTGTAGACCTCGTTGGGGGTGCCGATCTGCTCGATATAGCCCTTGTTGAAGACGGCGATCCTGTCGGACAGGGTCAGGGCCTCCTCCTGGTCATGGGTGACATAGATGGTGGTGATGCCAAAGTCCTTCTGCATCTTTTTCAGCTCATTTCTGAGCTGGACACGGAGCTTGGCGTCCAGGTTCGACAGAGGCTCGTCCATGCAGATGATGGCGGGCTCTGTCACCAGAGCGCGGGCGATGGCCACGCGCTGCTGCTGGCCGCCGGAGAGCTGGGACACGGCCTTTTCCAGCTGCTCATCGCTGAGGTCCACCTTCCGGGCGATCTCCCGCACCTTCTGGTCGATCTCCTGCTTCTTCAGCTTTTTGATCTTCAGGCCAAAGGCGATGTTGTCATACACGGTCATGGTAGGGAAAAGGGCATAGCTCTGGAACACGATGCCGATCTCTCTTTTCTCGATGGGCACATGGGTAATGTCCCGGCCTTTCACGGTGACCGTGCCGGAAACCGGCTCGATGAAGCCGGTGATGGTGCGCAGGGTCGTGGTCTTGCCGCAGCCGGAGGGGCCCAGGAAGGTGAAGAACTCCCCTTCCTTCACGTGGACGTTGATGTCGTGCAGGGCGGTGAAATCGCCGAATTTGACCACGATGTCTTTCAGTTGGATCATAGGGCATTACTCCTTCTTTCCGCTTCACTTTTCTCTGTTTCCTCATAAATGGGCATCCGGAAACGTCTTCGTTCCGGAGGCGCTTCCGGATGCGCATGGATGAGCATCGAATACAGGTATGGCGAGCCGGAGGGATCCGGCTCGCCATATGGAATTCAGGGATGATTACTCGGCCTTCTGGGTCAGGGTAGCCCAATCCAGGTTGTCCCAATCGGGCTCGGCAGGAGCCTCGGAGGCGTCCTTCCAGTAGAAGCCCAGGTTGGTGAGGATGTTGGTCCACTCGGCGTTGTGAGCGGCAACATACTCAGCATAGGTCATGCCGCCCTCGACCTCGTTCAGAGCGAAGTTGGGGATCTGGTAGATGGCGGGGATGCCGTCGGGATAGAGCTCAGCGGCAGCAACGGTGTTGCAGGGGAAGGAGTCGAACTGCTCGCCCCACTCGGCCTGCACGGCGGCGGAGCCGAACCACTCGGCAAAGGCCTTGACAGCCTCGGTCTCTTCCTCGCTGCGGCCAGCGTGGTCGAGGATGCCCAGGTACTCGGCGATGTAGTAGGTGCCGTCCTTGATGTCGACCAGAGCCCAGTTCTCCGGGTTCATGGTGCCCTTCAGAGGATGCTCGCTGCCGTCGGCAGCGGTATCGATGGAGCCGTAGAGGGAGGAGGAGTAGAACTCGGTGACCTGCACGTCGCCGCGGTTCAGAGGCTCGATGCCGTACTTCCACTCGTCGCCGCCGAACTTGCCGTCGGCGCAGAATTTCCACAGGGTCTTCCAGCCGTCAACGGAGATGCCGCCGGCAGGAGAGGCGGGATCCACGAAGGGATAAAGCATGGCGGAGTTGATATTGGCGTTGGTGGTTCCGCCGACCTTGTTCTGGCGGTACCAGGTGTAGCCGGAGTCGACCACATCGGCCCAGTGGTCGAAGTGCAGCTCCTCACCGTTGGTGCCAAACTCGTCGGTACGGTAGAGCATCAGCACGTTCTGGATCACGATGCCGTAGGCCTTGCCGTCATACTTGAAGGCGCCCACTTCGTCAGCCCAGGTGGGAGTCCAGTCCATGACGGACAGGTTCTCGTACTGGCCGTTGACCAGCTGGCCCCAGCGGGTCTCGTTCAGGCCGAAGATCAGGTCTCCGTCCTTGTTCTCGTTGGCGGCCTGGATGGCGGCGGCGTCGCCGGAGTAGACTTCGTTGGTGTCCAGGCTGATGGTGAAACCGGCGTCAGCAGCGGCGGCGACCAGCCAGTCAACACGCTCGGTGGAGTTGGAGTTGGAGTAGATGCGGATGGTGTAACCGGAGTAGTCCTTGGTCTCCTCGGCGGCTTCCTCAGCGGGTGCCTCGGCGGCGGGCTCTTCGGCTGCGGGGGTCTCTTCCTTCGCTTCCTTGGCAGGGGCCTCAGCGGCAGGTTCCTCCGTCTTGGGGGCCTCGGTCTTGGCTTCGCCGCAGGCGGCCAGGGCAAAGATCATGGCCAGAGCAAGCAGAAGGGCAAGCAGCTTTTTCATGTTGGTTCTCCTTTTTTTGATTTTTTATGTTGATACTCTCGCGGGATCGAAGCCCTGCGGAGTAGGAACAACTCTTTTGCCACCGCATAGTATAGTTTTTTGAAGTGAAATTGTCAATTCATGCAGCTATTTTGCCGTTCGATTTGGAAGCTTGCACAAAGTTTCCTTTTCATTTTTGGTCATGTTTCCGCTTGATTCTTCGCGCCAACTCTGCCCCCGTCTCGCCGCAGTTGCGGCCACCTTGTCCGCCCGCTTCGTGTCCATCGATCCTGCAGAGGCCGGACGAGCAATGCTCGTCCCTACGGGTCGGTGCGAAATCTGTGCATCCGTAGGGACGGCCATTGGCCGTCCGCCCCGTCCCGCCGCAGCGCCGCCCCCCAGGCAAATCCGGTCCCTCTCCTCTCCCGCGCAAAAGCCCCTGCGGAACTTTGTCCGCAGGGTGCTTTCGTGTGAGATTTGATTGTTTCGCGCTTATTTGAACTTCACGATCAGGGCGTTGCGGGGTCCTGCCGTCCACAGGTTCTCTCCCAGCAGTACCTCTAATTCATCGTCAAAAGGCGAAGGCTCAAAAACCACTTCTTCTTCCGTAGGATTGATGACAGCCCATGCAACCAGTTCGCCGTCGACCGTCCAGTTCACATGGATCATATTTCTTTCGTCAAGCTCCGCCGTGACATCGGCCTTGGCGAAGAAATCATTCTCCCGGCGAAGTGCGATCAGCTCCCGATAGAAGTTTGCCATCTCCCAGGCCGCGCTCTCCGGCTTCAGCGTCTCCCAATCCAGGTTGTTCACCTCGTCCGAGGACATGTAGCTGTTGTGGTCGCCGCCCTTGGTGCGCAGCATCTCCTCGCCGGCCAGCATAAAGGGCGTGCCTTTGGAGAGCAGCACGATCTCGGCGCAGAGGCGGTTCATCTGCAGCAGCTCTTCCTGCGCAGCCTCGGGGCTCGCGGCCTTCAGCTTATCCCAGAGGGTCAGGTTGTCGTGGCAGGAGGTGTAGTTGATGACCATGGCGTTCTCCACGCCCCAGTTGGTCGTGCCGTCCCGCTCCCCGCCCCGGATGCCGAAGGCCACCTTCTGAGCGTTGAGCTTGTTCACACTGCCGTTTGCGTAGCCGCTTTCCTTCTCGTTAAACACGCTGCCCTTCAGCCCGTCCCGGATCACGTCGTTGAACACGGCGATACTGCCGATGCCCTCGCCGCTGGCCTTGATCCGGGCGATGTTCTTCTGGCTGGCCTGCTCATTCTCCCGCAGAGGCGTGGTGCCGCCGGTCCAGCCCTCGCCGTAAAGGATGGCCTTGGGGTTCAGCTCGTGGACAGCCCTTTCGATCTCCTGCATGGTTTCCACATCGTGCAGGGCCATCAGGTCGAAGCGGAAGCCGTCGATCTTGTATTCCTCCGCCCAGTAGCGGACGCTGTCCACCATATACTTGCGGAACATCAGCCGCTCGGAGGCGGTCTCATTGCCGCAGCCGCTGCCGTTGGCGGGGCTGCCGTCATTCTGGAAGCGGTAATAGTAATAAGGTACGATCTTATTCAGATTGGAGTCCAAAGAGTAGGTGTGGTTATAGACCATGTCCATCACCACGGCAAAGCCGTTGTCGTGGAGGGTCTGCACCATCTGCTTGAACTCCTTCACCCGCACCTCACCGTGGTAGGGGTCGGTGGCATAGCTGCCCTCGGGGGCGTTGTAGTTCTTGGGATCGTAGCCCCAGTTGAATTGGTGCTCGGCACTGCTCTCGTCCACAGTGGCATAGTCATAGACAGGCTGCAGGTGCACGTGGGTCACCCCCAGCCACTTGAGATAGTCCAGCCCCACGGGAAGCCCGGCGCTGTTCTTTAGTCCCGTCTCCGTAAAGGCCAGATATTTCCCGGGGTATTGGGACTCCGCGATCCGGTTGGAGAAGTCCCGCACATGGACCTCCCAGATCACAGCGTCCCCGTAGCAGTCCAGGTCCTCATAGTATCCGCTGTCCCGGAAACCCTCCGGGTCGGTGCTTCTCAGATCCAGCACCATACCTCTCTCGCCGTTGATGCCCACTGTCCTGGCGTAGGGGTCCACCGCCTCCTGTGTTCCCAGGGCGGTGGTAACGGAGTAGGTATAGTAGGTGCCGGAACTGCAGGGAGTCGTGAGCCTCCAGACGCCCCGGTCGCCCTTCTCCATGTCCAGCACCGCGAAGGCCTCTCCCCCGTCGCCTTCCTCAAAGAGGTTCAGCTTCACCTCCGACGCGGTGGGGGCCCAGAGCTTGAACTGTGTTTTGTCGCCCTGGATGAGGGCGCCCAGGTCGTCTCCCTCGTAGGTGTATTTCTCGATGAATGCAGGGCTGTCAAAAATGCCCGTGGGCACGGCGGCGATCTCGCCGTAGCCCTCGATCTCCACGGTATAGGCCTTGGACACGTCCAGTTCCTCCTTGACGGTGATGACGCCGCTGACAACGCTATTGTTCAGGCTGGAGAGATCTTCGATCTCCAGTTCCCGCCCCTCCTGCCGAACATGGATCTGGCTGAGACTCTCGATCCTGGCAGCGGGGCTCAGGCTATAGCGGATCTGGTTGGGCGAAAGGATGCCCGCCATGGTGAAGGAGCGGATGGGCCTTAAGGTCACGCCGCCGTCCGAGCTCCGGTACTGCATCCCGTCCCCGGGCTGCAGATAAATAACGGTGTCCTCCTCGCTCATCTGAACAAAGCGGTCGTCCTCATAATCTTTGACGGCATCGCCCCAGGAGGAGCCGCCGGGATCGGAGCAATTTCGCCTCACGATGAAGCCCACCTCGTCCACGTCCTCGGGCACGTTCACCATGCATTTCACGCCGTAGGCGCAGGGATGAAACAGCTCGCCGTGACCGTCCCTGCCGGGAAACCAGACCCAGACGTCGCACTTGCTGGTATCCGCGTCCGGATGCCGCCAATAGAGGGTCAGCTGCCGGCAGCCGTCTTCTTTTTCCAGGAAAAACTCCTCTTCCGCTTCCGCCTCGGAGACAGACTCCGCCGGCAGCGCCGTTTCTGTCGGAGCGGCATCTTCCACCGGGGCTTCCGCTTCCGTCGCGGCAGGGCCATACTTGGGGGCCGGCGTCTCCGTACAGGCGGACAGGAGCGTGCAGAGCATCAGCAGCGCAAGCAGGAAGGCCAGACTTCTTTTGCTTTTCATGGGGGACACCTCTTCTCTTTCAGAATACGGTTATATTTATTATGGTAGCACCCCCGCCGTGGAAAGTCAACGGAAGCTCCCTTGCATCGGGCCTTTCCCCTGTGCTATACTCTCTCCGGAAAGAGGCGAAGAAGATGCACAGCAAAACCGAAACCGTATATATTCCCGGCCCCGCGGGCTTTCTCCGAGCCCTGCTGATCCGGCCGGAGGGGGAAGCTCCCGCAGAGGGCCGTCCCGGGGTCCTGTGGATCCACGGCGGCGGCTACTCCATGGGCATGCCCGAGATGGCCTATTTTTCCCGGGCCATCTCCCTGGTGCGGAAATTCGGCGCGGTGGTGCTGGCGCCGGATTACCGGCTGAGCCGGGAGGCGCCCTATCCTGCCGCCCTGGAGGATTGCTACGCCAGTCTTCTCTGGCTGCGGGACCACGCGGAGGAGCTGACCATTCGAAAAGATCAGCTCATGGTCGGCGGGGAGAGCGCCGGCGGCGGGCTCACGGCGGCCCTCTGCATGCTGGCCCGGGACAAGGGCGAGGTCCGCATTGCCTATCAGATGCCCCTCTACCCCATGCTGGACGACCGGGATACCCCCTCCTCCCGGGACAATCACGCGCCCGTCTGGAACACCAAACGCAATCACCGGGGCTGGCAGCTCTACCTGCGGGATCTGCAGGGAGCGGAGCCGCCCGCCTATGCCGCACCGGCACGCCAGACGGATTTTTCCGGTCTCCCGCCGGCCTACACCTTTGTGGGGGACGCGGAGCCCTTTTACTGCGAGACCCTGGATTTTGTGCAGCAGCTGCGGGAAGCCGGCGTGGAAGCAGAGGTGGACGTGTTCCCCGGCTGCTTTCACGCCTTTGACCTGTATGAATTCTGGTCCGAGCAGGGCAAGACCGCCATCGAGCGCTTTGAGGAGCAGTTTCAATACGCCCTGGAGCACTATTTCGCGGAAAACTGAACCGGGAATATCACCGCGGTGTTGCAAGATGCGCGCGAAGCCCGGTCAACGCCGTAGGGGAGGTCCTTGCTTCCCCCTCCGGGGGAAGTGGCCGAAGGCCGATAGGGGTTCTTCAAGCAGCAAGCGAACAAAAGTAAAAAAATGTTCGGTGAACTCGCAGATTGTGCGAATTCACCGAACATTTTCTTATCTTATGGGTTTGGTTTCGCAGGGAGGCACAAGTCCGTCCCCTACAATATGGCCAAGGCTTCCTCATCTTTTTTGTGTTTTTCAACATGCCTGTCCCATTGTCTCACGCTTCCTTTTTTCGCTTGAGGCTGTCTCCTGTCCCATTTAGTTCACGGCGATTACGCAGGTATCGGATGGTAACGTTCTCATCATCGTTGGGTTTATGGATAAATGGCAGTTGGACAAGGTGCTCCGCTCCGCGCCAGTCAATAGGAAACCAAGTAATCACTCTTTTTCTCTGATCATATAGGACAGCATACGATATTTGTGATAAAGCCGGCTTCCAGAGTCCCCATTTTATATGATCCCGCGAAAAAACTCTTTCTCTGCCAATAGAGCTTGTAAATGTGATCGTTGATTCCGAGATTTCAATTTTCCAAAACAATACCTGCAAAACTTTATATAGCAGAATGGCAAGGAAGAGAACACTGATACCAAGAAGCAACACCGGGATTCCGGTCCCCTCTCGCCAATACATGAAATCCGTGACGCCAGCGACCGCAACCGCAGACAAAACAAAAGGCAGGTCCTTTTTCTCTGCTGTGATCCTCTCAACATGATCCGGCTTGTTCTTGCGAGAGCGCATGACAGTTTCCTCCCTGAAAGACTGCGTTTGCGATAGGCCTGATATGGATCGTACCCCCGTGTTTCTCTCTCACGACAGCGGCAAGGCCCACTGACACGCGGAATTACGCATTCCGCATTCCGAATTTCAAATTGCTCTGCTCCTCCGTGAGCTTTCTTGCCATGCGGATCACCCGGGTGGCGTTGATGCGCAGCTGCTGCCTTGTGAGCTTTTTCCTCTTCAGCGATTTCAGAATAGCCTTCTGGTCGTTCTTGCCGCCAGGCATCACCAGGTCCCCGCCGGCGGCGGCGATCTTCCCCGCGTCGGGAGCCGGGTACTTTTTGCTGCTGCCCTGGCCCATGGGGAGGATCCAGTCGGTCATGACGATGCCGCCGAAGCCGAACTCACAGCGCAGGATCCGGTGGATCAGGTCCCGCTGCTCGGAGGTATGGGTCCCGTTGAGAAGGTTATAAGAGGTCATCACAGCAAGGGGCGCGCTCTCCCGCACGCAGATGCCGAAGCCCCGCAGATACATCTCCCGCAGGGTCCGCTGACTGATCTGACTGTTGGAATTGTAACGGTTATATTCCTGGTTGTTGGCCGCATAGTGCTTGATGGTGACGGCGCAGCCCGGGTGCTTCTGCACGCCCCGGGTGATGCCCGCCGCCATTTTGCCGGAGAGAAGCGGGTCCTCGGAATAGTACTCAAAGTTCCGCCCGCAGCGGATGTCCCGATGCAGGTTCAGGGCCGGGGCCAGCCAGAGATGTACGCCGAAGCGGAGCATCTCCTCCCCCACCACGTCGCCGCAGGCCTCCGCCAGCTCGCGGTTCCAGCTCTGGGCGATGGCCGTGCCGATAGGGATGGCGGTGGCATACTGATGATGGATCTCTCCCCTGGGCTTGCCGCCGCCCAGCCTGGACATGAGCCAGCTGAGGGGCTTTGGCATCAGCTCCAGGATGCTCTCGGGCATGGTGTCACCCACCGGGTGGACGCCCTTTTCATCCACAGTGTACTCCCTGCTCAGGCGCAGCCCCGCAGGGCCGTCCGCCATCACCAGGGCGGGGATGCCCTTTTCCCGGAGATTCCGGCAGGTCTCGCCCGCGGCGCCGGCCACCGTTCTTCCCGCGTTGCCGATGGTGCTGAGCAGGCCGGGCTTGTCCTCAAAGGCGCCCACGTTCAAAAGGGCCAGCTCCTCATCGCTGAGCTCCTCGGTGATGAGGTCCGTCTCGCCGCCCAGGCGGTAGACGACCCGCTCCCGCTTGATTTTCTTTGCGCAAAAGCGCAGGGTGCGCAGCATACCGGCCTTTTCCTTTTCCCTGGGCTCCGGGCTCCAGTCCTGGAAGTCCGGCTTGCCGCAGCAGGCCCGGCAGTCCAGGGTCACGGCGTCCTTGTTGAGCAGCAGCTTTCCCGCGATGCACGTATCGGCGCTGGACGAACCGAGACGCAGCAGATAAGTCCCCTTTTCCAGGGTCCAGGTGTCGTCGTCCTCATCGTAGTAGGCCAGGTCCCGGAACTTGAAGGAGAGCTCCAGCTCGCAGCCCTCGCCGGGCTGCAGCTCGGGGGTCTTTTGGAAGGCAGCCAGCACCTGCCAGGGCTGGGCGATCTCCTCGCCGGGCTGGGACACGTAGAGCTGCACCGTCTCCTTCCCGGGAAATGCCCCGGTGTTGCGCACCTTTGCCTTCAGAAAGATCTCCTCGCCCTCCCGGCGGAGGGCACCGGGCGTCACTTCAAAATCCGTATAGCCCAGGCCGAAGCCGAAGGGGAAGAGGGGCTTTTTCTCCACGCTGTCAAAATAGCGGTAGCCCACAAAAACGCCCTCTTTGTAGCGGGTCTCGTCCCGGCCGCCGAAGTCCCCGACGGTGGGATAATCCGCCCAGGCGGCCCAGGTGGTGCTGAGCTTGCCGGAGGGATAAGCCTTGCCCAGCAGGAGATCCGCCAGGATGCTGCCGGTCTCCGCCCCCAGCTGGCTCAGCAGCAGGATATTCTCCACCTCCTGCACCGGGGAGAGGTCCACTACGCCGCCCACATTCAGCACCAGCAAAAAGCGTTTGTATTTCTTCTGAAGATTCAGGATGTCCCGGATCTCGGTCTCGGTGAGCAAGATGTCTCCCGGCTTTGCCTCCCGGTCCGAGCCCTCGCCGGAGATGCGGGAGAGCACATAGACCGCCGTCTCCCCTTCCCCGTAGAGAGGGATGGTGTACTCCGGCTCCGGCATCACCACGCCCATGTACTCCATCATGGCCATCTTATGCTCCCGGCGGGCCTTCTCCTGCAGCTCACGCAGGAAGATTTCCCGCGCCGCCTTGCGCAGGGCGTCATAGGTATCCAGCCAGTATTTGCTGCTGATGGAAAAGCCAGCGTTCTCCAGGCCCTGCTCCACCGTGACGAAATAGTGGGAATTCACTTCGCCAGAGCCGGTTCCCCCCTTCACGGTGCGCCTGGCACCGCTGCCGAAGAGGGCGATCTCCCCTGCCTCACGCAGCGGGAAGTCTCCGTTCCGCTTCAAAAACAGGGTGCATTCCGCCCCAAGGCGCCGCATCCGCTGCCCATGTTCCACTTCATAATCCTGCAGCTGCATGTTGTCTCCTCCCCGCGTTATCGTCATTGGATCCCCTGTTGTCTGCACCAGATATCCATCACCAGCTTCACCGGCAGAAACTTCACCAGGCGTACCTGGCGGCGCACCGGATGGCCCAGGATGGACACGGTCTTTTTCTTTTTCAAGTCCTTCATGGCCTGCTCCGCCACCTCATCGGGACCGTACCAGCGGTCTACATAGCGGATGTAGTCGTCATGATGGGCGTTCTGCTGAAACTCGGTCTTGATCCAGCCGGGGCAAACGCACATCACATGGATGCCCCGTGTCTTCAGCTCTCTCCCCATGGCCCGGGAGAGATTCAGCACATAGCTCTTGCTGGCTCCGTACACCGCCTGATAGGGCACCGGCTGCCAGGCGGAATTGGAGCCCATGTTCACGATGGCGGCGCCCTCTTTCATATAGGGAAGGCTCACATGGCACATGGCCGTCAGGGCCAGGGCGTTGAGTCGGGCGCTCATGAGGAGTTTGTCCAGTTCCTTCTCTTCAAAGGGCCCGAAGACGCCGCAGCCTGCCGCGTTGATGAGAAGGCCGATCTCCGGCTGCTCCTTCTCCAGAAGGGCCTGATAGCGCTTCACATTCTCCGTATCCGCAAGGTCCAGGGAAAGGGGCCGGATGGGATTGCGGCACTTTTCCCCCAGTTCCTGAAGCCGTTCCTCCCGCCGGGCGATGACCCAGATTTCGTCAAAACGCATCTCCCGGTCCACCGCATAGACGAACTCTCTTCCGATCCCGGCGGAAGCGCCGGTGATCACAGCGATCCTCATGAAAATGACCTCCCTTTGCGCAGCCCGGGGCTGTCGATGTCTCTCTTCCGTTTTCATTGTATTACGCCGAGGTGCAGATTGCAAACAGAAAATGCACCGTCTCCCCTTGGCTTTCCCGCGGGCGAGACCCGCTTTGCCAGCGGATCGGGGCAATAATGTAAGCGCTTTCCTTGACAATTTACACAGAAAAAGAGACTCCCTTTGCTGCAAATGAACGAAATTTTGAAGGATCCCTTGCTGATGAGGAAAAATCATGGTATTCTTATGCAAAAGAAATCAGTTTCAAAGCGCAAAAATTGTGCAAATTGTGTAACCGCTTACATTTGTGGCCCGTTTCGGAGGTGGCGTATGGCGTCCTCAGCAACTATTTATGACGTGTCGCGGCTCTCCGGCGTGTCCACGGCAACGGTTTCCCGGACCTTTTCGGACCCGGACCGGGTCAAGGAGGCCACCCGCCGCAAGGTCTATGACGCGGCAGCGGTGCTGAATTATTCCCCCAACGCCATCGCCCGGGCCATGGCCCGGCAATGCACCGACAGAATCGCCTACATCATCTGCAAAAAGGGCGCCACCATCCTGGATGAGTTTTATGCCAGCATCTGTGAAGGGATCATGCGCTCGGCCAACCGTTCGGATCTGCACCTGTTGGTATCCACAGCAGAGGATTGGGGTCAGCTCCTTCGATCCGCCCACAGCAAGCAGATCGAGGGCGTGATCCTGGGCGGTACGGCGGACCCGGCGCTGATCTCGGAGTTTCAATCCCGGAAGATCCCGGTGGTCCTGGTGAACAACCGGATCACAGGCTCGGAGCTTCCCTGTGTGGTGGCGGACGAGGCCTCCGGCGTCCGGCAGGCCCTGGAGCATCTGATCCAGCGGGGCCACCGGAAGATCGGCATGGTGGCGGGCCGGGTCAACAGCTATGTGATGAGCGAGCGCTACCACGCCTTTGTGGACTGTCTGAAGGAGCACGGCCTCCCGGTGAGTCCCGCCTCCATCAAGATGTGCGAGGCCACGGTCCAAAGCACCACGGCCGCGGCGGAGGAGCTGCTGCGTTCTCCGGAAGCGCGGCCCACCGCCCTCTTCTGCATCAATGACGTGGCGGCGGCGGGAGCCTACAAGGCCGCCCGCCGGCTGGGGCTGCGGATCCCGGAAGACCTGGCCGTCTCCGGCTTTGACGATTCCACCCTCTGCCCCATGCTGGAGCCGGAACTCACCAGCGTCCACATCGACTGCCGCAGGATGGGAGAGCTCTGTGTGGAGCGGCTCACCCAGCTTTTGCAGCACAAAAAGGATATCGAGCAGTTTTCCATGGTGCCGACGGAACTGATCGTCCGCCGGTCCACCTGAGTGAAGGAGGAAGATCCATGAAGGAAAAAATGAGTACCAGGATCCTGAAAGGGATCGGCGTGGCGGTGCTGCTGTTCATCGCCCTGTTCCCGATCTACTGGCTGCTGGCCATGGGCATCCGGGAAACGGATGAGATGCGCGGTGCCATCCCGCTCTTCCCCCAGAGCTTCACCACGGAGCACTTCAAGCAGCTCTTCACCAGTAAGGGCTTCGGGACGGCTATCGTGAACAGCCTGCAGACCACCTTCGGTTCTCTGGTGATCTCCCTGGTGGTGGGCGTGGCCTGCGCCTACATCCTGGCCCGGCACCGCTTCCGCTTCGGCATGAAGCGCCCGCTGACCTACTGGGTGCTGCTGGTTCGCGTGCTGCCCCCGGTGGCCTTCACCATTCCCCTTTACATCATGTTCAACCGCATCGGCATCCTGAACACCAAGCTTCCGGTCATGCTGGCCTGCGTTCTCATCAACGTCCCCCTGATCATCTGGTTTCTCATCAGCTTCTTCCAGGATCTTCCGGAAGAGGTGGAGGAGAGCGCCAAGGTGGACGGGGCCAGCGAATGGAAGATGTTCACCCGCATCGTGCTGCCCCTGGTGCTGCCTGGCATCGCGGCGGTGGCCATGCTCTCCTTCATGTACGCCTGGAACGAATATACCTATACCGTTATCTTCACCCGCAGCCCTGCCAACAGCACCGTGCCTCTGGCCCTGGCGCTGCTGAACACGGAGGACGCCCTCACGAACTTCGGTCTCGTGGCAGCAGGCGGCATCATCTCCGTGGTGCCCATCACGCTGTTTGTGATCTTTGCGCAGAACTACTTGATCTCCGGTTTGTCAAGCGGTGCTGTAAAAGGATAACAATAAATAAAACAGGAGGAAAAAACATGAAAAAGCTGTTCGCGCTGCTCCTCGCACTGTGCATGGTCCTGGGTCTGGCTGCCTGCGGTCAGACTGCACCTGCTTCCCCCGCTGCCGAAGCCCCCGCTGCTGAGGCCCCTGCTGCCGAAGCTCCCGCCGCCGAGGCTCCCGCCGCTGAGGCTCCCGCTGCCGAAGCTCCCGCTGCTGAGGCTCCCGCCGAGGCCACCAAGATGACCATCGCTCTCCGCGGCGGCACCTATGCCGACGTCATCAAGGAGTGCCTGCCCGCTTTCGAGGCGGAAAACAACGTCTCCATCGAGGTTCTGGACCTGGGCGAGGATGACCTGCACTCCAGCATCGCCCTGGACGCCATCAACGCCACCGGTACCTATGATCTGGTCATGGTGGACGGCTCCTGGATGGCTGAGTTCACCGCCAACGGTGTTCTGGCCAACCTCACCGAGCTGGGCTACGAGCTGGATGACGACATCATCCCCGCCACCACCGCCATCTGCGTGGTGGACGGCCAGACCTACCTGGCTCCCTACTACGGCAACGTCACCGTGCTGCTCTACAACAAGGCTCTCGTGGAAGCCGCCGGCTTCACCGGCTCTGACATCGCGAACCTGGACGACATCATGACCATCTGCAAGGCTGCCAAGGACGCCGGCCAGAAGGGCTTCATCTACCGCGGCGACTCCAACAACAACACCGTGGTGGACTTCCTGCCCATCCTGCTCAGCTTCGGCGGCTGGGTCATCGATGAAGAAACCAACGCCCCCACCGTGAACACCCCCGAGTTCAAGGCCGCCATGGAGTTCTACCTTGAGCTGGTCGCCACCGGCGAGGCCGAGAAGAAGGATGACCTGATCGCCTCCGTGGATACCGGCGCCGCCGCCATGGGCGTTGGCTGGCCCGGCTGGTACACCCCGACTGCCGACACCACCGCTGACTACACCGCCATCACCGGCGTCGCCCACGACGGCGATCCCGCGTACCTGGCCAACGTCTACGGCGTGTGGACCATCGGTGTGCCCGCCAACAGCCCCCACCCCGAACTGGCTGTGAAGCTCATCAGCTACCTGATGGACAAGGACGTGCAGCTGGCCACCGTTCCTTCCGGCGGTGTTCCCTGCCGTTACTCCGCGCTGCAGAACCCCGAAGTCCTGGCCACCTATCCCCAGTACGAAGTGGTCTGCAAGGCTCTCGAGGGCGGCAAGTACCGTCCTGTTCTGGCCCAGTGGCCCCAGATGTACGACATCCTGGGCGCTGAGCTCGGCAACATCCTCCAGGGTGTGAAGACCGTTGACCAGGGTCTGGCCGACGCCCAGAGCAGACTGGAGTCCGAGATCGACTGGTAAGTCGTCTCCCCAAACAGATTTTTCTTCACCCTCGCAGGGGAGGAAGCGGGGTTCCCGCTTCCTCCCAAACCGGATCATTTTCCTGCCGCCAAGCCCTGACCCCTTCTAAATTCCTCTGACGGGAGGTCCCCGCTATGCATAAGAACGAACATCGGATCCTCAGCGGCGCCGCACAGACCAAGCGCTTCGGTATGGCCATGATCACCCCCACGGTGATCGTGCTGCTGATCCTCACGGCCTATCCGCTGATCTTCACCTTCTACTACAGCCTCACAGACTACAATCTGCTGAAGGCGCTGAAGAACCCGACCCACTTCATCGGGCTTAAAAACTACACCAAGCTCCTCGGAAATGAATACTTCCGCAAGGCCATCTGGAACACGGTGAAGTTCACCTTCTTTGCCGTGATCTTTGAGATGCTCTTCGGTTTCATGATGGCGACCTTTGTGAACAGTCTGAAAAAGGGACAGAAGGCGCTCCGGACCCTTCTGCTGCTGCCCTATCTGCTGCCCACCGTCACCGTGGCGCTGAGCTGGCGCATGATGCTCTCCCCCAACTACGGCATCGTGAACCATGTGCTCAACGCCCTGCACCTGCCGGTCTACAACTGGTTTGCCGATATCAAAACGGCCTTTGCCATGCTGCTCATCATCGATATCTGGCAGTCCTCCCCCTTCGTGTTCCTGCTGCTCTACGCAGCCTTGCAGGCCGTGCCCCAGGATCAGTACGAAGCGGCCAAGATCGAAGGCGCCACCCATTTTGAAACGCTGATCTACATCACGATCCCCAACATCAAAAACGCTCTGGCTCTGTGCGCCCTGCTGCGCACGATCGACAGTTTCCGTCTGTTCGACAAGGTCAACCTCCTCACCGGCGGCGGCCCTGCCAACAGCACAACGACGATCACCCAGTATCTATACAACACCGGCATCAAGGTCTTCGACTTCGGCTACGGCAGCGCCGGCGCCATCGTCATGACCTTCCTGGTGCTGCTTCTCGCCAGCGTTTACATCAAACGCGCCATGAGCTGAGCTTATGGAGACGATGAAGCTGACTTTTGTGAACGTCGGCTATGGCGAAGCCATCCTCCTGGAGTGTCCCGATCCGGCCTTTCCGGGCGGCTTCTTCACCATGCTGATCGACGGGGGCGGCGCGGATCCCGCGGAATTTGACGGGAACACCAGCGGCCGCATCCCCCTGCGCGAATACCTGAAGGCTCGCGCTTTGGATCACCTGGATCTGGTGGTAAACACCCATCCCCACGAGGACCATGTGAGCGGGCTGCTCAAGGCGGTGGAAACGATCAACGCACGCCAGCTGTGGCAGACTCTGCCCCCCGCCTTCTGCCGGGAGGGCATGCGGGAGCTGGACGTGAGCTTTGCCCGCAACCGCTCCCAGGACAAGTTCCTCCACGCGCTGAACGATTGCGCCGCCCTCTCCCGTTTGGTGGAGGATGCCGGCGGCAGAGTGCTGCAAGTGCGTCCCGGGATGCAGGGTGAGCTCTGCAAGGGCCTGCGCTATACAGTCCTCGGTCCCTCGGAGGAAAAGCTCCGGGACCTGGAAGCGCGCTGCGCGGCGCTCTATGCGGAAGCGGACGAGGAAGCCTTCCTGGAAAAGCTCAACGCCCTGGACGCCATGCTCAACAACCACAGCATCATTCTGCTTCTGGAGTACGGCGAGACCCGCATCCTGCTTCCCGGGGACACCAACCTGGCGGGCTACGAAGGCATTGATTCCTCGCACTTGAAGGCCGATCTCTTCAAGGTGGGCCACCACGGCCAGCGGGACGGGGCGGACGAGAAGCTGCTGCAGGCGGTACAGGCCAGGGCCGTTGTCTGCTGCGCCAACAGCGATCGCCTCTATCACAGTGCCAATCCCGCCCTCATGGCCCTGATCCGGGACCACGGCGCCGCGCGCTATTTCTCCGACTGTCCTCCCGTGGAGGGCGAGACGATCCCGCCCCACAGCGCCCTGGTGTTTACCATCGGAAGCAATGGGACCATCGAAGCGGAATATCAATAAAGGTTCAAACATGCATGGCAAAACCCCTCCGCGCCCGAAAACCGGGCCGCAGAGGGGTTTTCCTTTGTATGATCAGCATGGCAAAAGTGCGATTCGATCCACGATCTCATAGCCGTCTGGCAGGACGCGGGACAGCTCAAAGCGGACCACCTTTGCACGGATGGGAGAAAAGTGCCTGGTCATGACGCTCCGGATCTGTTCCAGGTTCTCGCCAGGCCCGTAAAACAGGGTCGTGTGAGGGTACCAGCGGTCACCTTTTGTCCACGGGTCCAGGTCATCTCCGTGCTTCTCGGCGATGCGACGGTGGAGCATGGTCAGGATCTCCGAATCCATCGGTTTTGCGACGATGATATGCGTTTCTTGCAGGATCACCAAGCTCTCATATGTGATCTCAAACGCAGGTATTTCCGCAAGCAGTTCCCGGCAGGAGCGTACAAAAGCCGTCTCCCGCTCTCCTGGATAGCTTGCCAGCGTGATATGCCCGTAGACCTGCTTTCCCTGCCCGCCGTCAGGAAACGCGGCTTTCCGGATCGCATTCAGTTTTGCGCTGGCCGCATCATCCAGCTTTGCGATCAGGCACAGCAAATTCGGCACCCCTTTCCGTTTCATCCGCACGGAAGGTCATTTATCGCTTACCGACTCCTGACATGCAGATCCTCTGCCGCCCTCTCGGAATTCTCCACCAGCTCGCCAAAGCCGGACAGAACAAGGCCGAGGATGTACGCGCCCAGCGGTCCGCCCAACAGCAAAGAAAAGAAAAGAACGTCGTGGAAGACCGTGGTGGTATATACAAGGCCAGAGGCGGAAGATGTATAGTGCACTCTTTCAATGCCCAGGGTGAAGGCCAGGATCACGGAAACGATGGTGATGCCCCAGAACAGAATGGCGGCAAGCTTCTTGAGCTTTTCTCCCGGTTCTTCAAACATAACGATGCTCCTTTTCCTGAATATTGAATTATAAGAAAGATCGAGGTAATGGTTCTCCGGGGAAATAATACCATACGTGTGCAGTGTTTGCAAGCGAGGGGGAGTCCGCTCTTCTCGACTGTCCGGGGCGCGAGCCCTGTGCAGTCTCCACTTCGCACGTCCGGTTTCGCGGCAGTGCGAGAGAGGAGACTTGAACTCCCACGTCGGTTGACACACGCCCCTCAAACGTGCCTGTCTACCTGTTCCAGCACTCTCGCATACGGCCGATGCTTCGGCTTCATTGAAAGCCGCCTGCACCACATTGGCCCGCCACATTTAAGGCAGAAGTCATTATACCAGAGTTTCCGTTTTTGTCAAGGCTTATTTTTAAAATCAGAGTTTCGCAGCAAGTTTTCCAAATCTATTCGTCTCCGGCATAAAAAGAATGCGGAATTCCTCATTCCGAATTCCGCATTCCGAATTGTTTTCACCCCAGCACGGAGTAGGTGGCTTCGTCCTCGTACTGGCGGGTGTAGAGCCGGTAGTAGACACCCCTGGCGGCCATCAGCTCCTCGTGCCGGCCCCGCTCCACGATCTTGCCGTCCTTCACCACCAGGATCACATCGGCGTTGCGCACCGTGGAGAGCCGGTGGGCGATGACGATGGAGGTCCGGTCGCGGATGATGGTGTCGATGGCGGTCTGGATCTTCTGTTCGGTGATGGTGTCCACAGAAGCGGTAGCCTCGTCCAGCACCAGGATCCTGGGATCGGCCAGAATGGCCCTGGCAAAGGAAATGAGCTGTTTTTCGCCGGTGGAGAGCATGTCGCCCCCCTCGCCCACATCGGTATCCAGGCCCTTCTCCAGCTTCTCCACCACGCCCTTGGCGCTGACCAGCTCCAGAGCCCGGTCGATCTGCTCCTGGGTGGCATTGGGGTTGCCGTAGAGCAGGTTCTCCCGCACGGTGCCGGAGAACAGATGGGGCGTCTGCAGCACATAGCCGATGGCGGAGTGGAGCCACAGCTGGCTGCGCTCTCTCGCGTCCCGCCCGTCGATGAGCACCTTGCCCTCGGTGGGCTCATAGAAGCGGCAGATGAGATTGGCCAGGGTGGATTTGCCCGCGCCGGTCTCCCCCACGATGGCCACATTGGTGCCGAAGGGGATATCCAGGTCGAAGTGCTCCAGGATCTTCTCGTCCCCATCCGGGTACTGGAAGGACACGTCCTCAAAGCGGATATCGCCCCGGATGGGCTCCCAGTTCTCCTTTTTGGGCTCAAAGCTGTCTCCATAGACGGCGGTAACTTCGGCGCTGTCGTTCACATCGGGCTTGGTTTCCAGAAGTCTGGTGAGCCGCTCGATGTTCACCTGGGTGGTGATGAGATCGGAGATGGCGTCCACGATCCAGCGCACGGGCTCCATCATGCCCTGGGCATAGGACATGAACATGGAGAAGGTGCCGATCTGGGTCTTGGCGATGACGCCGCCCTTCCAGAGGACGATGGCCAGGGCCAGGGAAGAGGCAAAGTTCATGGTGACGGCGAAGGCGCCCCGCAGCCGGGCGGCGCCCACGCTCTTGCGACGCATGGAGGCCGTGTCGGTGACAAAGGACTTTTCCATCTTCTCCTCGATCACCAGGGTCTTGATGGTCCGGGCGCCGGTGATGCCCTCGTTAAAGTCCCCGGTGATCTTGGAGTTCAGCTCCCGGATCTCCCGGTTGGCCTTGGTGAGCCGCGCTTGGAAGAGTGAGAAGAGCAGCACCGTCAGCGGCAGCACTGCGATGACCAGCAGGGCGAGGCGCGTGTTGATGGCAAGCATCACCACCACCGCGCCCACCACATAGCCGATCTGCCAGAGGCTCTCCAGCACAGTCCAGGACACCAGGGAGCCGATGCGCTGGGTATCCGACATGACGCGGGAGTGGATGTAGCCCACGCTGTTCTGGTTGTAATAGGAGAAGGACAGGGTCTGCAGGTGGGTAAAGGCGGCGTTGCGCAGGTCCCGGTCCACCCCCACCTCGATTTTCATGCTGTACATGGCGGAGACGTAGTTGAAGAGGGCGCCGCCGCAGATCAGGGTGAGGTACAGGATCACGAAGAGGACAATGGTGTCCAAAGTCCCCTCGCCGATGAAGTGGTTCAGGGCATAGCGCTGGAAGAGGGGCACGCCGGTGTCCACCAGGCTCCCCACAAGGCTGCCCAGGACCATGAAGAACAGGGGCTTCTTGTAGTTTTTCAGGTATGGCAGCACCTTGCCGATGCCGAAAAACTTGAGATTTTTCTGTTTGGAGGTCTCGTTTTTCATGCCGACACCTCCTCTGCGCTGGCAGACTGGATCTCGCAGATCTTCTGATAGATCCCGCCGCCCTGTTTGAGCTGCTCGTGGGTGCCCATCTCCGCAATACGCCCGTGATCCAGCACCAGGATCTGATCCGCCTTGGAGAGGGTGGTGATCCGGTGGGAGATGAGGATGATGCTGGCGCTGCCGAAGCGGCTCTCCAGCGCCTTGCGGATCTTGGCGTCGGTCTCCGTATCCACGGCGGAGAGGGAGTCGTCAAAGATCATGATGGGGCTCTGCTGGGTCAGGGTGCGGGCGATGGCGGCCCGTTGCTTCTGGCCGCCGGAGAGGGTCACGCCCCGCTCGCCCACAAAGGTGTCGTAGCCCTTCTGGAAGCTCTCCACCGTCTCGTCCAGACAGGCGGCCCGGGAAGCCTCCCGGATGCGCTCCATGGGCATTTCGTCCTCGGTGATGCTGATGTTCTCCGCGATGGTGCGGGAGAAGAGATAGGGCTCCTGCAGCACCATGCCGATGTTCTGCCGCAGGTGGCGGGTCTGGATATCCCGCAGGTCCACGCCGCCCACGGTGATGCTGCCGCAGCCCTGGGGCAGCTCGTAGAGCTTGTCCAGCAAAAGCATCATGGTGCTCTTGCCGCTGCCGGTGCCGCCCAGGATGCCCAGGGTGGTGCCGGCCTTCATGGTGAAGCTGATGTCGTGGAGGATCTCGGGGCTGCCCTCATAGGCAAAGGACACATGGTCAAAGCAGATGTCACGGTCCATGGCCGGGGTCAGTGCCTTGCCGGTCTCCTTCTCCTCTTCCGCCTGCATGATGTAGGCCACCCGGTCGATGGAGACGCCGGCCTTGCTCATTTCGGAGATCATGCGCCCCAGCATACGCACGGGCCAGGTCATGGTGGCGCCGTAGCTCAAAAAGGCAATGTACTCGCCGGGGAGCATCTCTCCCCGGATGCAGAGCCAGGAGCCGAACACCACGATCAGCATGATCTGCAGACCGGAGAGCACGTCGCTGATGCTCCAGAACCGGGCCATGGGGCTGGCCAGCTTCATCCAGAGATTGGTGTAGTACTCGTTCTGCTGCTCGAAGCGGTCCTTTTCATAGCGTTCCCGACCGAAGGCACGGACCACCCGCACTCCGGTGAGATTCTCCTGAGCCATGGCGGAGAGCTTGCCCTCGTTTTCGTCGCAGTCCAGGAAGGCCGCGCCGATCTTCCGGTGGAACTGGAAGGAGCGCAGGATCACATAGGGCACCGGCAGCATGGCGATAAGGGTGAGCTTCCAGTTCATGGAGAGCATGAAGCTCAGCGACAGCACCAGCAGCACCAGGATCCGGAAGATGGAGGTCATCTGCTCGGACACGAAGCGCTTCATGGTCTCGATATCCGAGGTGCAGCGCTGGATGATATCGCCGGTGCGGTGCTTGGCGTGCCAGGCGTAGGGCAGGCGCTCGATATGGCCGAAGAGCCGGTCCCGCATGGTCTTGGTCAGGGTCTCGGCCCCCTTGGTGTTGTACACCCGGAAGCAGTACTGGGCCACTACTTTTACCGCCGCCACCACCAGGATGGCCGCCGCCATGATCCAGATGTGCTCGCCCAGATAGGAAAAGCCGCCGAAGCGGTCCACAATGCCCATGACGAAGGGAGAGAGGTTGGAATCCTTCCCGCCCAGGGCATTGTCCACCGCCATCCGGATGATCTGGGGGCTTACCATGTCCGCAAGGGCGGCCACGGCCGCGGAGAGCATGCTGATGACGAAAAACAGCTTGCTCCCCCGCAGAAAGTCCCAGAGCAGCTTTCTGCTGAAAGCTTTTTCTTCTTTGGTTTTGATCTTCTTTTCGTTTTCCATAGTTCTATTTTCCAGAACGGCTGAGACTGAGCTTGAGATACGGCGGCATTATATCATATGGATCATAAAAAGAAAAGAGGGCCGCAGCTCTCAAAACGTTCAAAAAGCCCGGTTAGGCAGCTCTTTTTCTGCTGTTTTCTCTTCTATCCCTTTTCTCTTTTAACGGTTCTCTGTTTACCGTTCTCAGGAATTGCTTTTCCTTCCCCTGTATGAGCGGCTGGAGCGAGATATGAAAGATTTTTGCTTTCCTCATTGCAATCCTACACCAATTGTTTTACAATAGATACAGTGTTTTTGGTCATTCTACCAAACGGAGGGAACAACATGGAATTGGAACTGTACGATTTTGAGCGTGCAGCCGAACGTCTCAAACCCATCCTGCACCATACCGAACTGGACCTGTCTTCCACCTTCTCCCGGCTCACCGGGGGCAAGATCTACCTGAAATGTGAAAACCGGCAGAAGACCGGCTCCTTCAAGATTCGCGGCGCCTCCAACAAGATCGCCTGCATGATCGAGCGGGGCGAGCGCTGCCCGGTGGTGGCCTCCTCCGCCGGCAACCACGCCCAGGGTGTGGCCTACGCCTCCAGCCGCTTCGGCATCCCCGCCACCATCGTGATGCCCAAGGCAGCCCCCATCGCCAAGGTTCAGGCCACTGAGGGCTACGGCGCCAAGGTGGTGCTCACCGGCTCCTGCTATGACGACGCCTACAACGAAGCTCTCCGCATCTGCGAGGAGGAAGGCGCCAAATTCCTGCACCCCTATAACGACCTGGAGGTCATCGCCGGCCAGGGCACCCTGGCCCTGGAGATCCTGGGCGATCTGCCCACGGCGGATATCATCATCGTCCCCGCCGGCGGCGGCGGACTGCTGGCCGGTATGGCTCTGGCCGCCCACCTGCTGAATCCCCGGGTGAAGGTCTACGGCGTCCAGGCGGAGGGAGCCCCCGCCATCGCCCTGAGCTTCCAGCAGAAGAAGCTGGTCACCACCGAGAGCGCCAGCACCATTGCCGACGGTATTGCCGTGAAGGTCCCCGGCGATATCACCGTGGATCTCATCAACAAGTACGCTGCCGGGGTGGTCACCGTCTCCGAACGGGAGATCGCAAACGCCATCCTGCTGCTGATGGAGCGCTGCAAGCAGATCGTGGAGCCCGCCGGCGCCACTCCCCTGGCCGCTGTGCTCAGCGGCAAGATCGATGTGAAGGGCAAGCGGGTGGTCTGCCTCATGTCCGGCGGCAATGTGGACGTAAGCTTCCTGCAGAGCATCATTGAACAGGGTCTGGTGGCCCGCAACCGCCGTCTCAAGTTCGTCGCCACCCTGGCGGACCGTCCCGGCAGCCTGGTGCAGCTGCTCTCCGTTCTGGCAGACAAGCGCGCCAACGTCATCTCCGTCCAGCACGACCAGCTCTACCGTCGCCTGAACCCCGGTCAGACCAGCGTCCATGTGGTCTGCGAAGTGGGCGGAGCGGAACATGGCAAGAGCGTCATCGACGCCATCGCCGCCACCGGCTGCGAGGTGGCAATGGAAGCGGAATGATTTCGTTTTGCAGGGATCATCAAGCAGGCTGGACAACCCTTCCGCCTCGCTTCGCTCAGCACCTCCCCTTTCTCAGGGGAGGTCATAAGGAAAGGAGATTTTGATATGAAAGCTGTTTCTACCAACAAGGCGCCGGCCGCCATCGGCCCCTATTCCCAGGCCCAGATCGTGGGCAGCCTGGTCTATACCTCCGGACAGATCCCCATCATCCCCGAAACCGGCGCGCTTGCCGAAGGGCTGGAGGCCCAGGCCCACCAGGTCTTCAAAAACCTGGGCGAGCTGCTGAAGGCCGCGGGCTCCGACCTGAGCAAGACGGTGAAGACCACGGTGTTCATCAAGAACATGGACGATTTCGGCGCCATCAACGCCATCTATGCCCAGTATTTCACCGAGCCCTTCCCCGCCCGCTCCTGTGTGGAAGTGGCGCGCCTGCCCAAGGACGTACTGCTGGAGTGTGAGGTCATCGCCGAGCTCTGATTGCGATTGCAAACGCCTGGATCCCACTTTTCAGATGGGACCCAGGCGTTTTCTTTTTATGTTCTGTTTGCGGAAGCGTTTTTTTCTGTGTGTTTCCTTGAGCGAAAGCAGTCAGCCGCAAGGCTGACTGCTGAGCTGTCACTGGATTTGTGATCATAATCCGCTGCTCGTTATAACTGTTGACAGGGAAAACGCTGTGATCAATGGCGGAGCCCTTTATTGTTTTCTCGTTGCAGTATTCTATAACGATGCACGATTTTGTTTGCATCGGGAAGGGTGACCATTTCAGAATTCCCCCACGATCCATCCGTATTTCTGTCTCGTCGATAAGAGTGCAGATTCTGCTTGATATCATGAGGTTTTTGCGTCGAGGGGATGGGAAGAGGACAGATTCTCTTCAACATTTCTTCATTTTGAATGCCCCTGCATGGCACTTTGACCAGTTTGCCAGCTTTGGCGTGCTTCGCATCATCAAGGGTTCTATCCATGACCGCACGTTCGAACTCATCAAGATGCCAATCTGCAAAATAAAGGCAACGATGAGGGCCGCTCATGGCGGTCCATTTTTCCAAAGCAATTCCGGTTTCTTCCAGCTCATCCCACGGGAGGAAGCATAGGCTTTTTCCGAATCTCCTTTGCTCAACTCCCTGCGAAGAAAAGACCACCTGAGAAAAGCTTTCTCGGACGAACCCGAAAGAGATGAAGGCAAACAAGACGGCAAACAAGAAAAGCAAGAGTCCTGAAATAAAGGAAAGCCAATCAATTCCCGTATCAAACGCGTATCTTGCCATAAAAACATAGGCGATATTTGCGCAAAGAAGGCAGACAGCGGATGACAGAAGCAGAAAAGGCAGCAGACCCAAAAACCGCAGCCACGAATGGCGCCGAAGAATCCACTCTTCCATTTATAGACACTCCCTCTTTTTTGCTGCAATTGCTAAATCAATTATGACATTCGAAAGCAATCGTTGTGTTTTTGCGTACATCTGAATAATCCGGAGGCGCCTCGCCTTCTCCTTGAGGAGAAGGTGGCTTGCCCCGATCTCACGCGAGGGGCAAGACGGATGAGGTGGAGGTCATTCGCGCCCTCCCTTTTCTTTCATCCATTCAGCTTCTGGATGACCCATTTTCATAGCACAACAGGCATCCGGCGCTTGTGGAGATTGGCTTGCTCCCTGCGGCGGATCTTTTCGTCCGTCTCCGGATCGCCGCTGGTCCCCAGGCGCAGATAGTTGTGGATATCCCGGTAGCGCAGGCCCAGCTTTTCCTCGTCGCTCATGCCGGAGAGGCCATCGCTGGGAGTCTTGCACACAAGATCCCGGGGCAGTTCCTCCATGGTGAGGCCCACCTCCACCACCTCCACGCTGGTGAGGGAGCCCAGCAGCGAAAAGTCACAGGAGGTGTCTCCGTCCTTGGTGCAGTAGCCCACGGTGGCCTCCGAGAGGTTCCCGGTGCCCACGAGCCTTGCGCCCAGGGCCTGGGCGGCGTAGCGCAGCACCGTCATGCGGAGCCTTGGCCCCACGTTGATATTGCTCTCCCGGTCAAAGGGCAGTTTGAACTCCCCTTCCCCCGGCTCCCGCTCCGGCTCCACCTGAGCAAGGAGAGCCCGGTGCATTTCGCCGATGTTCAGCGTGCGGTGCCGGATGCCCAGGGCTGCGCAGACTCTTTCGCTGTCGGCGATATCCTTTTGTTCCCCATCCGGGAGGAGGATGCCGTAGACGTTCTCTTTCCCCAGGGCCCTGGCGCAGAGGGCCGCCGAGACACTGGAATCCTTCCCGCCGGAGACGCCGATCACCACACGGGAAAAGCCCTGCTGCCGGGAAAGCTCTCGCAGAGCCTCCACCAGCCGGTCCCGCTGCTTTGCTGCGTCAAATACGTAGTTTTCCATAGCCGTTTCCTCAGTGGGCCTTGGCAAGCAGATCCATCTTCATCTCGTAATAGGCAGGGCTCATGTCCAGATAATGCTGGTGGGGGTTGGAGAAGCGCTGCTCTTCCTTCCAGATCTCGCCCTCCAGCTGATCTTTCAGACGCTGGGCGATCTGTTGGAGCGGCTCCGGTTCGAAGCAGCGGTGTCCGTCCTTCAGCACCTGGACCTGCAGCTTTTTGGCCTTGCAGTTTTCCAGGAACATGAGCTTCCATGGGCGCAGGGGGTCCACAAAGCGATAGGGCTTGGTCAGATCCACTTCCTCCCCCTGCATGCAGATGAGATCCGCCACCGCCCGTCCGTCCGCGTCATAGATGCGGTAGACGTCCTTGAGGCCGGGGTTGGTGGTCTTCTCCACCGTGTCGGAGACCTTGATGCGCGGCTCCCAGACTCCGTTCCGGTTCACGGCGCAGAGCTTGTACACGCCGCCGAATACCGGCTCGGACCGGGAGGTGATCATCCGCTCGCCCACGCCGAAGGCGTTGACCTGGCCGCCCTGGTCCAGGATGGAGGTGATGGTGTACTCATCCAGGCTGTTGGAGATGATGATTTTCGCATCCTGGAAGCCCGCCTCGTCCAGCATGGCCCGGGCCTTCTTGGTGAGATAGGCCAGGTCGCCGCTGTCGATACGGATGCCGTAGCTGCGGGACCGGATGCCCTGCTCCCGCATTTCCCGGAAGACCTTGATGGCATTGGGCATGCCGGAATTCAGCACATCGTAGGTGTCCACCAGGAGGATGCAGTTGTGGAGGTAGCGCTGGGCAAAGCGGCGGAAAGCGGTGAGCTCATCCTCATAGAGCATGACCCAGCTGTGGGCCATGGTGCCGCTCACAGGGATATCGAAGCGCTGGCCGGCCAGCACGGTGGCGGTGCCTTTCACACCGCCGATGAAGCAGGCCCGAGCCCCGTATACCGCGGCGTCGTTGCCGTGGGCCCGGCGGGCGCCGAAGTCCGACACGACGCGTCCCCCCGCCGCCTGGACGATCCGGCGGGCCTTGGTGGCGATGAGGCTCTGGTGGTTGAACTGGGCCAGGATCTCGGTCTCGATGATCTGGGCCTCCACGATATCCGCCACCACGGTGATGATGGGCTCGCCGGGGTAAATCACGCTGCCCTCGGGGAAGGCGTATACGTCCCCATGGAAGCGGAAGTCCTCCAGATAGCGGAGGAAGCGCTCGTCAAACTGCTGGAGAGAGCGGAGGTAGTCCACGTCCTCCTTCTCAAAATGCAGGGTATCCAGATAGTCCACGATCTGCTCCAGCCCCGCAAAGACGGAGAATCCGCCCTGATCCGGGTTCCGGCGAAAGAACACATCGAAGGCCACCCGGGTGTCCCGGCTTTCCTCGTCCAGATAGTAGCCGTTGGCCATGGTGAGCTCATAGAGGTCCATGACCATGGCGGGATTGGCAGGCATCCTGTTCATGCTTCTCTCCTCCTCAGATGATGGTGATCTGGCAGCTGGCCATGGTCTCCAGGGCGGCGCGGTGCTTTTCCGGCGTGACGCCGGCGCAGCAGGCGCTGTCCACACGCATCTCCGCCTCGGGGAAGGCGGCCTTCAGGATCATGGCGTTGGACACCACGCAGATGTCCGTGCAGAGGCCGATGAGTTCGATGGAAAGGCCCTTGCCGTCCCCTTCCGCGCCGGTAAGCTCACGCACCAGGCCGGGCAGCTCCATACTGCCGAAGCTGGGCTTTTCCAGCCTCACGCCGTCTCCCAGGGCATCGGCAATCTCGCCGTTCAGCTCCCAGCCGGGCGTTTCCTTGATGCAGTGCTCCACCGGCAAAAAGCGTCCCTCCCGGGTGGAGAGATAGTCCGGTCCGTGGGTGTCCAGCGTGGCGATGACAGGCAGCCCCTCTGCCCGCCAGGCGCGGAGCTTCGCTGCCGCAGCCGGGGTGATGGCCACGGCCTCCGCCGTGCCCAGGGCACCGTCAATAAAGTCCTTTTGCATGTCTACCACGATCAGGATCCGGTCGAATTTCATGGTCAAGCCCTCCTTATTTCTATGGCTGACTGTATTATACACCAATTCCTCGCATTTGTGCGGGATATGACAGTTAGATACTTCACAAACGACATGTCATTAAAAGGGCTGTCTCAAAACGGCCTGTCATTCTGAGTGAAGCGAAGAATCTCTTTCCGATCTCTTGAAAAGACTTCAAAGGAGAGATCCTTCATCGTTCCGCTCCTCAGGATGACAAAATGGTATTTTGAGACAGCCTCTTTTTCAGCTTGCTTGCAGGGACCCGTTTTCACCGCGGCGGTTCAGTTCCCGCTCCACCTTGTTGAGGGTGTCGAAAAAGCGCTCCGTTGCCACGGCCGGACCCATCAGCAGCAGGCCGAACACGTTCCAGTCGAACATGTGCCGGAAGGAGGTGAGCTTTCCCTCGATGCCAAGCTCCAGGGCTTTGGCCTTCAGTTCCTCGGCGATCCGCCCCATCCACACCAGGGTATAGAGGAAGAGGGTGGGGATCCCCAGCAGGTAGGCCACCCAATAGCGCTGGGTCCGTCTGCCAAGGATCTGGTCCAGCTCGTCCTGCAGGCCCAGCTGCATGTAGACGAGAAAGAACAGTCCCGCCGTAAAGAAATCGAGTATGCCCAGGAGGAAGCCCGGGCGTTTCGTGTGTTTGAATTCCATGTCCTGTTCCAGCTATTCCCGGAGAACTGCCCCGGGCCTTTCTTCTCAGATGACGCCCAGGGGGATCAGCACCGCCAGCAGGACTGCCACCAGGGCCCACTCGCCGATGAGGAAGGCCTTCCTCTTCTTCGGTGCCATGTCCGGCACATAGTTGCTGGCCAGGAAGAAGGGCACATAGGTAGTGATAAACACCGGAAGCACACCCCACCATTTGTACACCCAGATGAAGGAGTGGTTGCTGGTGCCGGCCAGGAAGGACTCGAACAGCGCAAACAGCAGCGCCATCTCCAAGGCGCCCACCAGCTTGCAGCTGACACCGCCCTTGCCGTTTTTGGCGAAATAGCGCTTGCTCCGGTCCTGGGGCAGCATCTTGAAGGAGATGATCCCCGCCAGGGAAAACATCATGGAAAGCTCCCAGCACACGCCGATGAGCAGGATGAAGGTGGTGGATGCGTTGGAGACCGACCAAAGAGGATAGCCGAACACATGGCCGATCACGGCGTTGGCGATCTCATAGAGCCAATGCACCCCGTAGAGGGCCAGCCCCGCATAGACTGCCGGGTAGTTCTTTTTGTTGATTTCCGTCCAGTACACATAGAAGACCACCGCCAGGATAAAGATAAAGGTCCAGTTGAAGTTTTCCGTGCTGCGCACCAGGATGCCGTCCACCAGGTCCTTAGCCTCCTGGGAGCCGTCTCCCCAAAATACGAACATGATGCTCCTCCTTTCTCTGTTTCCTTGTCTGCTGCTGACCGATCAGCTGATCTCGTTGAGCTTGTGCTGCAGCTGGTCCAGATCCTTTTGCGTAAAGGAATCCGGGTCCACGCCGCAGGAAATACAGGCGCGGCGAAATTCCGCCGTGTCGATGGTGTCGTTGGGACTCTCGGCCAGAGTTCTGGCCACCCGGTTGATGAGCCCGGTGTTGGTATCCATCAGGCCGTAGTCCTCCATCATGGCAAGCTGCCAGTCCTTGAACATATGGCTCACACCTCGTCCGGCTGCTGGCCGTCGTGGGCCTTCCAGGCGCAGTCCGTCACCGCAAGATCCGTAAATCTTGCCGTGAAGCTGGACTCCTCCGGGCTGCAGGCGTAGATCCCGAAGCGGATCTTTCCCGCGCCCTCCCACAGATGGCACACGCGCATCTGGGAAAAGTGCTCTCCGTCATAGGAGCACTCCACGCAATAGTCGTCCTCCCGGCGGCTCAGGCGGTACCACATGGTCTTGACCTCCGCCGGGATGGCGGTGGTGGCCCAGTCCGAATAACCGTGGTTCGTGACCACCGAGCCCAGGTGCTGAAACTGCTCGTTTTCATATTCCACCGAGGCCTTCAGCCAGTTTTCCGCGTCCAGATACAGCACGATCCCGCACTGGTCAAAGCGGTGATGGCTCCGGCTGAAATCCGTCTTCACCACGAAAGAAAAGTACTTCTCCTCCGTCTCCGCCTGGAGCAGGGGCGCGTTGTCGTTGCGAAAGTGATAGTAGGTCCTCTGCCAGAGATCCGTGTGGGGTTCGGTGGTGATAGAGATTTCCTCCCCCTCCATGCAAAACACCTTCGGCGCCCTGGTCCAGCTCATCTGCTCTATAAGGTTCACAGGCTCTCCTCCCTTTCTCCTTTCCATTATAGCCTATCTGCTCTCAAATTGCGATAGGAGAACTCACTTTTCTCACCGTCAAAAAAGAGCGAACGGCCCATCACCGCTCGCTCTTTTGCTGTTGCTTTATTCCTGGGGGCACATCTGCTCGGCGATCGCCAGCAGATCAAAGCCGTCCAGATCCTCCGCCGTCACGCCGACAGCATAGGAGATGCCGGTCTCCGCGTCAAACCAGGTGCAGAGATCCGCGTCATACTCATTTCCTCCCACAAAGCGGAAGCACTTGGCGGTGAGCTTGCCCTCGGCCCAGTTTTGCAGGCTCCGCTCCATCTCATCCGCCCAGGCATAGTTCATGCCGGAGATGTCCGCCTCCGCGTCGTCGGTGGCCTGCATCCGGGCGGTGTAATGCTGCCCGTCCAGGTCAAAGCTCAGCTGCAGGAGGGGGTTGGAATCGGCAGATTCCATCACGCTCCACTCCACATTCTCCGCGCCCTCGGGCACTGTAAAGGGCTGGGCAAAGAAATTCTGAATCTCATCCTCGGTGATGACGCGCCAGGGATTTGCCATGCCGATGGTCTCGCTCTCTTCCACGGGCACCCACTCGAACTCCAGATCCTGTCCGTACTCGGACTGGTCCTCATGCCAGGTAAAGCCCCCGTCGTGGAAGACGATGGTGCCGGTGCCGTCGCCGTAGACCTGCTCCTCGTTTTTCACTTCGCCGTTGTCGTCGTAGGTCACGTTGTACTTGCTGCAGCCCTCATAGGGGATGGTCAGCGTCTCGGTGTCCAGCTTGCCCGCGATGAGCCAGCGTGCCAGCTCCCAGGCGCTGCCGCTCCACTCGATGGTGATCCAGGCCTCGTCCTTGTCCCAGCATTCCACGGTGGCGCGGGCACGGCCGCTCTGATAGTTGCCCACAAAGTTCATCACGGGATTCTGCCAATCGGGATCCTCCTCAAACACGGCCACAAAGTCCGCGCTATCGGTGAGCTCCACGGTGATCTGGGCATCATAGGAGAAGTCCTGGCCGTCCTTTTGCCACTTCACAAACAGATAGCCGGTCCGGGGCCAAGCCAGGAAGGTGTAGGTAACAGGCTCCGCCAGATTGAACTGGTGAGACTGGAAGGGATACTCCGGATCCACTTCCGGGGTCTCCTCGCCCTCGGCCGCGGCGACATTGCCCATGCCCTCGGTGTTCACCGAGACGAAGATCTTGGGCTCCGGCAGTGGCTTCATGTGGTAGCTCCCGCCGCCCTCCACCTGAAGCAGCAGGCCGTCCTCCCCCTCTTCGGAGACGGTGACCGTAAAGACTTCCTCCTGCGTATCCCAGTCCTTCAGAGCGCCGTGCAGGCTGCTGCCCTCCTGGGGCAGGACAGCGCCGGCCATGGTTTCATCCAGGGCCGCCCACACATACCATCCCGGTTCGGTTCCTTCCTCCGTCCAGCTAATGGACAGGACGTTTTCGTTTTCATCGGAAAAAGAGCCGCTGCGGCTCCATGCCTTCACTTCCTCCGGCTGCCGGCCGCAGGCGGCGAGGCCCAGCAGAAGGACCAGCGCCATCAACAGGGAAATCGTTCTTTTCATTTTTCCTCCTATGGTTTTTCCGGAGCGAACGATCGCTCCGACAATATATGAAGCCGTCTGAAACCGACGGGATCACTTTTCAAAGATCACGCCGCCCGCCTGGGTGGGGTGATCGATGTAAACAATGGTTTCGGCATCACTGCGGTAGCGCAGGATCTTCCAGACGATGAGGATATCCCCTGCCGCCGAATCCGCCATGATGATGCCAAGCAGCAGAACCCCGAAGGATCCAGTCAGGATCCCCCCGATCATCGGCAGGATCCCCAGCAGGATCAGGGGCATCAGCGCCCCGAAGATATAGGCTCCCTTCTCCAGCGGCACGCCGCAGGTACAATAGGGCGTCAGATACTGCTTCATGAAGCCGAATTCGATGTCCTTCCAATGATGCTCGGCAAAGAGCGACCAGCTCAGACCGTGGATCAGCTCATGCACCACGATCAGTGCGAAGAGCAGCACCAGGAAGAGGATCGGGTTCATCCTTCCCAGGCCCCCGCTCACGCTGTGGTTATGCAGGAAAAACAGACCGATCCCGGCGATCAGCAGCGGGATCAGCAGCACCACGGCAAAAATATTGGCCTTCACGATGCTGACAGTCAGCTCCACCCGCCGGTAGCCCTGCTGGATCAGGCTATCAGACAGTTCCTCAAAGCGCCGGAGCCGCCGCTCCTCCGCGGCAGAAAGCTCCCGGCTTTTTTCTTTTTCGTCCCGGTTTCCCAGGGCCGTTTTCTTTTCTTTCATAGCTTTCCTTCCTGCATCTCAGGAGCTTTCCGCTCCCTTATTTTGCGTAAGATTCCCAGCACCAGCGGGCGATCCGGGAGATCAGCTCCCTGGGCAGCTCCCGGTCCCAGGGCAGTCGGATGGACCCCTTGCTCACGTCCAGGTCTTTCAGCTCCTCAGCGAAGACCGTTGTCGCCTCCCCGCCGGGGTAGAGACCCAGGTGCTTTTTTGCCGCGGCAAAGTGGATCAGGTTCTGCCCTTTCCAATAGGTGGGCATGGACCAGGAGATGCGCTCCTCCGCCTCCGGCAGGGTCTCCCGAAGAAGGCTGCGCAGTTCCCGCAGTCTGGGTCGGAGGCTTTCCTCCTGGGCCTCGATGTACTCCTCAACGTCTGTGGGTTTCCCGCAGTAATGCTGCTGTTCCGCCCGTTTGAACTCCCGTCCGCAGTTGGGACATTTCCATGCCGCCATACCGCTCTCCCTCCTATTTCCGCTCTGAGAACGCGTAAGCTTCCTCCAGCCAGGAGAGAAGCTCCTCATCCAATTCCTCCGGCGCGCCCAGCACGAAATGGGTGGTCCAGCGCCCGGGACAGGCCTCCGTTTTCGCCGCCACCCGCGGAGATCCCAGGGGATAGGGCAGGCCCAGGCTCAGGGTGAGCCAGGTCCGGGGAAGCTCCGCCTTCCGCTTCACCCGGGCCAGGGAGACGCAGGCAAAGACGAAGCGGTGATAATAGCTGATCTGGGTTTTCTGCACCCGCCTTTTCGTCTCCGGGAAGCGTGTGAAGATCGCGTCCTCCAGCGCCGAAAGCAGAGGCAGCGCCCCGGGCTGCGCGTTGAAGAGCAGCAGCGTATCCGCGTCCCAGTCTCTCATGGTTCTTTCACTCCCCCGCTTCGATCTCGACGTGTATCGGATCCCCGTCTCCTTTTTGAAGCTTCTGCCGGATATCCTTGCGCACGCCGATGAGATAGCAGATACTGCCGTCCGGGTTTTTCAGCCCCATATTCACGATGCTTCCCTCATAGGGGATGCCGTCAAAGCGGGCATGGACCTTCACGCGGCCCCTGCCGAACTCCTCCCGCAAATCCCAGGGAAAGATCACCCAGGCGCCTCCGTCCGACGGGTCTTCCCGGAGGACGGCGTCGTATTCATAGCGCTTCATCGCTTTCACTCCTCCGGGCGGTCCGCTTTCCCGCGCCTGCGCCAGCGCCGCGCCAGGGCGTAGATCCCGTAGCCGATGAGGACGCCGCAGGTGTTCTGGACGAGATCGTCCGCGTCCGTCGTCCGCCCGAAGAAGGGCAGCTGCAGGATCTCGATGCCAAGGGAAAGCAGCGCACCCACGCCCACCACCTTCCAGAGGCGGTTCAGCTTTCCGTACAGCAGCGGCAGGATGATCCCGGTGGGGATGAACATGGCCACATTTCCCAGCACATTCAGCAGCAGATTGCTTTTACTGGTATAGAGCTTCAGATTCACAAAGGGCAGCGGGTTTATCCGGAAGGGCAAGATCCTTGCCGGGTCAAAGAGCAGCGGCTGCACCCGGCCGTCCACCCTGGCCATGGGGAAGAACACGAAGCGGAGGATCACCGCCAGGTTCACCGCCATCAGGAGCAGCATGCACTCCCGCTTCCAGTCGATATGCTTTTGCCGGTGCCAGACCGCCGCGCGCAGCAGCAGCCAGCAGAGCGCGAAGAGGCACTCCGTGAAAAGGAATGAAATTTCGATCATAGCGTCTTTCTCTGCGCAAGCAGCTTCAGGAACCTGGCCTCGTTCATCTGCTCGTTGGTCAGATACTCCCCGTCGCAAAACAGCGCATAGGTGGTGATGGGTGTGGGCGCCGTCCGGGCCGCCTCCCGGCTGTCCAGGTGGATCGCCTGAAAAGGCAGGCCCTGCGCCTTTGCCGTCTCCTCCAGGATGGGGACGTATTTTGCGTTGAACGGGCACTGGCTGGTGTAATAGAGCACATAGCCCGTTTTGTCTACATGGGGGTGCCTGGCGCAGTCCCGGAACCGGGGCTTTCCCGCACCCTCTTCAAAGGGCAGATACCAGAGCTGGATGCCGTTTTCCGCCTCGTCGGAGACGGAAAAGCCCTTGTATTTCAGATACTTCGGATCTGCCAGGAAGGGCTTCTTTTTGGCGGAGGAGAGGATGCAGAGGCCCTTTCTGCCCTTTTCTTTGCTGTCGGCAATGCAGGCTTCCAGCAGCTCGCTGGAGTATCCGTGGCCCTTGAAGGAACCGGAGACCCAGAGGCAGTCGATATACATATAGCCTCCCGCGTCGATGGGATTCCAGGCCATCTCCGCCGGAAGATATTCGATGAAGCACTTGCCCCGCTCCACGCTTTTGAGAAACACCAGGCCCTCGTCGAAGCGCTGGGCAAGCCAGGCTTTCTTGGAAGCGACCTGTACGTCCCTGTTGTTGGAGATGGCGCAGCAGATGTGCTCCCGCTCCAGGTTTTCATTTGTGACGCGGATATATTCCATGTTCGTTCTCCTTGCTCAGATCAGGATCCCCTCCAGATGGTCCAGCTCGTGCTGGATGATCTGGGCCGTAAATCCGGTGTAGGTCTTGATTCTGGTCTCCATACGCTCATTCTGGTACCGCAGCTTGATGGAGCGCCAGCGCTTTGCCTTTCGCGTGCCGGAGAGAGACAGGCAGCCCTCCTCGGCCTCATAGGTGCCGGAGCCTTTGAGGATCTCCGGATTGAACATCACCGTTGCGCCGCCCTTGTCATCAAAAATGATGATGCGCTTGTTGACCCCGATCATGTTGGCCGCCATGCCCACGCAGCCCTCCCGGTATGACCCGAGTGTATCCCGCAGGTCCAGGGCAACAGGCAGATCCGCCTCGGTGGCCGGCACGGACTTCTGGGCAAGGAAGATCGGATCCTTCATGATGGCTTTGATCATTGTCGTCTCTCCATCGATTTTTTGCCGGTCAGAAGAGATCCAGAGAGCTCGTCAGATAGAGCTCCTCCCGGACCTTGAGTTGGTATTCCGGCTTTGTCGTATAGTAAAGCAGAAACTCCAGGAGCATGGCGCTGCCAAGGCTGCGCCCCTCGATCTTGAACTGGGAAAAGCCATTGGGAAGATAGCGCTCCCGAATATCCCGGATCCCGATGAAGCCGGGATTTTCCATGGCGTCGGAGAAGCGATAGCCCCGGCTCGCACTCGGGGAAGCGCAGACGTGCTCCGGGCAGTCCTCCCCCAGGTTCCGGCGGCTCACATTCTCATAGCAGGCCTTCCGTTCGGGGCAGTCGAACCAGCAGCACTCGTTGCAGAGGAACTCAAGCTTCTCCTTTTTCTCCTCAGGCAGGCTCTCCAGCCGGTCAAAGGCTTTGTTCAGCCGGAAATCCGGCACCACAAAACGAAATTCCGGGCGTTCCAGTTCTTTCTCCAGCCGGAAAAAGTCCCGCAGCACCTTGGTGGTGGAGGAGACGAAATAAAAGCCGGGATAGCGCTTTCGCAGGCAGCCCAGCAGCAGATCGGAGGCCAGGATCACGCCGTTTTGTACCGCCCCGCTTTTCTCGAACAGGGCGCAGAGGGCGTTGCACTTTCTGTCCTCCAGATGCTCCGGCCGCAGAAGGGAGTTCGAGAAGGTAAGCCGGGCGGAGATCCCGTACTCCGCCGTGAGCGCAGCCGCGTCCTCCGGCCGGTCCTCCCCAAAGCCGACCCTGCCGCCGCCCCAAAGGCAGTCTGCCGGGGCGCCGTAGAGCGAGCCGATCTCGCACCAGTCATAAAACCAGTCACGGTGCTCCCGATAGAGGGGCAGGAAGACGCGGTAAAAGTCGATAAATTCAAAGAGCCCCGGGAGATGATAGATCGCTTTTCGCTGCTCCATCACCAGTTCACTTTTTCGATCTCCACCCGCTCACAGAAGCGGGCTTTGATCTCCTGCAATTTTCGGAAGCGCTCAGTCTGGCAGTGGGCCTGCTGGAAAGAGGGATTGGTCCAGCTCTCCACCAGGAGGAGGTCGTCCTCCTTTTCCGCCGCGAAGTAGTAATCATAGCGGAGGTTCCCGTTTTCCGCCCGGGAGCCGGCTTTTACGCCCAAATCGCAGAGCGCCTGATAGAAGGCGGCTCTCTGCCCCTTTTTGCAATGATATGTCACATACCAGGTCAGCATGTTTCCCTCCCCTTTCTCGCCTTCCCTTCCGCTGAGAGCAGGAAGCATTTTTTATACAATACCACGAACAGGGCGAAAAAACAAGCAAACGAAAAACGGAGTCTGCTCACAGCGAACAGACTCCGTCTTTTCATGTATACACGTCAGTCTTCGGCAGTCCGTCTCTTCCGAAACAGGAACTCCGAAAACAGCGCGGCACAGATGGTCAGGATCAATGCTGCCAGGGGCAGCAGGCCGCCCAGCATCACGCAGCGGCGGCGCCAGATCACAAGAGCCATCAGGCTCAGCAGACCGGCGGCGGCGCTGAGGATCGCCGCGGGAAGCGGCTTCTTTTTCAGGGCGATCGCGAGAACCAGGGAAACCACAGCGCAGATCAGCGACAGCGCCATCAGGATCGACACAAAGCGAGCGGAACGGTTTTCGTTTTCCGCCTGCTGCAGGAGGCCGCGGTAATAGGACTCCGCAGCATCCAGCGTCTCCAGGGCGCCTGCATTTCTGGAGAGCGTGTCCTTGAGTCCCGGCTCGGATTTCAGGAGCCGCAGCCCCTGCTTCAGCCGTTCCATCTCATCGCTGAGCTGGTCCAGGTCGGAAAGGCTGTTGTTCAAGGCTGCCAGGTTCTCCTCCAGCATCTCGCGGCCTTCCTCCAGCTTCTGGCGGCCGGCCTCCAGCTCGTTGCCGCCCTCCTCCAGGAGTTCATGGGCGTCGCTCAGCTGTTGTCTGCCCTCTGCGATCTGGCTTCCGCCCTCGGCCAGCTGGGCATAGCCCTCGTCCAGGGCGGCTTTGCCCTCGGCCAGCTTGCGTTCGCCTTCGGCCAGCTGCTGCTCGGCCTCCGCGGCTCTGGCATAGCCCTCATCCAGCGCGGCCTTGCCCTCGGCCAGCTGCTGTTCGGCAGCGGCAGCCTGGGCATAGCCCTCGTCCAGCGCGGCCTTGCCTTCGGCCAGCTGCTGTTCGGCAGCGGCCAGCTGGGCTCTGGCCTCCTGGTACTGCGCCGCAAGGCCGCCCAGGCTCATCCCGCCAAGCTCAGCCTCCAGCGAAGCCCGCACGCCGGCCAGCTCCGCCGCGATGATCAGGGCGGAAGCGATGTCGCCCTGCTCTATGGCCGCGTCATACTGTTCCTGCAGCGCGTCGGCGCGGTCCTGCAGGGCGCTGATCACCTCGTAGAGCGGTTCCACCGCGTCCAGCGCGGCTTTGGCAGAGTTATACTGGGCAAGCCCCTCGTCATACTGGGCCTGGCCTTCGGCCAGCTGGCGCTGGCCTTCCTCGTAAGCGGCCATGCCCGCGTCATACTGGGCCTGGCCTTCGGCCAGCTGGCGCTGACCTTCCTCGTAGGCGGCAAGGCCTTCGTTATAAGCGGCAAGGCCCGCGTCATACTGGGCCTGCGCCTCGGCAAGCCTTGCCGCGCCCTCGTCATACTGGGCCTGGGCATCCGCCAGCTGGGCTGCGCCGGCATTGTACTGGGCAAGGCCGCTGTTGTACAGCTCCTCGTTTTCCGCCAGCACCTGCTCGCCCTCAGCAAGCTGCGCGGAGCCGACCTCGTCGGTGACCAGCTGCTGGGCAAAATCGTACTTCAGGCTGTCCAGGTCATTGCCTTCCCCTTCCAGCTTCTCCGCAAGGGTACGCAGCTGGCTGGTCTGCTCCAGCAGACCGCCCACCCGCTCCCGGGAGTCCTTCAGCAGCGAAGCGCCCCGGTGCAGGCCGTGGGGAATGGTGGCTGCGGCAAACAGCATCGCCGCGGCCAGGAGCCCGCCGGCAATGCGCAGGCGATTTTTGGCCAGAAAGCCCAGGAAACGGGACTTTTCGGTGTGCAGCGTGGTGGCGGACACGAAGGAATCTCCCAGCAGGAGCACCTGCGGCAGGGCAAAGAGGATCAGCACGAGGGAGATGCTGGTGCCGGTACCAACATAGTAGCCCATGCCGGCGATGATGCACTGGGACACCTGGAAGCCGATCAGCAGGCCCGCGCAGACCATCATGAGGCCCGAGGTGATGATGGTGGGGAAGGCCAGATTCAATGTCTCGATAATGGCGTCCCTCTTGTCCATCGTCTCCCGGAATTCCCGGTAGCGGGAAGAGACCACGATGGCATAGTCGATATTCGCGCCCATCTGGATGGCGCTGACGATCAGATAGCAGAGGAAGAATACATAATCGCCCTTCAGAGCGGCAATGGCAAAGTTCACCCAGATGCTGCCCTGGATCACCAGGATCAGCAGCAGGGGCATGCCGAAGGACTTGAAGGTGAAGAACAGGATCAGCATCACCAGCACCAGGCTCATGAGACCCACCACCGCGTTATCCTCGGCGAAGGAGTCCCGGAAGCCCAGGGCGCTCACCGAATCGCCGGTGAGGACCACGCCGCTGTCATAATACTGGGCGGCGATATGGTGGATCTGGTCCAGGAAGCGGAAGGTCTCCTCCGATTGGACCGGCAGATTCAGGTTCAGCACCAGGCGGCTGTAATTGTCGCTCATCAGCTGACCGCGGACCATGCTGAGCTGATCGAAAAGCTGCTTGATGAGCGCCACCTGGTCCTCTTCCAGCTCCACATCCCCGGCCTCTACCCGCTCATGCAGGAAGAGGAACAGATCCAGAAGCGAGGCCTTGTAGCCGGCCAGATTCTCACGGACAGCCCGATGGTCGCCCTGTTCGGCGGCATAATAGGCATACACCGCCTTGGCGCTGATCTCATCGATCCCGGCAATCCTTTGAAATTCGGCGTAATCCACCTCGTCGGTGATGGTGTGGCCCTCGATGGCCTCGATATCGGCCAGGCCCATGGCGGACTTGACCTCCGGGCGGAGTTTCAGCTCCTCCAGCAGCTCCCGCTCGGCGGCGTAGTCCCCGGAGGGGACCATCACGGCCACCACATTGCTGTGGCCGAAGGTCTCCCGGACCTCCTCCTTGGAGCGCTCATACTCGGTCTGGCGGAAGGCGGGGACCATGTCCACGCTGTAGGCATAGTGCACCCGGCTGAAGGTCAGATAGGCGCCCACCACCAGCAGTACCAGCAGGATGGGCATCACGAAGCGGGACTTGTAGGCAAATTTGCCGATAGGCGTGATCTTGGGGACAAAGCGGCGGTGTTTGGTCTTGTCCATGGCCTTGCCGAAGGCCATCAGCAGCGCCGGCATGAAGAAGAACACCGTGAGCAGGCTGCAGAGGATGGCCTTGATCAGTGTCATGCCCATATCCACGCCCAGGCGGAACTTCATGAAGGTCATGGCCGTGAGCCCGGCGATGGTGGTCAGGCTGCTGGCAAAGATCTCCGGAATGGAGGCGGCCAGGGCCTTCACCACGGCGTCATGGATGTCCAGGCGCTCGTGCTCTTCCTTGTAGCGGTTGCAGAAGATGATGGCATAGTCCACCGACAGGGCCAGCTGCAGCACAATGGCCACGGAGTTGGATACGAAGGAGATGGTCCCCATCAAAAAGTGGGTGCCGATGTTGATGACGGCCGCCACCATAAAGGTCAGGATCATCACCGGGATCTCGGCATAGGTGCTGGAGGTAAAGACCAGCACGGCCAGGACCACGATGACCACGAAGATCAGCACGGTCAGCATCTGCTCCGCCACCAGATCGGAGAGGCTGAAGCCTACCTCCGTGTCGATGGTGACGTCCCTGTCTCCCAGCAGCGTCTTCACCTGCTCCAGAGCCTGCTCGCTGCGTTCAGAGGCTGCCACATCCGCAAAGGTCAGGTCGAAGAGCGCGGTATCGTCCTTATAGTGGGAAGCGCTCTCGTCAAACTGGACCAGGACCACATCCTGTACCTTGGAAAGCTCCCCGGACAGGGCTTTGGCATCCTCGAGGCTGATGTTCTTCACCATGACCTTGGCGGTGCCGTAGGTGATGAACTCCTCCTCCATGATGGCCAGGCCCTGCTTGGCTTCGGCGTCCTCCGGCAGATAGGCGGTGATATCCTCTTCCACCTTGATCCATCTCAAGGAGAACACCGAGAACACGAGCATCGCCGCGAAAAGCAGCAGGATCCATCTCCTTCTGTCCACCACGAAGCCCGCAAGCCGTGTCATAAAGCTCTTGTTTTCCTTGTCCATGGCAAGGTTTCTCCTTTCCGGAAAAGAATTACAGGCTGCGCCGGATCAGCTCCTCCAGGCTCTGCTCCGGCTCGGCCACGCCCAGCTCCAGGAAACGAAGCATAAAGGCATGAAGCTGCTCGCAGCTCTCCTTTTTGGTGTAGCCAAGCGCATAGCAGTAGATCCCGTACAGATCTCCTGTGTCATCCTGGGGCTGAACAAGCATATAGAGCGGGATCGGGACAAATCCGTTGTCCAGCATCTTGGCAACGAATCTCAGTTCGCTGCTGCCCATTTTGAAGAACGGCTGGTAGGTCAGCCAGACAGAATCATAGGTGCAGTCGTCGGGTACCTCAAACCTCGGGAACATATCCGCTTTCAGGTTGAAATACTCATAGTGCGCGTGACGGTATACCTCATTCTCGGCGGCAGCCACGCGGTTCAGGGCCTCGCCAAAAGGCAGATCAGACGGGAACGCCATCCGAACCGGCGCGGTTTTGGCAATGCTGAAGCCCGCAGACTTCTGATAGAGCGTAGAGCGCATCGCCATGGGCGTGACCACCATCACATCGTCGCTCTTGTTCACATGGGCCAAGTAGCTGCGCAGGGCCAGCATGTAATAGACCTGGGGAGAGAGCTTTCGCTCCGCGGCCGAGGCATTCACCTGGTCCACCAGTTCTTTGGGGATGCGCATGCGCAGCAGTTCGGTGAACATCTGCTCAAAGGACTGCTTGCGTCCATAGCGCTTGCCCTCCACATATTCGGGGCCGCCCAGGCCGTTCACGGAACAAAACATGGGTTCGGTCTCATACTGGGCGCGCCACCACTGTCCGTCTCTCTCCTCTTTTTTGGAACCGAAGTAGGCGTTCTCCTCCTCCAGAAGCTTCCAGGGCAGAGGGGCTTCCGGGGGCAGCTGTTCCCCACGGGAAAGGGCGGAATAGACCGCATCCACATAACGCACGGTGTTCATCATGGAAAAGGCGTCCATAATGAAATGGTGCACGACCAGGTGCAGAACATGCTTTCCGCCGGGCATCCGGATCAGACGGAAGCGGTAAAGCTGCACGTCTCTCTGATTGTTGGGAAAGTTCTCCTTCTGCCACTGGAGCTTCAGGCTTTCCAGCTCTTCCTCGGTGCCCTGGCTCAGATCGATGATCTCAACCGGGTCGGGAGCCTCCTCGCTGCAGTACTGCATGCAGCTGCCATCGTCCATGTCATGGAGGCGGACCCGACAATAGGGCAGACGTTCTCCGCTGATGCGGATCGCATCCAGGAGCCGCTCTTCGGAGATATCGCTCACAAAGTCGATTTCGGTGAAGAGGTACAGCAGATTCGGGAAGGGGAAAAGCCCCGCCAGCATCACAAGACCTTCCTGCTCCTTGGAAAGGGGGTAGTACTTTCTTTCTTCCATATACTCAGACCTTCCCCTCCAGGAACTTGACCAGATCCCGGATGGTGAAGAGATTGCGCAGCTCCGGCGTCTCGATGGTGATGTCAAATTCATCCTCCAGATCGCCCACCATGGTCATGATGTCCAGAGAATTCATAGCCAGGTCGTCGATGAAGCGGGTCTCGGGCGTGAGACCGCCTTCCGGCTCCTCCACATAGTTCAAAAGGATCTCACAGACTTTTTCGTACATGATGCTTTCTCCTGTTCTAAAGATTTTTATGATTTCAAAAGTTCAGCGCTTCCCGGCGGGCTGCGCAAGCAGATAGCGCTTGATCTTCATGGTGGTGGTCTTTTCAAAGGGGGCGGAGCGCAGCTTCACTTTCTGGATGTTCTTGCAGGAGGGCATGCTGCTGTTGAACAGGCGGACATCCTCCTGCAGACGTTCCGGAGCGTCCGGATACTCCATCGTATCCAGATAGAATTCACCGGTGACGGTCTTGTCTTCCTCGTACACAGCAACTTCCTTCACATATTCCAGCCTGCGCAGCTTCTCCTCCAGCTCCTCCGGGGAGACGTTCTTGCCGTTTGCCAGGATGATCAGGTTCTTTTTCCGGCCGGTGATGAAGAGGAATCCATCCTTGTCTATGTAGCCGTAGTCGCCGGTCTTGAACCACTCGCCGTCAAAAGCCTCGGCGGTGGCCTCGGGATCCTTGTAGTAGCCCAGCATCACGTTGGTCCCGGCCACGTAGATCTCGCCCACGCCTTCCTCGTCGGGATCTGCGATCTTCACCCGGTTGCAGGGCAGAGGCTTGCCCACGCTGCCGAAGCGGAAATCGTTGTTGCGGTTCACCGCCACCACCGGGGAGCACTCGGTGATGCCGTAGCCGTTGATGACCGTGATGCCGAAATCATACAGGCCCTTCTGAAGCTTGGGGTCCAGCGCGGCGCCGCCGCAGATGATGGTCTCCAGCTTGCCGCCGAAATGTTCATGGATCCGGCGTAACAGGCGCTTGCGCAGATCGATGCCGCAGATCATCAATGCCTGGCTCAGGGTGATGGTATGGCGCAGCTTTTTGTCCATGCCCTGCTTCTTTGCGTTGACCCAAATGCCGTAATAGAGCATTTCCACCATCAGCGGCACCGCGGAGATGTTCTGGGGTTTGTTCTGGTTCAGATCCTTGACGATGCGCTTCATGCTGCCGCTGATATGGGCGTCCACATTGTAAAGGAAAGCGGCGAACATGGCAGAGGCCCAGGAGAAGGTATGGTTCATGGGCAGGAAGATCTGGGTATTGCGGGCGGTGACGCACTGGCAGGTGGCCACCACGTCGCTGGCCAGATTTCCGTGGGAGAGCATGACGCCCTTGCTCTTGCCGGAGGTGCCGGAGGTGTAGACGATGCAGGCCAGGGTATCCGGCGTCACGGTGGTCTCGGCAAAGGAGCGGTCTCCGTCCTGCATGAGATATTCCCCTTCGGTCACATAGGCATCAAACTCATTGATCGTGAAATAGAGCATATGGGAGAGATCATCCAGGCTGTGGAAATAATCCGCCACATCGGTATATTTCTTTGAGAAGATGATGGCCTGGCAGCCGCAGTGCCGGATCAGTTCCGCCAGATCCTCCCGGGGCAGCTCCTTGTCCAGGGGGACCACCACGTTGCCGGTGCTGACGATGGCAAAATAGCTCAGGCACCACTCGGTAGAGTTCTCGCCCAGCAGGGCGATCTTCGCGTCCCGCAGCTCCTGATTCAGCAGGAAGGTGCCCAGGGCCTCCACCAGATGATAGGCGGACTTGAAACTGATGGGCTGGGTGTTCCGCTTGCCGCCGTAAAAAATCGTGTTGTTGCCGCCCTGATCCCGCCCGTAGGCGATCAGGTCCCGCAAGGTGGGAACTTCGGCGATCTCATAGTACGGATACGGTGCGTTTTTCATGGAATCGCAAAAACCTCCGGTGGCGTTCGGGCATATTTCTGCCATATTACGCCATTTTATTTTATGACCAGAATATTATATGAATCAACTTTCGTGAAGTCAAGAGAACCGGGCTTTTGTCAAAAATTTAATTATTCATATCTGCCCTTCAGCCCACGTTTTGCCACAAAAAACAAACGAAGAGGACTGTGAAAAAGCGCACAGTCCTCTTCGTTTGTCAGTCGGGTGGGAACACTCACGGATCGCACAGGAAAACGGCAGCACCCACGTCGTAGGCCCGGATGCTGTTTCCGTGTACCTCCATCGGCTGGCCCTTCACGCTTCCCTCCAGCACCCGGATGGCGCCGTCGTGCAGCTTGTCGATCAGCTCCGGGGAAACCGGAATGGACCCATGAGAGGGCCATATTGCATCGAAGCGGCCCCGCCAGGTCTGGAGATGCTCCAGGCTTTGGATATACTTCTCCATATTCCGGAAGCGGCCGAACATGAAGATCCGCCCGTCCTGGATGGGGTCGCCGCTGATGAGGACCCGTCGGGATCGGTCCAGCAGGGCGATGCTCCCTGGCGTGTGGCCGGGCAGATGGATGACCTCCAGCGTCCTTTCGCCAAGGTCGATCAGGTCTCCCTCCCGCACGGGCAGGATCTTGCCGCCCCTCTCCCCGCGGCGGAAGTTTTCCTCCTCGTCCGGATGCATATAAAAGGCATCAAACTGGGCGTTGCTGCCCACATGGTCCATGTCTCCATGGGTGTTCAGCAGGCCGATGGGCAGATCCGTGAGACTTCCGGCAATGTCCCGGGCATTGTGAACGCTCCTGCCGGAGTCCACCAGCAGGGCCCGCTCCGTCCCTGCGAGCAGGAAGAAACGCACGCCGCTGTCCTCAATGCGCCAGGAATCGCTGCCGATCTGAATGATTTCATAGTCCATGTTTACATCTCCTTGTCCGGGGTCTCCGCCTCAATGCGGCCCAGCTCCGTATAGATCATCCCCCTCTTTCCCCTGTCGGAGCGCATGAGGGAGAGCGCCTCCACCTGCATGGCGGCCGGCTCGATCCCGATCCACGCAGCATCTCTCGTAGCCTTTCGCAGCAGGGTGATGTGGGGAGAAAAACGTTTGCGGTCATAGGGGATATCGTTCTCGGCAAGCGCTCTGCGCACACGGCGCGCAACAGCGTTCAGCGCCGCGGAATCCCGCAGGCCAGCCCACCAGAGATCGCCGAAGCGTCCGATCCCCTCCAGGGTCAGGGCGAATGGCGTGAAGGTGACGGTGCTCAGGGCGTCCAGTACCGGCTCCGCCTCCGGAAAGTCCCCGATGAAGGCCAGGGTCAGGTGCAGGTTTTCCTCCAGGCTGTAATTCCCCCGCAGGCCCCGGTCGTACATGGCGTTCTGGGTCTCGATGAGGGCCTCTTTCATTTCGTTTGACAGAAGGATCGCGATAAACAGTCTCATATTGCTTCAAGAGATCAGCAGTTTTTCTGCTTCAGCCGAGCCGTACCAGCTCTTTGCCCATCTGACGGGCCTTTTCCAGATCCAATGGGAACTGCTTTTCATGGTGGGCCAGCTTGTGCTCGGCATTGAAGCCCGCCATATTGAACTTGCTGTAGTCCTTCACCTGCAGGGTGTCGAAGCTGCACAAGGTCTCTACCTTGCCATTGAGGCTACGGAAGGCGTTCGCCTGTTCGGTCAGCTTCCGTTTGTATTGCAGCTGATAGAAAGCCTGCGGCGCGTTCATGGTGAAGATCACGCCCACGTTGACCTTTCCGATAAAGTAATTGCTGTAGTCGTCATAGGACAGCGTGCAGAAGTGCAGCCGCTCCACAAAGGCGTGAAACTGGCTGGTGGTGTCGCCGAGATAGATGGGCGAGCCGATCAGCAGGACGTCCGCGGCAAAAACGCGGTCCAGCAGCGGGCTTATACTAATTTCTAATTAAAACATTTAATAATCCAAGAACGCGCAGTAATGCTGCGAATAACCTCGGCAGATAATGAGTTGATGGTATCGCAGAGACG
>ONBX01000020.1 GCA_900316205.1 uncultured Eubacteriales bacterium
TCTACGCGGTAAAAACCGAACACCAATCCACAGCATCCTTTACAGTGTAGCACACCCCTGGAGAGGGGGAAATAAATACTACTCTTTTATAATACGAGGGAAAGGTGCCTGAATTTGGAGAGGTGCAGCATGAACGAGAACAAAAAGAAGGATAAGAAGAAAAACGCATACGGTCTGCCGCTCGGCATGTGTATGGGAATCGCGGTCGGGACAGCGATCGGAGCGGCAACGGACAATATTGGCCTGTGGATGCCGATCGGACTTTCCATCGGTTTGTGTCTGGGCCTGACATTGGGTCACAGCGGCGAAGAGGATAACGGGGAGCACACGGACGATAAGCAGTAGTCATAGTAATGCCGGAGCCATACATCCAAGACGTTCGAGCAAAGGGGAGGCGGCGGAGATGAGCGGCACGAAGCGATATCAGGTCCTGGACGGGACCATGCTGAAGATCCTCGCCATGATCAGCATGGTGCTGGATCATGTGGGCGATCTGTTTTTCCCCGGGGTGACATGGCTGAGAGCGGCGGGAAGGCTCGCGATGCCCATTTTTGCCTTCTGCATCGCGGAGGGCTATGCCCACACCCGGGACAGAAAGAAATACCTCCTCCGCATGGGCCTTTTCGCTCTCATCAGCGAGATCCCCTTTGATCTGGCCTTTGAGAGCAGGATCGGTCTGAGCCACCAGAACATCATGCTGAGCTTCTTCCTCTCGATCCTGGCCTTGATGCTGTATGATCGGATCCGGGGCGGGAAGGAGGCGGAAGGAGCGCAGATCCCTGCCTGGAAAACGGTGCTGGGCGTGCTTGCCGTCGGCGCTGTAGCCGCCCTGGCGCTGCTGCTGAAGGCGGATTATACCATTTTCGCCGTGATCTCCGTGTTCCTGTTTTACGTGCTGCGGCAGAAGCACCCGCTGCTGCGAAGCGGCGTGGGCGTAGCCTTTCTGGCGCTCACCAGAACGGTGGGCTACTACAGCGCCACGGGACTGAGCTTTCTTCCCCTGGCCCTGTATAACGGGAAGAAGGGCAAAGGGCTCAAGTGGCTGTTTTACCTTTTCTATCCGGGCCACCTTCTGCTGCTGGCCGGGCTCAAGCTCCTTTTGCGAGCTTGATAAGCTCCGCAAAAAGACGCCCCTTCCGCTGCGCTGCGATCGGCCCAATGTGAAGGGCAGTCTTTCTGATGGCCCGGAGCGCTTCCGGGCCGAAGGAAAACGACTCATACGAATACCTAATAGACACATGACAATCTTTGCCTACTTACTATCAGGTATTCGTATCAGAAGCATTTTGGAGGTTTCAGGATGAAGATCCTCATATTGAACGGCAGTCCCAGACCCGGCGGAGACACCGCCGCCATGGTGAAAACCTTTCAGGAGGAGGCGGAGCGGCGGGGCCACCAGGTGGTGGTGTTCCCCGTCTGCCGCATGAACATCCGCGGCTGCCTGGCCTGCGAGTACTGCCACGGAAAGGGACAGGGCGCCTGCGTCCAGAAGGACGACATGCAGCAGATCTACGCAGAGCTCCGTGATACGGAGATGCTGGTGCTGGCGGCGCCCATCTACTACCACGGCATCTCCGGCCAGCTCAAATGCGCCATCGACCGCTTCTATGCGCTCCTCTACCCCAAGGCGCCGGCGAGCCTCAAAAAGGCGGCCATGTTCCTCAGCTCCGGGGATCCGGACATGTATGTGGGGGCGAAGTTTTCCTACGACGGGGATTTCCTGGGCTATCTGGGTCTGGAGGACGGAGGCATCTACACCAATCACGACCCGGATGTGACGGAAAGACTCCGGGAGCTGGCGGCCTCGCTGTAAATTTCGATACGAAAACCTGCCCCGGGCTTGCAGTGCCCGGGGCCTTGTGTTAACATGGCAGCGTGAGAAAGTGAAAGGGAGGGCAGAACCGTGGCCTTTGACTTCAAGAAGGAATACAAAGAATTCTACCAGCCGAAAAACAGGCCGGAGATCGTGACCGTTCCCCGGGCCAATTACATCGCCGTCCGGGGGCAGGGCGACCCCAATGAGGAGGGCGGCGCCTATCAGCAGGCCATCGGGGTGCTGTACGCGGTGGCCTATACCCTGAAAATGAGCTATAAGACCGACTATAGGATTGAAGGCTTTTATGATTACGTGGTGCCGCCCCTGGAGGGCTTCTGGCGGCAGGAGGGCGCGGAAAGCATCGACTACGGTAACAAGGCCGCCTTTCGGTGGATCTCGGTGATCCGGCTGCCGGATTTCGTGACGGAAAAGGACTTTGCCTGGGCGGTGGAGACGGCGGCGAAAAAGAAAAAGCTGGACTGCTCGGCGGCGGAGTTTCTCACGGTGGACGAGGGACTCTGCGTCCAGATTCTGCATGAGGGTCCCTTTGACGAAGAGCCCGCCACGGTGGCGCTCATGGACGCGTATATCCGGGAAAAGGGATACGTCAACGACCTGGACGAGGAGCGGCAGCACCACGAGATCTACCTCTCGGACGCGCGGAAGGTCGCGCCGGAAAAGTGGAGGACCGTGATCCGCCATCCCATCCGGAAGGAGTGAGAGCATGGCTTCGACAAAAGCTTATCTGGACTATGTGCTGGAGCAGCTGGATGCGGCGGAGGAGATCGCCTTTCGCCCCATGATGGGGGAGTATGTGCTCTACTGCCGGGGCAAGGTGGTGGGCGGCGTGTATGACGACCGTCTGCTGCTGAAACCCACCCCGGGTGCCCTTCGTCTTCTGGCGGAGGCAGGGCTTGCCGCGGAGACGGAGCTTCCCTACGAGGGGGCGAAGGAGCTGCTGCTGGCGGATGTGGACCGGCGGGAACTGCTGTGCCGGATGGTGGAGACCATCGCGGCGGAGCTGCCCGCGCCCAAGAGAAAGCGGACATAAGGGACAGCGCGTGGAAGGGAGAGACAAAACATGCAGAAAAGAACCATGGGAACCATCGTCTCGGCCAGGAAGCAGTGGTGGCTGAAGATTAACACCAAGGCCTTTCGGACAGGCCCGCTGGACGGGGCGATCTTCCCCTATGTGGTCCGGGTGCAGTATGAAGTGGACGGGATCGGCTACTGCAAGAGAAAGTGGATCGCCGCGGGCCTCCCGGTGCCGAAGGTAGGGGAACAGGTGGAGCTGGTCTACGACGAGGAAAAGCCCGGGAAGGTGAAGATCGTATACGGAAAGGACTGACTCGGGGGAGGGACATTCGGCCTTCTGTCCAGGCTTCCCACTGCAAACGAAAAACACAGCGCCCCGGGCTTGAAAGGCCCGGGGCGCTGTGCTACAATCGCCGTGAATAATGCTTAAAAACAGGAGGAGAGCGGTATGAAACTGGCAGAGGCTTTACAGGAGCGGGCGGATCTGAACCGAAAGATCGAGGAGCTGCGCCGCCGTCTGGGAAACTGCATCCTGACCCAGGAGGGGGAAGAGCCCGCCGAGGACCCGGCAAAGCTCCTGGAGGAGCTGGACGGGGCGGTGAAGCGCCTGGAAGTGCTGATGGCGCAGATCAATCTCACCAACAGCAAAACAAAGGTGGAGGGGGAGACCCTCACCCAGCTCATCGCGAAGAAGGACGCCCTGCTGCTGAAGCTCTCGGCCTACCGGGACCTGGTCTACACCGCAGGGCAGAGCACCAGCCGGGCCAGAGGCACGGAGATCAAGGTCAAAGCGGTGCTGAAGGCGGCGGACCTGCAGAAGGAAGTGGACCGGATGGCGAAGGAGGCCAGACAGATCGACAACCTCCTCCAGGAGACCAACTGGAAGACCAGTTTGAAGGAGTAAAACGAAATCCGGTTTGCCTTGACGCAGCTTCGGCCCGATAAGTGAAAGCGTAGGGGTGCTTCAGGAAGCGCCCGACAGAGGACGGTTGCTGTTTTACATTTCGCCTGGGCGAATTTGCATGTAAAGGACCGTTCCGCACGGGCTGTCGAGGGCGCCAGCCCCTACGACGCAGAGGCGCGGCAATACCGTAACGGCGCGATCCCCTGATCGCGCCCTACGCGGGGACGGGAGTCCTTGGGGACAGGCAGACAGGCACGCATATATCTTGTTGGTAGCTTTTCCGGGCGCATATCAGGCGGCAGCTGCCCAAGCTGCACAGCGGATGTGCCGTGAGCGGGCACGGGGTTCGAATCCCCCAGGATCGTCAGGCTCCGATGGCGCATGACCGCAGGCTTATCGCGTATGACGCATCACCGGATATGGACGGAAGAGCGAGGGTGGGTTAGGGGAAACAGCTTTTGTGGGCAAGGAGAGAAAAATGCTGCGGAAAATCACCCGCTATGAAGACCTGGACACCAGAGCGCTGATGGACGTGTATGCCGAGAGCAATTTTGAGAACACGGACTGGTTCTATCCGGACGACACGGACAAGGTCGGGGCGCTGCGGAAGGTGGAAGCTGGCTTCCTGGACTTTCTGAGGTCGGAGTTCTTCTCCCGGGAGGGTGGCGTGTACTGGATCCTGGAAGAAAACGCCCTTTGGGTCAGCGCCTGCCGGATCTCGATTATCCGGCCCGGCCTCTTTTATCTGGAGGCTCTGGAGACCCGTCCGGACTGCCGAAAGCAGGGCTGCGCTGCCCGCCTCCTCACCGGCGTGCTGGAGGAGATGAAGCGGGAAGGGCCCTTCCGGCTCTGTGACTGCGTGGGCAAGGGGAACCGGGCCTCCCTGAAAACCCACGAAGCATGCGGCTTTCGCATCGTGTCGGAGGCGGGCTTCGATTATCTGCGGGAAGAGGCGGACGACTGGGACTACGGCCTGGAGTACCGCTATGAGGGCAGCGGGGCAAAGGGGACGGAAGCAGTGAGCTTTTCTCCCATCACCGCGGAAGATGATGCGGCCCTTGCCCAAATCGTGCGGCACAACCTGGAAACGCACGACCTGGCCCTGCCGGGGACGGCCTACTATGACGAGCAGCTGGATCATCTGAGCGGCTATTATCTTTCCGACCCTGCCAAGCGCTTTTATCTTGTCCTGCGGGACGGGGAGGGGCGGACCCTGGGCGGCGTGGGAGTCGCGGAGCTTCCGTTTTTTGAAGACTGCGGGGAGCTGCAGAAGCTGTATCTGGCAGACGAGGCCAAGGGCGCGGGCCTGGGCTATGCCCTCATCGCCCGGATCGAGGACAAGGCCCGGGAACTGGGCTACAGGCGCACTTACCTGGAGACCCACAGCAATCTCCGGGCGGCAATCCACGTTTATGAAAAGAGCGGCTACCGTCAGATCCCCAGGCCAGCGGAGGCCGTCCACGGGACCATGGACCGCTTTTACATCAAGGAATTATAATGTCCCCGCGTGTGGGCGGGAACCTTTGCAGAGAAAAGAGAGGAAAGAGAGCATGCGTATCATCACCGTGAGCCGCCAGTTCGGCAGCGGCGGCCGGGAACTGGGAAAGCGCTTGGCCGACAAGCTGGGCTGGGACTACTATGACAAGGAGATCATCGACACCCTGGCCCAGGACCAGGGCCTTGACCCGGACTATGTCAGAAGGGTGCTGGGAAACCACGGCTGGCAGAACGTGCAGCTGACCTTCCGCAACAGCTTTGACCGGGTGGTGCTGGACCCGGGCATGCGGACCCAGCTGCTGGTGAAGGAGCGGGAGATCCTCCTGGAGATCGCCGAGGCGGGCAACGACTGCATCATCGTGGGCCGGGACGCGGACGTGATTTTGCAGGACTACCACCCCTTCCGCATCTACGTCTGCGCGGACCTGGAGGCCCGGCTCCGCCGCTGCCAGGGCCACGAGCAGAAAAAGCCCCGTGCCCAGCGCCTCACCGAAAAGGAGATCCTGCGGAATATCCGCCGCATCGACAAAAACCGCATCCGCACCCGGGAGGTGCTCACCGGCAAGCACCACGGGGACGCCAGCGCCTTCGACCTGACGGTGAACACCGCCGGCTGGGAGATCAAGCGGCTGACCGAGGCGGTGGGCGATTTCGCCCTGCGCTGGTTTGAGGGCTGAGCCATGGAACAGAGACTTGACCGGAAAGACCTGACCCAGGGGGTCGTGTGGAAAAAGCTGCTGGTCTTTTTCCTGCCCATTGCGGCGGGCACCTGCATCCAGCAGCTCTATAACGCGGTGGACGGGCTCATCGTGGGCCGCTATGTGGGCACCATCGCCCTGGCCGCCGTGGGCGGCAGTTCTGCCCAGATCATCAACCTGCTCATCGGCTTCTTCGTGGCCACCACGGCGGGGGCCTCGGTGGTCATCGCCCAGGTCTACGGCGCCGGGCGGGACGAGGACGTGCGTCTCGCTGCGGGGAACGCTCTCGCGGTGTTTGCCCTGCTGGGCCTGGTGCTGATGGCCTTCGGCCTGATTGCCACGCCTGCCATGCTGCGCCTGCTGCGGACGCCGGAGGATACCATGGAGGCCTCCATCCTCTATCTGCGCATCTATTTTCTGGGCGTGCCCTTTGTGCTGGTTTTGAATATGGAGTCCAACATGCTCCGCTCCGTGGGGGATTCCTTCAGCCCCTTCCTGTACATGGTGGCGGGCTGCATCAGCAACATCGTGCTGGACGCGGTGTTTGTGCTGGTCTTCCACTGGGGCGTGGCGGGGGTCGCCATCGCCACGGTGCTGGCCCAGGTGCTGAACATGGGGCTTCTCACATGGAAGCTCCTGTGCACCAAAGAGAGCTACCGCCTGAGCCTGAAGGAGCTGAAGCTCAAGGGCGTCTATCTGCGGAACATGCTGCGCCTGGGCATCCCCTCGGGGCTGCAGTCCTCCATGTATGCCGTCTCCAACATGATCATCCAGGTGGGCGTCAATTCCCTGGGCACTGTTGTGGTGGCCTCCTGGGCCATGAGCGGCAAGACCGACGGCATCTTCTGGGCGGTGAGCAACGCCCTGGGCGCCGCCATCACCAGCTTCATCGGCCAGAACCTGGGCGCCGGGCGGCAGGATCGGGTGAAGCTCTGCGTGAAGCAGGGCCTAATCCTGTCCTTCAGCATCACGGTCACCCTCAGCGCGCTCATCATGCTGCTGGGAAAGCCGATGCTGCACATCCTCACCGAGGACCAGGCGGTCATCGACACCACCTACCAGATCATGACCTACTTTGTGCCCTATTACTTCACTTGGACCTTGATCGAGGTGCTCTCCGCCGTGCTGCGCGGCGCGGGAGACGCGGTGCGCCCGGTGATCATCATCGGCCTCGGCATCTGCCTGCTGCGCATCGTCTGGATCCTGACCCTGTTCCAGTGGGTCCACACCCTGATGGTGCTGAGCCTGTGCTATGTGGTGTCCTGGGTGGTCACCAGCATCGCCATGACTGTCTACTACCGCCATGGCCGCTGGATGCAGCGGAGCAGCGTGATCCTGGAGCGGTAAAGAGGCTCCAAAAGCCCGGTGCAAGCGGAAAACAGGGCTATTGCAACCGCCGGTTGCGGAAGTTCCAGCCCCGCTTTCTGGCAGGAAACCCGGATTTCGGCTATCCTGAAGCTGCCCGGTGAGGACACCGGACAGGAAAGGAGCGAGAAGCATGATCCTTGCGGACAAGATCATCGACCTGAGAAAGAAGAACGGCTGGTCCCAGGAGGAGCTGGCCGAAAAGCTGGGCGTGAGCCGGCAGGCGGTATCCAAATGGGAGGGCGCCCAGTCGGTGCCCGATATGGCCCGGGTGCTGCAGATGAGCGAACTCTTCGGCGTGAGCACGGATTATTTATTGAAAGACAGTCTGGAGATGGCGGAGCCCGCGGAGGACGCGCCGTCGGATTCGCTGCCCATCCGCACCGTCGGCATGGAGGAGGCCAACGCCTTCCTGGCGGCCCGGGAGGTCAACGCCCGGCACATTGCCCTGGGCGTGCTGCTGTGCATCCTCTCGCCCGTCTGCCTGATCCTGCTCTGCGGCGCCCAGGAGTTTGACTATGTGCCGCTGAGCGAAGCCGGGGCCGCGGGCATCGGCGTGGCGGTGCTGCTGCTGATGGTGGGCGGCGCGGTGGCGCTTTTCGTCACAAGCGGCCTTCGCACCGGGCGCTATGAATACCTGGACGCCCTGCCCATCGACACGCTCTACGGCGTGGACGGCATGGCCCGGGAGCGGCGGGAGCAGTTCCGCCCCACCCGGGACCGGCAGCTCACCCTGGGGATCGTCCTCTGCGTGCTGGCGGTGATCCCGGTGTTCCTGAGCCTGGTGCTCTACGGCGAGGGGGACCACTTCGGCCACCTGGTCGCCGTGGCGCTGCTGCTGGTGCTGGCGGGCATCGGCGTGTTGCTGATCGTCCGCTCCTCCATCCTCTGGGGCAGCTACCAGCGCCTGCTGGAGGAGGGGGACTACAGCCGGGCGGGCAAAGAGGCTTCCCGCGTGGCGGCGCCCTTCAACAGCATCTATTGGGGCCTTGTGACGGCGGGCTTTCTGGCCTGGGGCTTCCTGGGCAATGCCTGGGACCGCTGCTGGATGGTCTGGCCCGTGGCCGCCGTGGCCTACGGTGCGATCTACGGCATCGTGCGTGCCCTGCGGCACTGATATGAAAAGCAGCAAAAGTACGCCGCGAAAAGAGAATCATGAGGGAAAGCCCGGTCAATGTGGTAGGGGAGGGGCTTGCCCCTCCCGGCAGAGTGTAGTACACCATGGAAAACGGACTCGGCGAATTCGTACATGCATCGAATTCGCCGAGCCTTTCCTTGATATCCTGGAGTGATGCCGCCGGGAGGGCCAAGGCCCTCCCCTACGCCAATTCCCATGCCTTTCGTATTTTGCGGCAAGTCTTTCGGCGAACAGATCACTGCGCCAGTGTGGGCGATGACGAGGGATGGTAGTACTCAGTTTTGCCTATATTCACAAAACGCCCTGCGGGGGAACCCGCAGGGCGAAGTTTTTTTGCGTCGGTCTCTGTAAATAAGCTCAGCTCTGGAGCGTGCCGGTGATCGTGAGGGTCACGCTGCCGGGGGTCAGGGTCCAGCTGCCGTCCGGGTTCTGGGTGTAGCTGGCCGCGGGGACGGCCAGCTGCCCGGGCAGGGTGGCGAATTCCCCGGTGGCCTGGGCGTAGCTGTAGTTCACGCCGGCGGTCCAGGGCGTGCCGTCCAGGGCAACGGAGATCCCGGACAGGATGGGGTCGAAGGTGTCCTGTAAAACTGCGTTTTCCGAAGTGAGCATCGGGCTGTTGCCGCTGTTTTCCAGGGTGAAGCTGTAGCTCAGCTCCCCGCCGGGCAGGACCTCCGCCGGGCTCAGGGCCTTGCGCACCGAGAGCGCCGCCTCCTGAGCCGCGGGGACCTCCGCCGAGGCGGTGACGGGCACCGCGAGCCCCGGACCGGTGACGGTGGCGGTGTTGCGGATGCTTCCGTCCGCCGTGGGCGGCGCGAAGGCCGTGGGCAGGGCCTCATAGACCAGCATCAGATTCCCGCCGGCGGGCACCGTGAGCCCGGTGACGGTCATGGGGGGTCCTGCGGTGACGGCGGGGGCCGCCTGGAGCACGCCGTTTACGAAGAGGCGGAGGGAGCCCTCCACCAGCTGCAGGGGCGTGACCGTGGTCCCCTCGTATTCATAGGCGCCCAGATCGTCGGTGACGGTGAGACCGCTGAGCGCGGTGTCGCCGCTGTTGAGGAGACTGAGCACATAGCTCAGATCCTCCCCGGGACGGTAGCTCTCCGCCGCAGCGGTCTTGGCGGCGGAGAGGGTCTCCAGAATCTCGCCGGTGACGGTGTTGGAATGGACGCTGCGCCCCTGGTATTGCAGCGTCGCAAAGTTTGTGAACGATGCCATAATGATCCTCCCTTGTTTTCGGGAGACTGCGGCGGGGCCGCTGTGCCCTTTGCCGCAGCCCCATCCATCCTATGCGGAAAGACGGGAGAAGGGAATGAAAAAGGAATACTGAAAACTGAAGAATGAAGAACTGTGGTGTCCGCTTCGCGGACGGATGGAAAACGCCGTCCGCCTGGCTCGCCCCGCCGACAGGCAGGGGAGAGCTGGCGCTTGCGCCTGAGAGGGGACCACTGAGCTTCCCCCAGCGGGGGAAGCTCCCGCGATGCGGGTGATGAGGGAGAACGCCAGATTACTGCAGGCAGATAGAAATGGCTGGCAATTTCTCCCTCACCTGTCAGCTGCGCTGACATCCTCTCCCGCTGGGGGAGGAACAAAGTGCTTTCACACTGATAGCCGATCTGTTTTCCATGGTTCACTCTCTTCTTGCCATTCTCCTGCTTTCTGTGGTAGAGTAAAGAAAAAAGCAAACGAGGTGACCGCTATGGCACGTTTTTACGGAGAAGAGAGCGCTGCGCCGGAGGTGCTGCGGCTCTATGAGGAGCTCTGGCCCCTTTGGAAGATCGACACCTGCGCGCCCCGGCTGCGGCCGGATTGGTCCGAGGAAAACCGCACCCTGGGCCAGTGCAGCATCACGGCCTTCCTGGTGCAGGATCTGCTTGGCGGCAAGGTCTACGGCGTGCCGCTCCCGGACGGCAGCGTCCACTGCTTCAACGAGGCCGCGGGCTCTGTCTTCGATCTCACCAGCGCCCAGTTCGGCGATACGGTGCTGGACTATGAAAACCGGCCCGAGCAAAGCCGGGAGGAGCACTTTGCCGACGCGGGCAAGCGGCAGCGCTATGAGCTTTTGAAGGCCCGGCTGCTGGCATCCCGGGAGGTGCGCTGATGGCCTATACCGTGACCTTGGAGGATATCCTGTCGCTCCAAGTCGAGGCTGCGGTGCTGCCCCTGGAGATGTCCTGCCGACCCGCCGAGGGCAGGGCCGCCCAGGCTTTGACGGCGGCCTGCGGCGAAGGATTGCGCCCCGCTATCCGGGAGGCGGGCTTTCTGGCAGTGGGCAGCGCGGAGAGCCTGGACTGCGCCGGACGGCCCTTTCCCCGGCTGATTGCCACCGCCGTGCCCCGCTGGCTCACCGGCAAGGCCAATGAGCTGCTGGCCCTGCACCGCTGCTATGAGAGCGTGTTCCGACTGGCGTCGGAGCTGGGCTGCAAAAGCATTGCCATGCCCTTCCTCTCCAGCTGCTACTTTCACTTTCCGCTGGAGGACGCGGTGCATATCGCCCTCCGCGCCGCGGAAAAATGGGAGGGGGAGACGATCTTTGCCGCCGATACCCGGGAGCTTTTGACCATCAGCAAAACGCCCTGGCGCAAGCCACGGATCCTCTCCTACATCGGCTATTACCGGGACCACGCCCTCTTCGAACTGGACAACGGTCTTTTTGCCCGGGTGGACATCCGCCCGGAAAAACGGGAGGCGGATGTGATCCCCTATTTCGAGGCCTGCTACCGGCAGGACAACAACCCCCTGCAGGAACCGCTGCCGGAAGAGGAGATCCAAAGGCTGCGGCAGATCTGGGAAGAGTATGAACGATAAACAGGCAAGATCCGGAACGAAGGGAAAGGAGGAGCCCCATGACATTTTATGAGCAGGTCCGGCAGGCGGCCGATTATATCCGGGAAGGTACCGATCTGCGGCCGAAAACCGCCATCATCCTGGGCAGCGGCCTGGGAGAACTGGCCGAACACATCCAGGACGCGGAAATCATCCCCTATCGGGAGATCCCGGGCTTCCCCGCCTCCTCTGTGGCGGGCCACGCCGCCCGGCTGGTCTTTGGCCGCATCGGAGAAAACGAGGTGGTGGCCATGCAGGGCCGCTTCCACTATTACGAGGGCTATTCCATGAAGGAGCTGTGCCTGCCCCTCTATGTACTGCGGCAGCTGGGGGCGGAGGATCTGGTGGTAACCAATGCCTGCGGCGCGGTGAACGCCGCTTTCGCCCCCGGAGACCTGATGCTCATCACCGATCACATCAATTTCAGCGGCCGCAACCCCCTCATGGGACCCAACGACGAGCGCTTCGGACCCCGCTTCCCGGATATGTCCGAGGCCTATGACAAGAACCTCTGCGCCTTCGCCCGGGAGACGGCGGCGAGTCTGGAAATCCCGCTGCAGGAGGGCGTGTACGCCTTCTACTCCGGCCCCAGCTTTGAGACCGCCGCGGAGATCCGGGCCTACAAGGCCCTGGGGGCTGACACCGTGGGCATGTCCACCGTGCCGGAGACCATCACGGCGGTGTATCTGGGGATGCGGGTACTGGGACTCAGCTGCATCACCAACATGGCCACCGGCATCGCAGAAAAAAAGCACTCCCACGAGGAAGTGCTGCTCACCGCCTCCAAAAGCGCCGAGCGCTTCTGCGCGTTGGCGGAGGCCCTGCTCCGGGACTGGCCGGCGGAGTAAATCGTTTTGAGTTTTGAGTTTTGAGGAGGGGGAGACTGCGCCGCGTCCGTCCTTTCGTAGGGGCGGCCTTTGGCCGCCTCCTTTTGGCCTCCGTTTATCAGGCGACCACAGGTCGCCCCTACCGGAAACGAAAAAGCCGAATGGGATGTGCTTTATGCTCATCCCATTCAGCTTTTCTTGATAGGCAGCCACCAGGTGAAGCCGAAGGCCAGGCACTGGAAAAAGCCCTCCGGCTTTGTCAGACCCGCTTCCTCCGCCACTTTGCGGCCCACGAGGAAATACTCGCTCAGGTGCATGCCCAGCAGGATCAGCAGGGGCAGGGGCTTTTTCTTCCCCGCGAGATAGCCGAAGACGCCGTAGAGCAGCACGCAGATGGGCTTGCCGAATTGCTTGGTGAGTTTGAGGAACATCCTCTTCGCCTCCTCTTGTTGATTTGTCAAATTCAGTATAACACATTTTCGAAAAAAACCAAGTCTGTCTTGCCCCGGATGCCTCGTCTGTGATAGAGTAACAATGAAAAGGAGAGGATGGGCATGGCGCTTTATGCCATCGGCGATCTGCATCTGCATTACCAGTCACCCCTGAAGGCCCGGGCGCAGATGACCGAGCGGGTCTGGAAAAACCACGAGGAGAAGCTGCGCCGGGCCTGTGAGAGCCTGCTCACGCCGGAGGACACCCTGGTGCTGGTGGGGGACCACAGCTGGGGACGGAAGCTTTCCGAGTGCGGGGAGGACTTCCGCTATATCATGGATCTCCCCGGACGGAAGATCCTGACCCGGGGCAACCACGACATGTTCTGGGACGTGGGCAAGACCGGGGAGCTGAACCGGCTTTTCGCGGGAGAGCTGGAATTTCTCCAGGGCGGCTATGCCTGTTACGGGGACTATGCCCTGGTGGCTACCAAGGGCGCCTGCTTTGAGGGCCCCTTTTACCTGGACCGGCGGGGCAGGATCCTGGGCTGGGACGAGGAGAACGCGGAAAAGGCCAAAAAGCTGGTGGCCCGGGAGGCGGAACGGCTCCGTGCCGGGCTGGAGGAGGCGAAAGCCGCGGGCTATCGGAAGCTCGTGATCTTTCTTCACTACCCGCCCACCAACATCCTGGAGGAAGAGAGCCCCTTTACCCGCCTGGCGGAGGAATACGGGGCGGAGCAGCTCATCTATGCCCACATCCACGGGGAGAGCCGCTTTGGCGACAGTATCCGGGGCGAGTTCCACGGCCTGCGCTACAGCCTGGTTTCCGGCGATTATCTGAAATGGCAGCCTTTGAAGCTGCTGGATTGAGAGGAAGAGAATGAAGAGAACCGTTTCCCTGCTGCTGGCGGCCCTGCTGATGCTGAGCCTTGCCGCCTGTTCTCCCGCGCCGGCGGATACGCCTGCTGACGCCGTCACGCCCGCGCCTGTCGCGGAACCAAGCCCGGAACCGAGCCTTGAACCGACTCCCGAGCCCACGCCCGAACCCACCCCGGAGCCCACCCCCGTGCCCATGCGCACCCGCTATGTGATCGAGGAGGACGCCCTCAGCGCCCCTGCCCCGGACGAGAGCTGCTATGGCGTCATCAGCCTGGACGAGCCGGAAAAGGCCCTGGAGCTCATCGACCGGGCCAGAGAGCTGGGCCTTCTCAAAGAGGACGAGGCCGTGGTCTTTGATCCCACGGTGGAATTCTACCGGGGCGCCGACCGGGAGGAGATCGAGTACTACCTGGACGAGACCATCCTGGTGATCTGCTGGAAGGAAGTGGTGGACGGCTGCTGCTGTTCCTATGCGGAGGTGAAGATCGCAGATCCCTCCCAGTTCCGCCGGAAGCTGGCCGGGGACGCCTTCGACCCGCCCCAGCGTGCCCTCTCCACCGAGATGCACGCCGAGACCAACGCGGTGCTCAGCCTGAACGCGGACTTTTACCAGAACCGGGACGTGGGCCTCATGGTCTATGACCGGACGCTCTACCGCTTCCCGGAATATACCTATCTGGGGGACTACACCTATACCAGCTGCCTGGAAAACTGCTTTGTGAACAGCAGGGGAGAGTTCCTCTTTACCGAGCTGGGACAGAACTTTACCCGGGAGGAGATGGAGCAGTACATTGCCGACAACGACATCCTCTTTTCCCTGGCCTTCGGACCGGTGCTGATCCGGGACGGGGAAGCCCAGACCTGCGACTGGTACCCGGTGGGGGAGGCCACCCAGATCTATTCCCGGGCGGGCATCGGCTGGGTGGATGATCTGCACTATCTCTACATGTCCCTGAACCACTGCCCCGAAAAGGCCGGCAGCTGGACCGTGACGCAGTTTGCCCGGCACTTCGCGGAGAAAGACGCCGTGCGCTGGGCCTACTGCCTGGACGGCGGCCAGACCGGGGAGATGGTGTTCCGGGGCCGGGCCTATAATCACATCGACTTCGGCTGGGAGCGCACTGTCAGCGACAACATCTATTTCGGCACTGCCATCGGCGCCACCGAGATCCTGGAACCGGTGGAATAAAATCATCGGCAGGGAAAACTCCGTTTCCCGCTGTAGGGGCGGCTATCAGCCGCCCGTCAAAAGAGTAGAAAAAAGGTTTGGCAAATTCGTGTGCTGTACGAATTCGCCAAACCTTTTTCAGTATGTTTCCTGCCACCGCACGGGCGGCTGATAGCCGCCCCTACGACAAGAGCTTGCTTCGAGACGGCCCTTTTTCAATTAAATCTGATATTTGAGCACGCTGGCGGGGAGGGCGGCGGCGTCCACGGAGAGGCTGATGACAAAGCTGATCTTCTCCTGGGCGGAGAATTTGTCCAGCCAGGTCAGGAAGGCCTCCAGCGCTTCTGTGGACTTGTCGTTCACCAGCTTGTAGAAATTGTCGATAAAGAAATGGGTGATGTCGTAATTGCCGGCGTGAACGCCGCAGATGAGGCCGCGCAGGAACTCATAGCTGCCGATGTCGTATACGCCCGCGTCGATGAGACGGGCCTGATAGGGGATATCAAAGGTGAGCTTGCGCTCCTTCTCGATGCATACCACGTCGCCGGTCTCTTCATTCACCGCGTCGCGGACCATGTCCACCAGCTTCTTCGTTTTGCCGGAGCCCTTCAGGCCGATAATGAGCTGAACCATAGGGGATCACTCTCCTTAACATATATTTCGTTTGTTGGCAATAGCTTACCATGAATCCGGAAAACTGGCAAGCGAAAAGAAGTGAATCTTCGGTAAATTTTCCGACGCGCCGGATGGGAGGAAACGGATAGATTGCACAAAAACGCCGGGAGAAAAGCGAAAAACGCAGCCAAACAGAGACGCGCTGCAGAAAGCGAACCGGGATACAAGGTCCGGTCGATGCAGCAAGGGAGGAGGGCTGTGTGCCATGTGGGTATGCCTCCCCGGCAGTGCAGAGGACAAATCGGAAGAAAGCTTTGGCGGATCCGCACAAGCATCGAATTCGCCGAAGTGTTCCCGGTTTTCCCGCATGGATGCCGCCGGGAGGGCCAAGGCCCTCCCCTACACCGATTCCAGCCTATGTCCATCCCTTTTGCATTGCTACGTTCAAAGGTTTTCCGCAACTGTACACAGAGCAAGAATCTGTCATGACGAACCGGGAGGACAACTCGGCGAACTGAACAAAAGACCCGGGGTGATTTCTGTGATTTCACTAAAAATTGAAGCCAAACTTGAATTTCCATGGGCAAATTGTTACAATTATAAGGCCTAAGTATGCTCAGCGCACCGAAACTTGTGAAAAGAGGGATTTGATGAGAGACTTAAAGCATCTGCTCTATTTCGAGAACCTTCTGCAGGAGGCCAACAACGAGCTGATCGCCCAGGCCAAGGCCGAGGGCAAGGTCTGCGTGGCCTACACCTGCGAAAACGTGCCCGAACCCCTGCTGAATCTGGACGGGGCCTTCTCCATCCGCCTCCACGCGCCCCACACCGGCTCCATGGACATCGCCACCTATTACATGACCAACCTCCTCTGCGAGCCCAGTCGGGCCCTGCTGGAGCGGGCCATCGAGGGCGGCTTCAACTTTGCTGACTGCGTCATCACCCCCGACGGCTGCACCATGATGAACCGCTGCGTGGAGAACATGGAGCTGCTGAAGACCATGGGCGAAGGGAACCCCAATTTCTTCCACGAGTACATGGAGATCGCTTTCAAAAACAGCGAGACCGACGTGAAGCTCTCCGTGCTGCAGTGCACCAATCACGTGCTCAAGCCGCTCCACGAGAAATACGGCATCGACGTCTCCGACGCCGCCATCCGCAAGGCTGTGGCCGAGCACAACAAGCTCTGCCGCCTGATCCGGGCCATCGGCGAGTTCCGCAAGGGAGACAAGCCCCGCATCACCGGCTACGAATTCCATGTGCTGACCCTGGCAACCTACGTCTGCCCCTCCTATCTCGTCATCGAGAAGCTGGAGGAGACCCTGGAGGAGCTCAAGACCCGCGAGCCAGACGACAAGCCCTGGCGCGCCCGGGTGCTGCTGGTGGGCAGCGAGGTGGACGACTCCGGCTTTGTGAAGCTCATCGAGGAGTGCGGCGCCTTCGTCTGCTGCGACCGCTTCTGCTTCGGCTCCTACCCCGGCCGCTTGGAGATCGCTCTCAACGACGAGGAGGATGCCCTCACCCAGGTCTGCCGCCACTACATCCACAACTGCCACTGCCCGCGCATGATGAGCATGGACAAGGTCTACGGCCGCAAGCAGTATGTGGCGGATCTGGCCAAGGAATACGGCGCCGAGGGCATCATCTACCAGCAGGTCAAGTTCTGCGACCCCTGGGCCTACGAGCGGACCCTGGGCTCCGCCATGCTGCAGCATGACTTCGGCTACCCCGTGCTGAGCGTTGACCGGCCCTACAACATCGCGTCCGCCGGCGGCCAGATGCGCACCCGCGTCCAGGCCTTCGTGGAGAGCATCGAGATCAAGAAGATCCAGAAAGAAGGTGGCAAAGCATGAAGACCGTTGAAAAGATCGTCAATCCCGTCAAGCGCGCCGGCGAGCAGTCTCCCGGCAAGATCTACAGCGACAAGCTGAAGGTTCGCGCCCGCCGTGAGTGGCGCGGCGTGAAGGACACCTTTTATGACTACACCCGCTGGCTCTACCTCCTCAGCGTGCTGGGCCGCTTCATCATCGTGCCCCGGAACGTGAAGGGCTTCTTCCGCTACCGCTGGATGATGAGCTATCTCTTCGTTCCCCACGGCATGGACAAGTTCACCATCGGCCTCAGGGACGAGGCGCTGCGCATCGCCCACACCAGCTTCAACTTCGTCATTGCCGACGTGACCCAGGCCATCGCCAACTGCTTCCGCGGCGACCGCCGTGTGGGCAACGACAAGGCCTATTCCGACAAGTGCGTCATCACCGACGAGAACTCCATGGTCACCTTCATGATGGGCTTTGACAAGGAGAAGGTCCACACCATCCTGCGCGAAGTGCCCACCATGTTCGCCTCCAACATCTTCCACCAGTTCAACGTCATGCACTATCTGGACGTGGCCCAGCTCAACGGCATCCCCGGCGACGTCTGCCCCATGCCCGAGGCCGAGGCCGGCATCTCCATCGACGACGACTTCTGCGTGCTGGGCTGCTGCGCCGTGCAGAACAACACCACCTGCGACGGCTCCCTCATGGGCAACGGCATCATCGCCAAGCGCCTGGAGCGGCAGTACGGCATCCCCACCTTCCAGCTGGCCACCCCGCTGCGCCACAAGGAGCCGGACGTGCTGGAGTACGCTGCCGACCAGATCAAGCAGGCCATCGCCTTTGTGGAAGAGCACACCGGCGAGCACTGGGATTGGGACAAGTATTTTGCCGCCGCCAAGCGGGTGAACTACGCCACCAAGTGCCGCATCGCCCAGATGGAGATCAACTCCACGCCTTACCCCCAGTTCTTCGGCGCCGCCTTCTCCCTGTATAACGACACCAACTATATGGGCAACTCCGGCCGCGATCCCAACTTTGTCCCCATCGACCGCAAGCTCCTGGAGTTGGCGGAGAAGGGCTACAAGGCCAAGAGAATGTACGCCAAGGAGTACCGCCACCGGACCATCGTCTGGGGCGTGCAGCCCCAGTACGTCATCGACATGCTCTACTGGATGGTCCAGTGCTGGGGCGTGGTACCGCTGACCGATATGCTCTCCGTCATCAACACCGACATGATCGCCGAGGAGGACACCCCGGAGAATCGGGAGCAGGCCTACCGCGACATGGCCATGCTGAACATGGAGATGATCATGCGCAACCACACCCACGGCGGCTACAAGGTCCTGGTGGACGAGCTGTGGGAGCTGTGCGAGAAGATGAACGCCGACATCGTCATGATGTGGGAGCATATGAGCTGCAAGGCCCTCACCGGTATGCACGGCATGTTTGAAGAGCAGGCCAGGGAGCGGGGCATCCACATCATGTGGGTCAGCCACGACCTCTGCGATCCCCGTGTGTTCACCCGCAACGCCATCCGCGACCAGGTGAGCAACTACATGCGCACCGTCATGCGGGAGGAGCCGCTGGATCCGTCTCTGGAGCATATTCCCGATGACGAGGCTTACTAAGGAAAAGGAGCAGCGAACGATGAAGAAACTGTTGAAACTCCCCCTGATCCTGCTGGGGATCGCGCTGGGCTTCTTTGTGGTCACCTTTACCATCTATTTCTTTAACCTGGATATGAAGGCCACCGCCCTGCTGGCCCCTCTGCTGGAGAAATGGTACGACAGCAGAGAGCACGACCAGTATATCTGACACGAGAAGAAGGGGATGCGGAACCAAGGTTTCGCATCCCTTTTTCGCAGTTTTGAGATTTGAGGAAAAGCGAAGGAAAGAGAGAAAAACCATGGATCAGGATGAACGGATCCGGCGGATCGCCGGGATGGAGGAGAAGATGGACGCGGCCCTCGCCGCCGCGGCGGAGCTGGAGCGGGCGCTGGAACACTGGGAGCGGGTCCAGCCCGCGCTATCGGCGCTTGCCGCCTATTACGACGGGGGCGACTGGCTCTCCGATTATACCGAGGACGAGGCGGGCCTGCTGCCGGAGGATCTGAAACGGGGCGTCCTCTCGGAGGACGGGCTCTTCGACCTGCTGGAGCGGGCGAGGGAGCTGCAGAGCCGGCTCGCGGAAGAGACGGATGGGGTAGAGACAGAGTGAGCTTGCTCGATACTGTATGGGAAAACCGAGGCGAATCCACCGGCTCACATAGCTGGCGGTTCAGCTTGTCGACATCTTAACACGGCGCTCAGCGGATAGCGGCTCCCGCATCTCCGGGCTTTCCGCTCCGCCGCGCAGAGCTTTCCACGCACTGCAAGGCGAACAGGAGCCCCGTAGCGCCGAGCATTGCTCGGCGTCATACTGCGGCGGATGAGATCCCCACGCTCCCGCATTGACTTGCCTGCTTTAGGGTGCTAAAATAGAAATATCAACAAAGAAGGAAGTGGTTTCCCATGATCCTCACCCCCGAGCAGCAGGCCCTGCTGGACGGCAAGGAAGGCGAGATCATGGCCAAGATCGTGAAGACCCTGGTCATGTACGGCGAAGCCTTCGGCGCGGAGCGCATGGTGCCTGTCACAAGCAAGTACGGCCACACGGTGATCTCCTTCGGTCTGGAGGTCATGAAGCCGGTATACGATCTCTATGACAAGCTCATTGAGGCGGGCCTTCCCGAGGGGCAGAAGTTCACCGCCGACCCCAAGCCCCTGGATCCCAAGGTCCCTTCTTCCCTGCTGGACGATCTGGTATTCAAAAAGATCATGTACACCCAGCAAAAGCGCTATGAGGAGCAGATGCGCAAGCTCGGCATCACCGACGACGACGATTACACCTGCGCCTGCTACCTGGACCAGGTGGGCAATGTCCCCCAGAAGGGCGATATCCTCTCCTGGGCGGAATCCTCCGCCGTGGTCTACGCAAACTCCGTCCTGGGCGCCCGCTGCAACCGCAACTCCGGCATGCTGGAGCTGATGGGCAGCATCGCGGGCTTCGTGCCGGAGTTTGGCCTGCTCACCGACGAGGGCCGCAAGGCCACCTGGATCATCGAGCTCAAATGCGAGAAGCGACCCGAGGCCCAGCTGCTGGGCTCCGCCATCGGCATGAAGGTGATGGAGGAGGTCCCCTATGTCCGGGGTCTGGACAAGTGGCTGGGAACGGAGCTGAACGACGAGGCCAAGGCCTATCTCAAGGACTTCGGCGCGGCCACCGCCTCCAACGGCGCGGTAGGCCTCTACCACATCGAGAACCTGACCCCCGAGGCCAAAGAGCTGGGCAAGGGCCTGATCGCGGAGAACGCCCAGGTCTATGTGATCGATGACGCCGAACTCCAGCGGGTGAAGGACAACTATCCCGTCATCTGGAAAAAGCCCGACGCCAAGCCCGAGCTCTGCTTCGTGGGCTGCCCCCACATGAGCCTGCAGCAGCTGAAAGACTGGTCCAGGGCCGTACAGGAAGGGCTGGAGAAAAACGGCCGCAAGAAGGTCACGGTGCCAACGGTGTTCACCGCGCCCATGCCGGTCATCAAGGAGTTTGAGCAGACCATGGACGCCTACTACCTCAAGCAGAGCGGCGTGGTGCTCTCTTACATCTGCCCCCTCATGTACATGAACAATCCTCTCTGCAAGAAGAAGGCGGTCATCACCTCCTCCAACAAGCTCCGCACCTACACCAGCGCCCGCTATTATACCGAGGCGGAGATCCTTCAGATCATCACGGGAGGTGCCAAATGAGACAGTTTCAAGGACGCGTCGTGGTCCCCGGCGCCTGTAAGGCCGAGGCCCTGGTAAGTCACGGCGGCTTCAACACCCTGGCCAGCTATCAGATGGCCCTGATGTTCGGGGATAAACAGGTCAAATGCGGCGACCAGAACAACCCCGACCTCTACAAGAAATCCATGCTGGGCAAGGCCCTGTGCCTGCCCCAGACCATCGGCTCCACCACCGGCGGCATGGTGCTCTTCACCGTCTGCTCCTACAACAAGCAGCCCGCCTGCATGCTCTTTTCCAAGCCCATCGACTCTCTGGCCGCCTCCGGCGCCATCCTGGCCGACGTGTGGACCGAATCGAAGATGCCCGTGGTGGACAACCTGGGAGAAGAATTCCTCGCCTATGTGCAGGACGGCATGAGCATCACCGTGGAGGAAAACGGCCTTGTCACCGTGGAATAAGCACAGCCCAATCTCTGGAAAACACATCCCCGATCCCTTGACACCGCCCGCCGCGCGTGATACAGTATTTGCGCCGCGCCGGTGTGGTGGAATGGTAGACACCAGGGACTTAAAATCCCTTGCGGGCAACCGCGTACCGGTTCGAGTCCGGTCACCGGCACCAAAAGAAGCACCCCCATCCGGGGGTGCTTCTTTTGGTACCGATGACCCCGACCTCGAATCCGGCTCCGGCGACGGCACAGCCTGAAGGGCTGGGCCTAGTCCCCGAAGGGGATTCGAGTCCGGTCACCATCCGGGGGTGCTTCTTTTGGTACCGATGATCCCGACCTCGAATCCGGCCCCGGCGACGGCACAGCCCAAAGGGCTGGGCCTAGTGCCCGAAGGGGATTCGAGTCCGGTCACCTTCCTTTTGGGATGCCTCTTTTTGCTATCAGTGATCCCGACCTCGAATCCGGCCCCGGCGACGGCACAGCCCGAAGGGCTGCGCCCAGTCCCCGAAGGGGATTCGAGTCCGGTCACCATCCGGGGGTGCTTCTTTTGGTACCGATGATCCCGACCTCGGATCCGGCCCCGGCGAAGGCACAGCCCGAAGGGCTGGGCCTGGTCCCCGTAGGGGATTCGAGTCCTTTCCTCTTGCCTACTTTTCTTCATTTCCGAAGACCATCAAATCTTTTTCTTCCACGCGTGAACCTTTTTGCCTTTTTTCGCGACTAAGTAGGTGAAACCGGTTTTATGACAGAAACAGACAGGAGGTGATGTCCATGCCGGAATTTGAAGAACTGCTGCAGGCGGAGCTGCCCGCTCTGGAGCGCTTTGTGAAGTTTCGCATCGGCAGCGCCCGGGACGCGGAGGACGTGCTGCAGGAGATCTGCCTCGCCGCCTGGCGGAATTACGGGAGTCTGCGGGATCAAAGCTCCTTCAAGCCCTGGCTGCTGGGCATCGCCCGGAATAAGTGCAAGGACTATTTCCGGGAGCAGGCCAGACGCATGGAGCTCCCCCTGGAGGAGCTGAACGAGGCGGTGCTTGCCGTGGGGCTCCGGGGCCGCACGATCAAAAGCGCCGTGCGGGACACCCTGGAGCAGCTGGGAAATACGGATCAGCAGATCCTGTACCTCGCCTATTTCCGGGACCTGCCCCAGGCGGAGATCGCAGAGCGGCTGCACCTCCCCCTTGGCACGGTGAAGAGCCGTCTGCACAAGGCCCGCTCCCGTTTCAAGGAGCGCTGGCCCTATCGGGAGAAAGGAGAAACGAACATGAAAACCTTGCCGGAATATCTGCCGGAATACACGATCACAGAGTCTGAGCTGCCCCTCTTCCCGGTCCGCTGGGAGGAGACGATGGGCTGGTTTGTGGTGCCGAAGCCGGGAGAAACGTGCTCCTGGGCCATGTACGACTTCCCGGAGCGCCGGCGCACCGAGCAGTGCGACATGGAAGTTCTGGGCCGGGCGGAGGTCCACGGCATCCAGGGGGTGGAGATCCGCGCCGTGGAGTATGCGCCCTCAGACTGCAGCCGTATCGGAGATGCGGACAAGACCGAGCGCCGCTTCGTCGCCCAGCTCACCGAGACCCATTGCCGCATCCTTGCCGAAAGCCATGTGGAGGACGGCGTCCGCAAGCTCTATACCTTCCTGGACGGCGGCGACTTTCTGGACAACTGGGGCTTCGGGGAGGACAATTGCGGCAACGAGGTCCGGATCGCGCCACGGGGCGATATCCGCCGGGAGGGCAGCGCGGTGACCGCCGCGGACAAGCCCTTCCTGCTGGACGTGGTAGGCCGTTACACCGTGGAGATCGGCGGCAGGCGCTATGACACCATCTGCGTCATGGATATCGAGACTTACGACGGCGGCGTGGCCACCGAGCAGTTTCTGGACAAGGAGGGCCGCACCGTCCTCTGGCGCCGCTTCAACCGGGACAACTGGGCCATGGATCGCTACGGCCGCCCCTGGAGCGAGCTTCTGCCGGAAAACGAGCGCATCACCATAAACGGAGCGACTTACGTCCACTGGTACGACTGCATCACCGACCATATTTTGTGAGCTGTCCGGCTGTAGGGGCGGTTGCTCGTCCGTGAACGGAGCTGAGCCACAAAGCCTTCCCCGCGCACGGGGAAGGTGCCCCAGTGCGCACACTGGGGCGGATGAGGTCCTTTTGCCGGACCACGGGGAGACCTCGCTGCGCTCGGGGACCTCATCAGTCAGCTGCGCTGACAGCTTCCCCTTGCGAGGGGAAGCCAGAGCCGCGTATCAAAGCTTTCCCCGCGCCTCCCCGCAGCGGACGACGGATGAGGTGTTGCCCTGTCTTCCCGAGCAGAGCGAAGCCATGGCAGTGCGGAACGCTGTGGGGCGGAACGACCCCTCCGTCATCCGGCGGGCGTAACACGCTGGATGACACCTCCCCTTGCGCAGGGGAGGTGTTCGGGCTGTCGATGGCGCCAGCCCCTATGGCGAAGACGGGAGCGCCGGCGCTTGATGCCGTTCCTGCTCTCGTCTCGCAGGGGCCGCCCCTCTCGCGCCGCCCGTAGAGATCACCGCCCCGGCGGCTCTTGGCTCCCCCTCCGGGGGAGCTGTCAAGCGGCGTGTCACGCTCCGCCGCTTGACTGAGGGGGGTCCCGTCGTAGGGGCGATCTGCGGTCACCTTCTTCTCTTCTTCGCGCAGGGCAATGCTCCCCTCGCGCCGTCCCATGCCGCCCTTTTGCCGTCCTCGGGACGGCTTTTCCTTTTTTGAAACCTTTTGGCCCTCTCAAACGTTATTCTGTCGGAGAGAATGGCCGGAAAGCTCCCGTTAATGCCCGGGTTTTTCTTTACGGACAAAAGCACTCATGTTATACTGAACAGGAAAGAGAATCACATCATATATCCGCCGCGAAAGGACACACCATGACAAAAACGCAATTTCGTCACGATCTGCGCCGGGGCCTGGGCAGCTGTCCGCTGGAGCTGGAGCGCTGCACCGATGTGGAGGACTACCGGGAGGATCTGCTCTGGGGCCTGGAGCACGCTCTGGCCTATGACGCCCAGTGCGAGGGCACGCGGGCGATCTACTATTATGACATGCTCTGGCTCTTTGACGACTGGACGGACTTTCACGCTCTCATCGCCGCCGGCGCGAAACGCAATCTCAAGGATCGGGGCTGGCGCTTTTTCCACTTTGCGGAGCTGCTGGCCCTGATGGCCGGGGACGCTTACGCCCCCGCCCGGGAGACGCTGGAGGAGCTTTACGCCTTGCTGCTGGGCGCCATTTTCCGCGGTCACCCCTCCCAAAACGGCATCTGGCCCGCGATGGACAATTTCAGCCGCGTGTGCGTGTCTCTGCTCACAAACGCCCTGCAGGCCCAGGCGGAGCGGGAGGCCTTTTATCTGCGCGTTCTCGCTGACTACGGCAGGATCCTGGCGCGAAAGCCGGATCTGGGCGGACATGCGGAGGACGAGTGGTTTGACTCTGTGGCGGAGGACACCCTCGGTGCCGACCGGGTGCGGGAGCTGCTGCGGGAGGCCGGGGACGATCCCGATATCGCCCGGTATCTGGAAAACCGCCGCCGTCTGCAGGCGAGCCGGGAGGCCTATCAGGCCCAGGCGCGGCAGCAGGCGGAGGCGGAGAGCGCCCAGAGCATCTACCGCAAGCTCCGGGATGGAGCCGTCCCCGGGAAAGACCTTCCCCTCTTCCTGCTGCGCCGTATGGAGCAGCAGGGCCTTGAAGAGGTCTCGCGCCTTGCGCGGCTCTACGCGGCAGAGGAAAAGGAGGATCTGCGCCATGCGATCCTGCGCCTCTTCCGAACGGAAGTCTGCATTTCCACCTTTGACGACGCCGGGATCTCTCGCCTGCTTTTGGACGCGGAGAGCGAAAACCGCCCCCTTCGGGAGGAGGCGCTGCGGGTGCTGCCGGAGCTGCGGGCCCCGCAGGTGCGGGACTATGCCCTCTCCCGCCTCGAGCGCCGGAAGAAGGATGTGGACGCGCTCTATATGCTGCTCACCAATTTCCGCCCCGGGGACGGTGAACGCCTGATCCCGCTGGTAAAAGCCGTCTCTCTCGATGAAAACCGCGGCGCCTGGCACGGCGTTTTCAGTGCGGTGCGGGAGCTGATCCACCGGGATCCGGCGGCGGACCGGGAGCTCTCCGGGACGCTGCTGCCCTATATGCTGCGGGAGGGCTATTGCTCCTGCTGCCGGCTCTATCTGCTGGAGCTGATGGAGCCCCGCGGTCTGCTGATGCCTGAGCTGCGGGAGGAATGCCGCCGGGACTGCTATCTGGAGATCCGGGAATTTGCAGAGGGACTGTAAGGAGAAAAAAAGGAGGTCGTTTCCATGAATCTCATTCAGACGCAAAGGGATATTCGGCGCTTCCTGGATCAGGTCAATTCGCTGCACGACGGGTATCTGCTCTCTGCGCAGTTTGAAAAATCAGGCATTTCACGAGGAAACGGCCTGACCCTTGACCCGAGCAAAACCGTGCTCCGTCTTCGTTATCTTGTCACAAGCATCTGCGATGCAGAAGTAGAGATCGAATTCGTAGGCGTGCGGGAGTGGCAGATCCGGGAAACTCAATGGAATGAGATCCTTGACTCCGCGGTCTCTTTCTTGGATGACGGTTTCGTTGTCTGGACGGACGATGAATCCACTGACCCGAAAATCCGTTCCGGGTGTTCCTATGTGATCGCCAGAACGATGAAGTGGAGAATTCTCTGAGTAAGGAGAAGAGGGGCTTTCTATGGATTTCAAAGTTTTCAGCCTGCTCTTTGGCGCGTTCAGCAGCCTGATTGCCTGGGTCTTTCTGCACCTTAGCTTTCCAGAGGATGCGTGGCTGGCTCTTCCGGTGGGGATCAGCATCACGATTGTGCTGAGTGCGATCCTGCAGATCCTCCTGCATTTTGAGGAAAAGCGCTATCGGCAGGCAGAGGCACGCTTTACCCAAGCGCCTGTTTTCAAGTGTGAAGGAGCAGTTTATTCAGGCGCAGAAACGCGCGGAGCACGGCTCTATCTGTTTGAGGACGGTCTTACCATATTGGGCCTGGACAAAAAGCCCGTGCTGGAATATTCGATACCGATGTCCGGGCTCCGGGAGATCACCTGCGAAAATACACGCAACGGCGCCATTCTCCATCTCTACGGTTTTGAAGAGGGCGAGGAGATCCACTTTTTCAGCCGTGAGGGGGATCAAGCCGCAGGCAGGATCATGGATGCCATGGAACATGCAGAAGATACGTCTTTTTCGCTGGATGAGGTGGGACCATGACGGTTGAGCGAGCCTATTATCACAAGCTGATGCTGGAGGTCGGGCTGACCGAGAGCTTTGATGCGGAGCTGGACGAGCTTCTGGAGCAGGAAGACCCGCTGAGCGAGCTGACCCTGGCCCTCTCCACCTGCGGCGGGGATCGAAATGAACAGATCCATATTTTGAACGACTATATCCTCTCCGTCCCGAAGGAGCAGATCGACTCCGATGCCGTGTTTTCCCTGGTGGCGGAGGATTTCCGGGCTCGCTATGAGCAAAGCCCGGAGGCTTTGGAGCAGCTCACACGCAAAATGGGCTCGGTGGCCTGGCTCTCCGGCTGGTGGATGGAGGATCCCTGGAACGCCATGTATCTGATGAGCGACTGGTATGACGATATTGAAGCTCGCCTTCTTACACGGGAAGCCTTTCTGGAAAGCTTCCGAAAGCTGCTTTCATCCGGAGAGGTATTCGACCCCCTGGATGCGCAGCGCCGAAAGCTGCAGCAAAACACGCTTCCCGCGCAGATCCGGTCCTTCTTTTTCAAAAGGAGAAGGCGGAAGATCCGCCGTGAGCCCGGAGACGGTCTCGCCAATGCCCGTCCCAATGCGCTTTTTCTCCCCTGCCGGGTCCGCTGGGGCACGGCCTGGTTTGAGTTTCAGTACTGCAAAACCAAAGGGCCCCTCAAAAAGCTCCTGGATCACCCGCAGCAGCATTGGATGTCGGATTCCCTGATCGTATATCTGGACGATCAGGAGCGGCTGCTGGACGCCTACCTTCCCTATCTGGAGCATCCGGAATCGCCGGACGGCAGCAGCAGATTCTGCTATTATGGGATCAACTATTACACCAAGGAGCGCACGGCACAAATGCTGGGACAGATCCGGGCCGACCGGCCGGAGGAATGGGAGGTCCTGCTCCCCTGGCTGGAAAAGGCCGCGTCCAAATACAACGGATTCTATTTTCTGGGGATCTGACGAAAGGAGGTATCATCATGGGCTGCTGGGGCATGGGGCTCACCTGTAGCGACGATTATTGCGAGGTCTATGAGGACTTCATGGAGCGCTACGACGAAGGAGAGGAAGTTTCCGCCATTCGGGAGGCGATCCTTGCCGAGCATACCGCAGAGTTTGATCCGGAGAATCCCATCCTCCACGATATGTATTTCGCGCTGGCCAAGGCGGGCTGGATCTGCTGCGAGCAGTCGCCGGAGATCCTGGAGCGGGTGCGCAGCATCATCGAAAGCGGGGCGAACCTGGATTTCTACCGGAAGCTGGGCGCCAATGAGCGGGACCTTGCCGAGAGGAAAAAGAAGCTGGCTGCGTTTTGGACTTCGCTGCAGCGTCCAAGAGCGAAGCCCCGAAAGCGGCACCCCGCGCCGAAGGAGCGGGAGCTGCCCGATCTGGACCCGGGGAGTGTTCTGGCCTATAAGGCGCCGGAGGGACAGCGGGTGCTGATCGTGCTGGACCGCATCGGCTGGCCCGGATTCTTTCAAGATCAGGTCTTTTGCTGCGTGCTGCAAAGAAGCTTTGAGAAAAAGGAGCTCTCCACCCTGGATCCGCTCCCGGAAAAGCTGGGGCTGATCAGCTCCTTCTACGCAAAGGAATTTCTTGCTCCTTCCGCCTTCCGGAACATCGGGACTGTCCCGGTTCCCGAGGGGCTCTACGCCAAGCTCTACCCTGCCGGCTGGAACGGCTGGAGGCTGCTTTTGGAGGGATACAAAAAAGACTTTCAGAAAGATTTCACCCCGGCGGAGGCCCTGGATTTGAGGCAGCTCCTGGCCGGAGAGACGCCGAAGGGGATGAGCCTGTACTGTAGAGTGAGCAAGGTCAGGTTTGGTAACGTGGGCGTGGGGCAGGTCTATATCAAGGATGAGACACCGGAAAAGAAGGACACCGCTCCGGTCAACGGCTTTGATACCGAGAAGATCGACCGGCTGCTCGCCCGGGTAGGCGTGGACGAGGACGAGGCCTTCTACCGGGAGCTGGATGCTGTGATCTACAGCCTCGGCCGGGACGCGGAAAATCCCAGGGAGCTGCGCTATGCCTATGGACTTTTGATGGAGCTTTCCCAGCACCCGAAGTCCTCCGTGCGGATGGCGGTGCTCCAGGCTTTGGGCGTCATGGGGGTGCTGCACAAGAAGGCGCCCCTCCTCGAATCGGAGGTCAAGGATCGCTTCTATGCCCAGTGGCGGCAGGGAGATCCGGTGGAGCGGGCCATTTTGAAGGACGTGATGGAGGATCTGCGGCGGGGCCGGGGCTGGCAATTCGTTTTGCCGTAGGATGAGCTATGGAGAGAAAACAACTTGTAAATCGGGAGCCGATCCCCTATGACGCGCCTCTGCCAGAGCTGGAAGAGCTGCTGCGGGACAAGGAGATGCAGCGCTATTGCCTCGCCTGTGAGGCCCTGTCCTGGCGAACCGATGAAGAATCCTTTCGTCTTCTCGCCGCGCAGCTGGATGTGGCGGACCGCTGGCGCCGGCTGTATGCTTTCCGTGTGATTTTTCGCAGCCCCTATTCAGTGAGTCTTTCGTCCTATGCGGTGCAGCAGCTTCTGTCCGACGATCCTTCCTTTGTGTTGGCTGCGCTGGAGATCATTGAGGAACACAGGCTCCCCTGCCCGGAGCAGGCCATAAAAGCGGCGGTTGCGGAGCACTACGAGCTGCTTCACGATCAAGGGAAGCTGCTGTTTCGTCTGGAGGCCAGCGGGGAGAACTATCGCTATCTGACGGACTTGTTTCATCGGGAAGGGCCCTGTATTCGGCAAGAGATCGTGGCGGATATCCTCCTGGACCACTACGAGGATTCCCGCCCCGCGGAGCTCTATACGCTGCTGGCCGGTTCCCGCCATGCCAGGCAGCGGGTGAAGGCCGCGCTGCTTGCCAAAAGGCGGGGGCTGGATCCCTCCGCCCTGCGGGAAGACCCGGACGGCCATGTGCGCAAAGCCTGACGCTGATGTGGGGATCAAGCAAAAAAAGCCCCGCTTCCCCCTTCAAATGCGCCGATCCATATGCTATAATAGCTTTATCAAATCATTCGGGAGGACTGAACCATGAAAGAAAAGCTGAAAAACGCCTGGCTGAAGGTTGGCAAGTTCCTGCTCTGGGCCCTGCTCGCCGCCCTCTGCTGCTTTTTGACCTATATGGTCTTTGTCCACCGCAAGCTCATCATCGCCGCCATCAAGGGCGAAAAACTGCCCGAGCCCAAGGACGGCAGCCGCTGCCCCTGGTACCGCAAAAAGAAATAAGCGCCATGCAAGACCCGCCCGAAGCCGCAAGCCTCGGGCGGGTTTTCCTGTTTTTTTCTCGTTTTTTGTCCGCACTTGGCAGAACGGACGAGCCGTGCTATAATGGACAAAATTCGACCAAACGAGGACGCCATGATGAAAGCTGCGCTGCGCCGGATGCTGCTTCTGCTGCTGATCCTGCTGCTTCTGCCCCACCCCGCCGCTCTGGCGGAGGAGCCGGACGAACAGGAGAGCATCCTGGACGAGGACTATCTGAACCAATGGACCGAGACCTATCTGCGGGAAAACGGCCTGGACAACAGCTGGCAGGACTTCTCCGTGGGCTTCTGCTACACCGCCACCGGGGACTGCTGGTACTATAACCCCGACCAGTTCATGTACTCGGCCAGTCTCTACAAGGTCCCGGTATCCATGCTGGCGGAGGAGAAAGTGGCCGCGGGAGAGCTCAGCAAGGACGACACCAGCATGGGCTCCCCCCTCTCTTACCTGATATTCAGCGCCCTGGTATATTCCAGCAATGAAGCCGGCCACGCGCTGGTGCGCTTGTTGGGCGGCACCGACTGGGGCAAGTGCAGCGATCAGGCCACCCGCTACACCGATCTGGACGAGAGCTATTTTACCCCGGATTTTTACGGCAGCAGCTTCTATACCGCCCGTTTCATGACCCAGGTGATGCGCACCCTCTGCCAGGGGCGGGAGGACCGCTTCCCCTATGTGATCGAATGTATGCTCCAGGCCCAGCCTGATGGCTATATGAACCTGACCTTGAAGGACCGCTACCCCATCGCCCAGAAATACGGAGCCTATCAGGAGGACAACGGACCGAACAACAATCATGCCGCCGCCATCATCTTTACCCCCAACCCCATCGTGGTGGTGGTGATGACCCGCAACGTCGGCATGTTCCAGGATCACATCGCCGCTTTCGGCGGCTTCCTGGCCGACTATGCCCTGGAGCTGGACGAAAAGCTGGCAGAGCGGGAGGCGACCGCCGCGACGCCGGAGCCCAGCCCGGAGCCCACGCCGGAACCCACGGCGGAGCCCACAGCCGAGCCCACAGCCGAGCCAAGTCCCGAGCCCACGCCCCTGCCCACCCCGGAGGCAAGCGAAGCGCCCGCTCCCGAGCCCAGCCCCCTGGTCGAACAGCAGGCGGCCTCGCCCCTGGCGCTCTACGGCATCCCCGTGCTGCTGGCTCTGGCGGCGCTTTCCCTTCTGATCCACGGCGTCCGCCGGCCCCGAAAGAAAGTCCGCAGCCGCCGCTGAAAAGACCTGTTGGCAAAGACGGCAAAAGCTGCTATAATGCAACGCAAAGCAAGAAAAAACGACAGCGAGGACACTCCCATGAAACATACTCTGCACAAGCTCTTCTCCCTGCTGCTGTGCCTGGTTTTGCTGCTCTCCCTGGCCCCCATGGCCCTGGCGGAGGAGGAAAGCCTCCTGGACGAGGCGGCTCTGGACCGATGGATCCAGGACTATCTGCAGCAGCACGGCATCGGCGGCGGCAACCAGCTCTTCTCCGTGGGCTTCTGCTACACCGCCACCGGGGACGCCTGGTACTATAACGGCGACACCTTTATGTATTCGGCCAGCATGTACAAGGTCCCGGTGGCCATGCTGCTGGCGGAAAAGGAGGCCTCCGGCCTCATCAACCAGGACACGGACCTGGGCGGCGGCACCCTGCGCTACCTGGAATCCACAGCGCTGACCTTCTCCAACAACGACAGCGGCCACGCCATGCTGAACTACCTGGGAGAGGACAACGGCGGCAAGGCCAGCAGGATGTGCATGAAGTACGCCTCTCTGGACCAGGCCTATTACGACCAGGACTTCTTTGATTACAGCTATTACTCCGCCCGCTTCATCACCCAGGTGATGCAGACCCTCTGCGCCGGCGGCGAGGAGCGCTTCCCCCATGTGATCGAGAATCTGCTGATCGCCCAGCCGGACAGCTACCTGAATCTGAGCCTCATGGGCAAATATCAGGTGGCCCAGAAATACGGCGCCTTCCAGGAGCGAAACGGCAACTCCAACAACCACATCACCGCCATCGTCTACACACCGAACCCCATCATCGTCACGGTGATGACCCGGAACGTGGACGATTTCCAGCAGCGCATGGCGGACATCGGCGAATATCTGGCCAATTACGCCCTGGAGCTGGACGGCAAGCTCCAGCAGCGGCAGCAGGCCCAGGCCCAGGCGGAAGCCCAGGCTGCAGCCGAGGCCCAGGCCCAGGCGGAGCAGGAGGCCCAGTCCTCCTCCCGGATCACCTTCACCGGCGGCGCGCAGATCGGGGGCGGAAGAGCCCGGCTCATGCCCGCCTTCTACATCCTCTGGGCTGCCATTGCAGCCTTCGGCGTTCTGGTCCTGCTCCACGCGGTTCAGTATCGCAAAGGCAAGGCCAAAGTGACAAGCACCAGGAGCAGGCCCGGGCGGCGCAGGCGGCACTAAGCACGCAAAAGGGGCTGTCTCAAAACGCGATAAGGCGGAAATAGCGCCGTAGGGGCGGCTATCAGCCGTCCGGCAGAGCCGGGTTGAAACAGCACAAAAATGTGAGGCGAATTCGTACTTTCCTGCGAATTCGCCTCACATTTCTTGCTTTTAGGCATATTACCGCGCGGGCGGCTGATAGCCGCCCCTACGTTCCTTTACGGGTCTTTTGAGACAGCCGCTTTTTGTTGGATCGGAAGGCTCAGCAGACGGGCACGATCCAGCCGAAGGGATCCTCCGCCTTGCCCCACTGGATGGCGGTGATGGTGTCGTAGAGCTTCTGGGTCAGCTCGCCGATCTTGAAACCGCCGATCACATGGACCTTGTCCTCAAAGGAGATCTCGCCGATGGGGGAGATGACGGCGGCGGTGCCGGTGCCCCAGGCCTCCTCCAGGGTGCCGTTGTCGGCAGCCTCGATGAGCTCGTCGATGGAGATGTCCCGCTCCTCCACCTCATAGCCCCAGTGGCGCAGGATCTGCAGGGCGGTGCGGCGGGTGACGCCGGGCAGCACGGTGCCCTTTTCCAGGGACGGAGTGATGATCTTGCCGTTGATCTTGAACATGACGTTCATGGCGCCCACTTCTTCGATGTACTTCTGCTCCACACCGTCCAGCCACAGCACCTGGCTGAAGCCCTTCTTGCCCGCCTCATGGCTGGCATGGAGGGAAGCAGCGTAGTTGCCGCCGCACTTGGTAAAGCCGGTGCCGCCGCGGACCGCGCGGACTTCCCGGGCCTCCACCGCGATCTTCACGGGGTTCAGGCCTTCGGGATAATAAGCGCCGACGGGGCAGGTCAGGATGCAGAAGAGATAGTTCTTGGCCACGTGCACGCCCAGCTGGGGATCGATCGCGATGGCGAAGGGGCGGATATAGAGACTGGTGTTGGGCTCGGCAGGCACCCAGTCCTTGTCCACTTCCACCAGCGCCTTCAGGGCCTGCAGGAAATCCTCCTCCGGGACATGGGGGACGCAGAGCTTGACGCCGGAATTGTTGAAGCGGATGATGTTGTCCATGGGGCGGAAGAGCTGAATGCTGCCCTTCTCGGTGCGGTAGGCCTTCATGCCCTCAAAGATCTCCTGGGCATAGTGGAAGACCATGGCGGAGGGCTCTATCTCGATGGTGCCGTAGGGCACGATGCGGGGATCATACCAGCCCTTGCCCTCGGTGTAGTTCATCATGAACATATGGTCGGAAAAATAGGTGCCGAAGGGAATGCCCTTCATGTCAGGCTTCTTCCGGGGATTCGTCGTACGGGTGATTGCAATATTCATAGAGCCTTAACCTCCATTGTTTTTGTCGGGCCGGGGTCATTTGTATGTTCATTATACGTTTGTTCTGAAATAAATGCAAGCCCTCCCGCCTGAATTTGTTGGCAGCTTCCAATGTCTTCCAATCAGGTATTTTTTTTACAAAAACGCGGGAGCGCTGAAACCTTTTGGCCCTCTCATCCGTTATAGAGAATAGAGAAAAGCGCAGCAGCTTTCCTTCTCTGTATAGACAGATCTTGAAAATAATGCTAAAATAGCAGCAGGGAGCCGGAGCGCTCCGGCCCCGCAGATCTGACGCCGCACACTTTCCCGCCTTATACGATCCTTAATGCGAGAATAAAAAGGAGGCATCCGCAATGAAACGATCCGCCCGCACCCTGGCTCTGCTGCTCTGCCTTTGCCTGACCGTGAGTCTGCTGGCCGGCTGCAGTTCCACCCAGACGCAGGCTCCCGCCGCCGCGCCGGAGCAGGCCCCCGAACAGACGCCGGAGCCGACACCCGAGCCCACGCCGGAGCCTATCGACTACCTTGCTCTCTATCAGGAGGCCGCGGAGGCCCTTTCCCGGCAGGAAAACCTGGTGGCCGAATATCGGATCAGTCAGGACATCACTCTGCCCGATTATACGGCAGAGGAGCCCGGCAAGGTCACCACGCTCTCCGAAACCACCACCCGCAGCGTCTCCCTCCAGGGCCTGCAGGGGGACGCCCTTCTGGCAAAGGTGGAGGATGTGATCATCATCGGCCAGAACCCCAGAAGCGAGCAAACGCTCCTTTATGCCGACGGGGTGGAATATGTGGAGCTGAACGGCAGCCGCTTCTGCTCGGAAACGGATCGGGACAGCTTCCTGGACGCCCTTCCTCCCCTGCTTCTGCTGGACAGTGCGCTTTGCGGCCCAGTCACCGGGGAGGAGACGGACAAGGGCAGCTCCCTGCGCTTCGATGCGCCGGAAGAAGCCGCGTCCTGGGCTCTGCCGGAGGAAGCCGAGCTGCTGGAGGCGGAGGGCACTGCGCTTCTCGCCGCCGACCACAGTCTCACCGGGCAGAGTCTGCTGGTCCGCTTCCGCTTTGGCGGGCTGGAGGTCCAAACCCGCTATGAGCTCAGCTATCAAAGCCCGGAGGGGCTGGATCTGGCTTCTGACATGCCCGCCAACGCCAAGGGCTGGGAGACCCTGGACGATCCCGGCGCACCGCTGGCCGTGCTGCGGGCCGGTCTTCTCCTGGCGGACGCCAAGACCGTCAATGCTGAGTTCGTCTTCAACTACTATTCCGAGGCCGCCGGCGTCTCCGCCCGCTACTATCAGGACGAAAGCCTGCTGGATCGGGGCAGCACCGCGCTCTATCACGGAAATACCTCCGTCTCCGGGGTGGACTACACCAGCTCCCAGAGCTATGCCTATTCCTATGAGGAGACCTTCGACAAGGGCAATCTGAACACCAGCTACAGCGACGGCACGGAGGAGCACACCGCCATGTCCTCCCGGGATCTCTGCGGGCTTTTCTCCTATGACATGCTCCAGTATTTCCCTGTCCCCGCCTATCTGAAGGACGCCGAGAGCAAGGACGTGGGCGCCTACCGGCTCATTACCTTTGCCGGCACCGATGACTACGGCGAGGCCGTCAAAACCGAGGTCGGGGTGGACCTTTTCCCCGGCCAGCCCACGATCCTGGACGACTATGCCAGCGCCTATCTGACCAAGAGTCTGACGGGCTTTCTGGCGGTGGAAAAGGTCTCCGGCATCCCCACCGCGCTGAACCTGGACTATGCCGGCATCCACACCATCGAGGAGAAGCCCTATTCCCTGGTGATGCAGATGAATGTGGGTCTGAAGCTCTATACCGAGGACGCCGGACGCGACATCCAGGAAGACCCGACAGACGGCCCGGAGCCGGAGACGCGGCCCAGCCCCGTGTTCTACGAGGTCAGCGACGACGAGGGCCACAGCATGTACCTCTTCGGCACCATCCACATCGGTGACGACCGCACCGCCTACCTGCCCCAGGTGATCTATGACGCGCTGGAGGAGGCCGACGCCCTGGCCGTGGAATTTGACGACAAGAGCTTTGAAGAGAGCATCGATGAGGACGACGAGCTGCGCCAGACCCTGATGCGCGCCTATTACTACACCGACGGCACCACCATCCAGAATCACCTGGACTCCGATGTGTACAAGGAGGCGCTGGATTACATCAAGGTCATCGGCAATTACACCGACGGCGCAGAATCCATGAAGCCCTATCTCTGGGAAAACGGCATTGAGCTGTTCTATCTGTCCCAGGGGCGGAAGCTCAGCGGCGCCAAGGGCGTGGACGCCCGGCTCATGCGTCTGGCCCGGGAGAGCGGCAAGGAGATCCTGAACGTGGAGTCCGGCGAATTTCAGGTCAGCATGCTCACCGGCTATTCCGACCCGGTGCAGGAGATGATGCTGTCGGAGGCGATCACCGCCACCCGGCAGGAGTACCTGAACGGAAGCTATGAACTGTACGAGGCCTGGTGCGAAGGGGACGAGGAGGCTCTGATCCAAAGGCTCGCCGCCATGGACGAAGAGGAACGGGCCGAGCTGGACGAGGACGAGCTTGCCATCTATGACGAGTACCATCAGAAGATGGAGGTGGAACGCAACGCCGCCATGGTGGAGGTGGCCAAAGGCTACCTGGCCGAAGGGCGAAAGGTGTTCTTCGCCGTGGGGCTGGCCCATCTGCTGGGCGAGGGCGGCCTGGTCCACGCCCTGCGGGACGCGGGCTTCACCGTGACGCTCATCGACACCCATTGACACTGCTGCGCCCTGTGCTTCTTCTTTCCTCGGCACAGGGCGCATTCTCTCCACTGGGCTGGGAAGGCAGTGCTTCCCAGCCCGCTTTTTTCTGTCAGTCTTTCGGAAAGGAACTGCTCACCATGAAAAAGCGCACCTGGGACTGGCTTTTGGTCCTCCACATCCTGCTCATCCTCTGGGCCCTTCTCTATTACCTCACTCTGTTCCCCGATTTCCTTTCCTGGGGGATTCCAGCTGGGCTGTTCCTCTGTATCCCTCTTTCTATCGCAAGCCTAATCGGAAGGGCCAAGGGGCGCTTCAGCCAAAAAGCCTCCATCCTTGTCGTTCCCCTCTCAATCCTGACCTTTCTTGCAGGCGCCGTGACCTGGGCCTTTCTCTTTATGGCCCATATCTTTTTTTCTTAGCCGTCTACCCACCACGTGTGTATTTGTATCTATCGCAACCCCTCAGTCACCGCCGTTCACGGCGGCGACAGCTCCCCTTTCAGGGGAGCCCTGTTTCCCCACTTTATCGACAGTCTAAAAAAACTCCGATCCTCACGGACAATGTCATTAAGATAGTGACATTGGCCGAGGACAGGAAACCTGAAGAAAAGAGCACATCGGAAACGGTGTGCTCTTTTTCATGAAAAATAGCATGACG
>ONBX01000025.1 GCA_900316205.1 uncultured Eubacteriales bacterium
GGGATGCCCCCCTTCACGTTCAATCTATGCCAAAATGGGAACTTTTTCGGAAGTTTCCATTTTGGCGGTTCAAGCTGTCGACACTTTGTCGACAGCTTGAGGCGGCCGAAGGCCGCCCCTACGGACCTTGCGCTAGGGAGAGATCACGGAAACCGGCCTTGAAATCCCATTAACCTTGCAGTATAATAGGCTTATAGAACACAAGTGAGCACAGGAGGAGCGGACCATGATGATCTCAACCCGGGGGCGCTATGCCCTGCGGATCCTGGTGGACCTGGCCGAGCGGCAGACGGAGGAGAAGGTGACCCTCCGGGAACTGGCAGAGCGCCAGGGCATCAGCGAAAAATACCTGGAGAGCATCGTGAAGGAGCTGGTGAACGCCGGGATCCTGGAGGGCCTGCGGGGCAAGGGCGGCGGTTACCGTCTGCTGCGCGCCCCGGAGGAGATCAGCGTGCTGGAGCTGCTGGAGCGCATGGAGGGGACCCTGGCCCCGGTGGCCTGCCTGGAGGCGGCGGCCAAGCCCTGCGCCCGGGCCGAAGCCTGCCGGACCCTGCCCCTCTGGCAAGGCCTGGACGACACGGTGCGGGCCTATCTGGGTCAGTTTACGCTCCACAGCCTGATGCGGGAGGAGCAGCCGTAAACAGGCGCTCCCCGGCTGCTTGGCCTCCCCTGCAAGGGGAGGTGTCACCGGAGAGATGCGACGGTGACGGAGGGGTTGCCGTCTGTCCTGGCTTCACGAGCGAAGCAAGTCGAAGGATCTCGCCCCCGGCGCAAAGTGCCGTTATGGCATGGTCCCGCACAACGCAGCCTTTTTCCCGCCCGGCCGTAGGGGCGGCCTTTGGCCGCCTCCTTTTCCCCTGCTTCTATCAGGCGACCACAGGTCGCCCCTACGATCCCCCGCTTTCCCTTCCCCGCCGTAGGGGCGGATATCATCCGCCCGCAGCCCGGACAAAGGTGAGGATCGCGGGCCATTATTTCGCGGAATAAACCTACTAAAACAGCAGGAAAATATGATTATAATACAGGGAGGAAGCATTCATGACAGAAAATACAGGGAAGATCCTGGCGGTCTGCGTCAGTGAAAAGAAGGGGCAGCAGAAGCACACGGTTGCCGAGATCCGTCTGCAGGCAAACTGGGGCATTCCCGGGGACGCTCACGCCGGGACCTGGCATCGGCAGCTGAGCCTGCTTGGCATGGAGAGCGTGAGGCGTATGGAGGAGCGGATCGGCTTTCTCCTGGCCCCCGGAGCCTTTGCGGAGAACATCCTCTGCCAGGGGCTGGACCTGGTGCATCTCCCTGTCGGGACCCGGCTCCGGGTAGGCACGGCCCTCTGCGAGGTCACCCAGATCGGCAAGGAGTGCCATGCCGACTGCGCCATCCGGCAACAGGCGGGGGATTGCGTCATGCCCCGGGAAGGAATCTTTGCTCGTGTGCTGGCCGAGGGCGAAGCCCGTCCCGGCGATGAGATCCTGGTGCTGGGCTGATGCGGGCCCTCATCGCCATGAGCGGTGGGGTGGACAGCTCTGCCGCCGCCCTGCTGATGCAGCGCGCGGGCTATGCCTGCGAGGGCGTCACCATGCGGCTCTACCGCAGCGGGGACCTGGGGCTTGCCTGCCACAAGAGCTGCTGCGCGGACCGGGACGCGGAGGATGCGGCCTATGTCTGCTTTCAGCTGGGCATCCCCCACGAGACCCTGGACCTCTCCGGCGTCTTTCGCGCCACCGTGATCCGTCGCTTTGCCGAGACCTATGAGCGCGGCCAGACCCCAAACCCCTGCATCGACTGCAACCGCTTCCTGAAATTCGAGACCCTGCTGGACCTGGCCCTGGAGCGGGGCTTTGACTGTCTTGTCACCGGCCACTATGCCCGCATCACCCAAAACGGGGAGACCGGGCGCTATGAGCTGCGCAAGGCCCTGGACGAGAGCAAGGACCAGAGCTATGTGCTCTACTCCCTGAGCCAGCGGCAGCTCGCCCATCTGCGCCTTCCCCTGGGGGAGCTTTCCAAACCGGAGGTGCGGCGCCTTGCGGAAGAGAGCGGCCTCGTCACCGCCGAGAAGGAGGAGAGCCAGGACATCTGCTTTGTGCCGGACGGGGATTACGCCGCCTTCCTGGCGCGCTGGACCGGAGGGACCTTTCCGCCCGGGGACATCCTGGACCAAAGCGGCGCGGTGCTGGGGCAGCATCGGGGAGCCATCCGCTATACCCCCGGCCAGCGCCGGGGCCTGGGGCTGCCCGCAGGAGAGCGGGTCTATGTGCTGGAAAAGGACATGGCCCGCAACACCGTCACCGTGGGGCCGGAGAGCGCCCTCTACAGTCCGGGACTTCTGGCGGGAGATTTCCATTGGCTCTCGGTTCCGGAGCCGGCGGCGCCAATCCGGGTGACCGCCCGGACCCGCTACCGGCAGAAGGAGTTTTCCGCCTTGGCCCGGCCTCTCCCGGGGAGAAGACTGGAACTGCTCTTTGACGCGCCCCAGCGGGCGGTGAGCCCCGGCCAGGCGGTGGTCCTCTATGATGGGGACCTGGTCCTCGGCGGCGGCCGGATCCTCCGCACGCTGAAGAAAGAGGAGAAAAAAGGCAGAACCGAGGCCTGAGCCCAAGCCTTCCCCGCGCACGGGGAAGGCGCCCCAGTGCGCACACTGGGGCGGATGAGGTCCCCGTTCCCCCCCGCAGGGACGCTTATCAAGCGCCCGCGCATCACAGACTTCATAGACAAAGAAGGACAGGCGAGTTCGTACTGACGTACGAATTTGCCTGTCCTGATTTTGGGCCGTCCCCGTCGGCGGAGTGGGCACGGAGCGATCTGGGGATCGCTCCCTACGCGCAGGAGCTTACGTTCCGGCGTAGCGGCAACCCTGTTCCTTGTTTGTTCTCTCAACAGAAAAATGATAAAATCTACAAAACCGGTGAGATATCGCCCCGTCAGATCCCTACTGTCAGGGTGAGGCGGAAAGGAAGTGACGCAGTTGGAAGATCGCGCAATCATCGCCCTGTTCCTGGAGCGCTCGGAACAGGCCATTGCGGAACTGGAACTCAAATACGGCGCGGCCGTGCAGAAAACGGCGGCCAATATCCTCGGCAGCAGGCAGGATGTGGAAGAATGCGCAAACGATACGTATCTTGGGGTCTGGAACTCCATTCCGCCTCAAAACCCGGACTCCCTCATCGCCTATGTTTGCAGCATCGCCCGCAACCTTGCCCTCTGGAGATACCACAGCAACACGGCGCAAAAGCGGAACAGCCGCTACGACCTGGTGCTGGACGAGATGGAGGAATGCATCCCCGCCGCCTGCAGCGTGGAGACGGCGTATGAGGAAAAGGAGCTCTCCGCCGCCATCGTCCGCTTCCTGGATACCCTCAGCTATGAGGACCGCTTCTGCTTCGTGCGCCGCTGCTGGTACGGGGACGCGGTTTCCGAGATCGCCGCTGCGACGGGCTTCAGCAGTCATCGTATTTCCGTCCGTCTCTTCCGCACGCGGGAAAAACTGCGCCAAACATTGAAAAAGGAGGGTTTGCTCACATGAGACGGGAACAGCTGTCGCGTGTGTTCGGCAATCTGGAGGATCGCCAGATCGCCGAAGCCTATCAATTCGATCCCGCCCGCTGTGGGCAGTCCCCGGAAAGGATCGTACCTATGAAAAAGAAAAGAATCATTTCCTTTGCCCTTGCGGCAGCGCTGCTCCTGGCGCTGGGTGCAACAGCCTATGCCCTTTTTGGCTCTCGCTCCGTCGGTACGCACATAATGCCGGAAACCGGCGTGTATACCAGCCTGGCCGAATTGAAGCAAGTTGAGAAAACCGTCGGTTACGCTGTGACCGCACCGGAGAGCTTTTCCAACGGCTATTTCTTCTCCCTTCTCACAGTAAGGGGAGAAGCCGTCTATGACGAAAGCAATGAAGTTGAAAAAGAATTCTATGGAGTGCATGTGGATTACACAAAGGATGGCTCGCCGAATCGGTATCTTGATCTCAGCCCCATTCTTGGTACTGACCAGCTTGAGCCTACTGAGCTGCGCGTAATCAACGGCGCATCAGTACGACTCAACCTGGATCATTACAAGATCGTACCGGAGGATTATCAGGAAACGGACGAAGACCGCGCTCGGGAGGCCGGAGGCCACTATTATATATCCTATGGTTCCGAGAACGTCATGGAATTCGACATGGCCTCTGCCTGCTTTGAGATCAACGGCGTGGAGTATATTTTGTCAGACATGGCGGCGACAGAGGGAACGCTCAATGAGCTTGCCCAAATGACCGCTGAACTGATCGCAGCGGCAAGATAGGATACTGAACTACGGAATCCGACAGAGCTTGCTTTCCTGGATGGGAAGGCGAGCTCTGTTTTTGCTGCCATGTGGTATAATTCTTTTGAAAATCCTGTAGAAATCCTCTCCGGATCCGTAGTGTATAGGTGAGGCGGAAAGAGGTGACGGAATATGACAGACGCTCAGATCATCGACCTGTTCTTTGAACGTTCGGAGCAGGCGATCGAGGAGCTTGCCAAAAAGCACGGCGGCGCGGTGAGCCGGGTGGCCTACAACATCCTGGGAAGCAGCCGGGACGCGGAGGAATGTGTCAACGACACCTGGCTTGGGACCTGGAACGCGATCCCGCCGGAAAGGCCCGCGCCGCTGAGAAGCTTCGTCTGCAGGATCGCGCGCAATCTTGCCACGAAGCGCTACCATGCCAACACAGCGGAGAAGCGCAACAGTCAATACGACCTGGCCCTGGACGAACTGGCCGCATGCATCCCCGACCGGAACAACGTGGAGGAGGCCTACGGGGCCAAGGAGTTGGCGGCGGCCATCGACCGTTTCCTGGACACCCTGGCCTATGCGGATAAATTCCTGTTCATGCGCCGCTATTGGTATGCCGACTCCCTCACCGACATCGCGGCCATGTCCGGACTGCGCTACAAAACGGTGTCCGTCCGTCTTACCCGCATCAAGGCAAAGCTCAAACATTACCTGATGAAGGAGGGATTGCTTGTATGAAGCGGGAAGCGATCTCCCAGGCGCTCAATCTCCTGGAAGAGCGACACATCAGCGACACGGCGTCCTTTGATCCCGGGGCCGTACAAGAACCCCCGGAAAGGATCGTACCCTTGAAAAAGAAACGGATCATCAGCCTGGCCCTGGCGGCGGCTCTGCTCCTGACCCTGGGCGTCGCGGCCTACGCGGCCTGGAGCGTGCATGCGGCAAGGCAGCAGGAGCTGAAAGAGGATTTCCAAATTGCGGAAAACAATGTGGACAGCTATGTGGAGTATGCCGTCCCCGATGAGGGGGAGAGCCTGGTGCTCCTCTCCGCTGTGAACGACGGGCAGGAGCAGCGGGTGTATGTGAACATTTCCACCGTCACAGAGAAGGAAGCGGCGGCTTTCCCGGAGAACGCCCGCTTCGCCTGGCGGATCGAGGGCACGGACTATGGCGGCCATGCGGCGCCCCATCTCCCGGTAAACCAGTCCGTTTCCGGCACGGAACAGATCCGGGCGGCGGTGCTGGCCCACGCCTATGACAGGGATACCCAGACGCTGACGCTGCAGTGCTTGATTGATGTGCAGCTGCTCCAAAAAGCCGCGGCGGAGCTGGGAACAGAGAGCGTTCCGTTCTCGGTGCAGATGAGCGTTGACGGCGTCTCCCGCACCTTCGGGCCGGTCTCCCTTGCTTTGACCGCGGAGCAGCGGCGCTGTTTCGACTTCGGTCACGCCCTGTACCACGACGGGGAAACGGGCCTGGAGATCGAGGTGGTGGGCCTGGAGCTCACGCCCTTCAGCGCTGTGTGGAAGGTGCACTACGAGGGCGACGCCGCCCTCCACACCCCCGGGGCGGATCAGGAGGGCTACGGTCCCTGGAGCTTGCTGGAGGACAAGGTCTGCCTGGAGGCAAGGCTGCTCTTCTCCGACGGCTCGGAGTTCTCCACCGGCGGGGCCCTGACCTGCCCCTATGAAAACGGCACGGTCAATCTCTTCTGCGGCTGGGGCAGCGCCATCGACATCGGGGATGTGCAGCGCATCGTCCTGGGGGATCTGGTCCTCTGGGAGGCAGACAGCTGACCGGACCACGAAAAAAGAAAGGGCCAGGGGACGACCCCCTGGCCTACATTATCAGATAGGAGAAATATGAGAACAACAAAAAGAATATTGGTGTTTCTGCTGGCGCTGGCGCTGCTCTTGACGCTTTGCGCCTGCGGGAAGGCGGCACCGGGAAAAGATGCCGAGCTTGTTGTGATCGGGGAGCCGCAGGTCTCATCCCAGACCGAGCCCGGGTATGTGACGACGGAGCTTCCCATGCCGGTGGGCTATGAGGATCCCGGCGGTCTGCAGAGCTGCGGAAACAGCCTGGTTCTCCACGCCCGGACGCCGGAAGGTTCCTTCGCCGTTCTTCGCTATGACACGCTGGGTGACGAATGGAAAAGCTGGCTCCTCGACACGGGGGAGGCGAAAAACCCGCGGATTGAGGCCTTTTCCGCGGTGGAGGACGCCGTTTGGATCCGGCTGATGGAGGGCTATTCCGAGGAGGAAGTGCTCCGCAAAGATTTCTCCCGCCGGCTGAACTATTATCTGATCGTGCTGGACACCCGGACGGACGGGCAGCGCTGCACCCGCATCGACTTCTGGCGAAACGGGAACGACACGGACCCTTATCTCGCGGGGCTTGTGGCCCTGGACGGGAAGCGGGCGATCCTGAACGATGATGAGACGGTGCGGCTGATCGGCCCTGAGGCGCAGATCCTGAGTACCCTGGATCTGCCGCTGGTGGGCTTTCCCGAGCGGGTGTGGATCGGCGACACCCAGTACCTTTCCACCAGGGACGGATACTGCCCCTTTGACCCGGAAACCCTCCGATGCGGCGAGCCGCTGGAGGGGATCCTGTGGGACCCGGTGTACAGCAGTCAGCGGGGCCGCATCCTGGTCACCAAGGGGCGGGTGCTGCAGGAATATGACCCGGACACCGGCAGCATGAGCCCGGTGTTCAACTGGATGGACGTGGCCCTCAATACTGCCAGTCTTGAGGGCTACAGCGCCTTCCTCGGACTGGAAAACGCCGACGGGAAGCTGTTTTATCTGGCAAACGGCAGGCTCACCAGAGTCAGCCCCGGCCCGGTGCCGGTGAAAAAGACGCTGACTCTGGGCTGCTTTGCCGACGCCGCAGCCGAAGGCTACGCATACAGCGAAACCGACTACACCTGCCCGGAGCGGCTGCTGGACGCGATCATGCGCTTCAACCAGGCCGATCCGGAATACCGCGTCGTTGTCAAGCCCATGATCTGGCACGATGAGGCGGAGCGGAACCGACTGCTGATCCAGCTTGCCACGGAGCAGGATATCGACGTGCTGGACACAAGTCTCCTTCCGCCCGGCGCGGTGGATCGGCAGCTGCTGGTGGATCTTCTGCCCTATATCGACGCGGACCCGGAGCTCAGCCGGGAGGACTTCATCCCGAGCCTTTTTGCGGCGCTCACCCAGCGGGGCGGCCTCTACGAGTATACGGACCGCTTCACCATGCTCACCCTGCTGGGGGCGGAGCACCTGGGCCTCAGCCGGGAGGACTGGACCGCGGAGCGGGCCATGGAAGTGCTCTCCCGGGAGGATGGCGCGCCGTATCTGACGCAGGAAGAAATGCTTCTCCTGTTCTCCTGGGCGGCCACCGCGGAGTTTATGGACCGGGAAAGCTGCAGCTGCAGCTTCGACAGCCCCTCCTTTGTCGGCTGGCTGGAGCTGATGAAGCGCATCCCGGTGGTTTCCCCGGAGGGAGGCAGCTACAGCCCCGGCTGCGACTGGCTGATCTCCTATGACTTTGCAAGTGAGGCAGGCTACCTGCCGCGCCTGAGCTTTCAGGACGAGGCCTCGGTGCTGGGCTTCCCCGGCTCCGGGGGAAGCGGGGCTTATTTCATGAAGCTGCTGCCCGCCGACGGGATGGGACACATCGGCCAGCTCAAGCTGGGGGACGGCTTCCTCTGGACAGGAGGCTGCAATACCAGCCTCGGGGTAATGGCCTCCGGCGAGAACAGGGACGGCGCCTGGCGCTTCGTCAAGACCTTCATGCTGGGCGAGACGGAGCCGACCCTCGACGACGGCATTCCCGTGCTGCGCGCAAGCTTTGAGCAGGCGGTGGAGAACAATATGCGGCAGCCCCAGAGCAATGTGAGCGATTATGCCTCCTTCAACGAGAAGGACGCCGCGGTGATGCGGGAGCTGGTCTACGGGACGGACCGTGTGGTGATCCGGGACGAGGCGGTCATCGACACGCTGCAGACCGAGCTTCGGGCCTTCCTCGCCGGGAAAGAGAGCGCGGAGGAGGCGGCCGGGCTGCTCCAGAACAAGCTGAGCATTTACATGTCCGAGCACTACGGCTGAAAGAGGAACCGCGGCCTGTCGAAAAGCCTTCCGCCGCTGCCGCGAACGGCAGGCGGCTCCTGCCCTGTCATTCTTCGCTGGCGCGAAGCCGGAATTCCCCCCCCGCTGGGGGAAGGCTTGAGGCGGGCGACCACAAGGGCGTAGGGCGCCCCTACGGCGGGATCGTGGGTTTCTGCGTAGGGGCGGCGGCTTGCCCCCGCCCGGCGGCAAACGGGTCTGTAAACGAGAGTAGTGCGGCGAATCCGTACAATGCTACGAATTCGTCGCACCATTTTGTTCCTCCCCCAGCGGGGGAGGATGTCAGCGCAGCTGACAGGTGAGAGAGAACGATGCCGAAATCTTCTCTTTCACTGCCTGCGAAGATCCGGCATTCTCCCTCATCACCCGCTTCGCGGGAGCTTCCCCCGCTGGGGGAAGCACAGCGGACGAGCGATGCTCGTCCCTGTGATTGGTGAGAAACCCTGACAGCCGTAGGGACGGCCATTGGCCGTCCGCCCCGTCCTCAAAACTCAAAACTTCAAATCCCCGGGCCAGATTTTCTGGCCCGGGGATTTGAAAGAAGCTTATTTCGTCCGGTTCTTTTCGTAGAGGATCTGGAGACCGGCGATGAGGATATCCGGCTCCAGGTGGTAATGGCGCTTGCAGTAGGGCAGGATCAGGGGGCTGACGCCGCCGGTGATGACAGCGGTGACGGGCTTGCCCAGCTCCTCCTCCATCCGGTCGATGACCCCGTCCAGCATGGCGGCGCAGCCGATGAGGGCGCCGGAGCGCATGCAGTCCACGGTGTTAGTGCCCAGAAGCTTGGCGGGCCCGGCCAGATCGATATAGGGCAGCTGGGCCGCCTGGGCGGACAGGGCGTTCACCGAGACCCAGAGCCCCGGGATGATCATGCCGCCGATATAGCTGCCGTTTTCCGCCACGACCGTGACGGTGGTAGCCGTGCCCATGTCGATGATGGCGATGGGGGCGGGGTACTTGGCCCGGGCGGCCACCGCGGCCACGATCAGGTCGCTGCCCACGGTGCCGGGGTTATCCATGCGGATGTTGAGCCCGGTCTTGATGCCGGGGCCCACCACCATGAGATCAATGCCGGTAAGGGACTTCACCGCCTGGGGGATCACCGTCTGCAGATAGGGGACCACCGAGGAGAGGATGCCGCCCTCGATGTCCTCGGGGCTGATCTTCTGCATGGTCAGGATCCCCTGGATGTCCAGAGCGTACTGGTCGGCTGTCTTGTTCCGGTCGCTGGCGAGGCGGACGGAGAAGCGCTGCCTGCCGTCCTCGATGCCGCCGAGGACGATATTGGTGTTGCCAACGTCGATGGCCAGGATCATGGGGATCCCTCCTTAAAGATAGATCAGGGTATGAACGGGAAAGCGAGCGTCTTGCTTCCCCCCCTGTGGGGGAAGTGGCCGAAGGCCAATAGGGGGGACAAAGAACCCCTTCAGTCGCCGCCGTTTCCGGCGGTGACAGCTCCCCCGAAGGGGGCGCCAAGGGCAAAGCTGTTTAGTCCCGCTTCAGGGCGTGGGCCACGGCCTTGGTGACGGCGCCGGCCACGATGCAGCCGGTGATCCATTCCACCAGACCCTGGATGCCCACTACAAGAATAATGAACATGAGCGGGTTCACGGCGCCCTTGGAGGCCACCATGTTCTGGATAAAGTCCGTCTGGTAAAAGACCAGCACGATATAGCCCATGAAGAGGATGGTGTTCAGCATGGGGGCGGCGAGGCCGCCGGCAAAGTAGCACCAGATCCGGTGCTTGTCGAGCTTCTTGAAGAGCTGGAAGAGCCAGCCGGTGGCGGCGCCCACCAGACCCCGGAGCACCACGCACAGGATGATGGTGAGGATGGGGCTCAGCTGAAAGAAAACGCCAGTCATGGCGGACGCTCCTGTCATGGCGTCATACAGACTGGTGAAACCGTAGACCGTTCCCAGAATGGCGCCGCCCAGAGGGCCCAGGAGCATAGCACCGATGGCGATGGGGATCATGGCCAGGGTCATCACCAGGGGGCCCACCGGGATCGAGGTCAGGTGGGTGATGCGCATCACCAGGACGATGGCGATGAAGATGGCGTACTCCGCGATGGTGCGTGCGTCAAACACGGGAGCATAGGATCTTTTTTCCATATGAAGTTACCTCCTTGCTTGCGTTCGGTTGAGTCTGATGGCGTCATCAGACTCCCTGATACGCTGCTGCAGAATGCGGCGGTGAGAGCGGAGCGGCTGTCCTCCTGTCCGCAGCGGGTACAGGGAACGCTCTCCCTCACAGCCAGGGCTCATTATATCCCAAAGGGGCGGCAGATGCAACAGAAATTTGAACCGTTGTGCAGCGGGGCTTTTCCCTTGCAAATCCGCCCGATTGTGGTATAGTGAAGCCAACGAAACAGACGATTTGTGAGGAGGAAAGTTCCATGCTGAAAGGAAAAACCATCGTGCTGGGCGTCACCGGCGGCATTGCCTGCTTCAAGGCTGCGGCCCTGGCCTCCATGCTGGTGAAGCAGCACGCCAACGTTCAGGTGATCATGACGGAAAACGCGACGAAATTCGTCACGCCCCTGACCTTTGAGCAGCTCACCGGGCAGAAGGCCCTGACCGATACCTTTGACCGGAACTTTCAGCACAGTGTGGAGCACATCGCCGTGGCGGACCGGGCGGACCTGGTGCTCATCGCCCCGGCCACGGCTAACATCATCGCAAAGCTGGCCCACGGTCTCGCGGACGACATGCTGACCACCACGGTGCTGGCCTGCGACTGCCCCAAGGCCATCGCTCCGGCCATGAACACCAAAATGTACGAAAACCCCGTGACCCAGGATAATCTCTCCACCCTCCGGCGCTACGGCTGGGAGGTGGCGGAGCCTGCCAGCGGGCACCTGGCCTGCGGCACCGAGGGCAAGGGGAGACTGCCCGAGCCCGAGGAGCTGCTGGAGCTCTGCCTCCACGCCATCGCCCGGGAGAAAGACCTCCGGGGCAAGCGCGTCCTGGTCACCGCCGGCCCCACCCGGGAGGCCCTGGACCCGGTGCGCTATCTCACCAACCGCTCCTCCGGCCGCATGGGCTATGCCATCGCCAGGGCCGCTGCCAGACGAGGCGCGGAGGTCACCCTGGTCTCCGGCCCCACCGCGCTCCCCAGGCCCGGATATATGGAGATCGTGGATGTGGAGTCCGCCCAGGAGATGTTTGAGGCCGTGACCAGCCGCGCCCCGGACATGGACATCATCATCAAGGCCGCCGCCGTGGCGGACTATCGCCCGGCAGACGTGGCGGAGGACAAGATCAAAAAGAAGGACGGAGACCTCTCCATCCCCCTGGAGCGGACCCGGGATATTCTGGGCACCCTGGGTCAGCGGAAGCGGGAGGGCCAGTTCCTCTGCGGCTTTTCCATGGAGACCCGGGATCTGATCGAGAATTCCCGGAAGAAGCTCACCAAAAAGAACCTGGACATGGTGGCCGCCAACAACGTGAAGGTGGAAGGCGCGGGCTTTGGCGTGGAGACCAATGTGCTCACCCTCATCACCGCCGAGGGGGAGAAGGAGCTGCCCCTCATGTCCAAGGACGCGGCGGCGGACGCCCTGCTGGACGCCATCCTGGAGCGGATGTGAGCCTTTTTCCCGCAAAACAGTTTTTCTGAACAGCTCGTAAATGGGCGTAGGGGCGGCTATCAGCCGCCCGCGCGGCACAAGATTGAATAACAGATAATGTGAGGCGAATCCGTACCTGGCCGGTATGGATTCGCCTCACTCTTTTCGCTTATTGAGATCTACCGCGCGGGCGGCTAATAGCCGCCCCTACGGCGGGTTTCGCCTTTCCGCACTTTAGGCAGCTCTGCCCGGGTGTGGAAGGATTCAGCGCTCTGCCGCCCGGCGGAGCTTGCGGCCGCTGAGGGCCACCGCGCCCAGGCCCATGGCGGAGGCAAAGAGAAGCCCTGTCCAGAGCATGGGGCTGCCGGGATCGCCGGTGTCGGGAGAGTCTCCCTTGGCGCCCGCGCCGCGCTTGCTGCCGCCGGCGCCTGCCTTTACGGTGAGGCCGGTGGTGGCCTTGCCGTCGTCAAAGGTGATGGTGATGATGTGGCTGCCGGAGTTCAGCGTGCTGAGATACGCGGGCAGCAGGGTGACCACAGTGCCGCCGTTGGGGCCCTCAGACGCCGTGTAGTCGGTGCCCAGGATCAGGGGACCGTTGTCGATGCGAACGCCGGTGAAGTGCCGGAAGCACTCCCCGTCTCTGGGGGTGCGCCTTACGGTGATCACCAGCTCATCGCCGCTGGTCTTGCCGTAGATGGTGCCGCCGCCGGAGACCACCGTGTACTTCACCACCTGGTCCCATTTGGCGTAGAGGACGGTGTCCTTGGTGATGGGCGTGGTGAAGGAGAAGGGCTGCGTCAGCTGCGGATCGGCGTACCAGCCTTCGAAGGAGCTGCCGGCTTTATAGGGATCGTCCGGTTCATAGGCGGTTTTGCCGTAGGCCACGCTCTGGGCGGGCACAGCGGAGCCGCCGTCGGTCTCAAAAGATACAGTGTAGTACCGCGCGGACCAGAGGGCATAGAGCGTCTCGTCCTTGCTGAAGGCGTAGGTCTCCAGGTTCAGGGGCTTGCCGCCGGGGGTCAGGGACCAGCCCACCAGGTCGTGGCCCTCCCGGGTGAAGGAAATCTCCACAAGCTCCAGCTCCTCGGGATCCAAGTAGCCGTCCTTGTCGGTCTGGATGGTAAGGGACTCAGGCTTGCCGCCGTTTGCGTCCAGGGTGACGGTATATCCCGGCTCATCCTTCATGAAGACGGCCACAAAGACCTGAGGGCCTTCCTGGCTGCGGAAGCTGAAGGAGCTTTCCCCATAGGGCAGCACCTTGCCCAGGCCGTCCTCCCAGTGGTCGAAGGTGTAGCCCTCGTCCGCCTTGCAGCTGACCTGATACAAGCCGCTCTCCCGCCAGATCCTGGCGCTGAGGCTGGTCTCATAGCTGCCGCCTCCCAGGGAGACGGTGCCGCCCGTGCCCTCATTGCCCTCGCTGTCCTTGACGCTGGCCATCACGGTGGACACCCAGCGGGCCTTCAGGGTCAGGTCCGCGGTGACAGGGGTGGAGAAATCATAGGGCGCTTCGCTGCCGGAGGGGTCCAGATACCAGCCGTCGAAGTCAAAGGGGGCCAGGGTGGGATCGGCGGGCTGACGGGCGGGCTTGCCCTCCAGCACCGTCTGGTCGGCCACCTGGGAGCCGCCCATGGTATCGAAATGCACGGTAAAGCGCCTGGCGTCGGATTCGATGACGGCGTGCTTTGCGATGCTGCTGCCGTCGGCTTCGGTGATGTGCTTGCTGTCATTGCCCACCTTGCCGTCGGCAGGCTCCTTCACGCCAACCTTGTCGCCCAGGCTGATGGAGGAGGCCAGGATGGCGCCGTCCTCCCCTTCGCCGTCGGCGGTGACGCGCTGGATGCCGTCCTGGATCTCCAGGCTCCCTTCGCTCACCAGGATGCCGTAATTCTTGCCTTCGGCCGTTACCACGCCGGCGATGACGCTGAGGCCCTTGGCCGCGGCAATGCCGCCGGTATAGCCCTTGGCGGTGAGATCGCCGCCCTTCACGACGACGGACTCGGCGGAGAGGCCGTACTGGGTGAGCTCGCTGTCACAGTCGATGGCGGTGGCAGTGGCCTTGACCACGGCTTCCTCCTCCATGGTGAAGCTGCCCTCACAGAGGATGCCGGCTCCGGGGCCGGTAAGGGCGAGCTGACCCTTCTTCACGGTGATATTGCCCTTCACATGCATGCAGGGCGCGTCTTTCTGGACGCTCTCGGCAGTGACGCTGCCGTCCTCCATGCTCAGGTCCTGATCGGCAAACAGGGCGGCGCCCCCGGTCTTGAGGGTAAATTTGCCGTCCAGCTTCAGGGAACCGTTGAGACTGTAGATGCCGAGGGGCGCGTCCTCCGACTCCACCGTGGCGCTGCCCTTTACGGTAAGCTCCAGATCCTGGGCCAGGATCACGGCGCCGGAGGCGGACTCGTAATCGGAGAGCGCTGCTCCCTCCAGCGTCAAGGTGGCGGTGGAAGGATCGTATCGGACCTTCCCGTCTCCCAGCACGTCGTTTTTGTTCTCTTCGCTGACCCGGACGCCGGCGACCCAGACGGGATAGAGTCCGCTCTCACCCTCCAGGGTGATGTTTGCGGTGACCACGCGGAGACCGTCGCCCTCCGGGGCCGCGCTCCGCACCGCCGCGGAATCGATGCTCACCTTGCAGCCCGCGGCAAAGGCATAGCCCGCAGCCGGGGTCAGAAGGATCTCGGCATAATACTGCTCCCCGGCCTCGAAGCGGGCGGGGATGCTGCCGGAGGAGGTGAACCACTGGGCGCTCTGCACCGAGAAGCCGCCGGAAGCCGCGCTTGCAGACGCGGGAACAGGCTGACCCTCCGCCGCGCCGGTGGGACCGGGCTGCGGCAGCGTCAAGCTAAGCGCGGCGGAAATGATCTCCTCCGCGGGCTCCTCCGCCAGAGCGGAGAGAGTGCCCGTGGGCAGCAGACTGAAGATCATCAGCAGCGCCAGCAGCAATCCTGCTCGTTTCAGGCTTTTGCGTTTCATGCGGTGTTCCTCCTGTGAGATGGGAAAGGGGATATCCGGATGCGGGAGGATCCGGAAGAGATACTCCCAGCCATACTATTTCAATTATAGCTCCTAATATTATACCAGAAGACGAGACGAAAAACAAGGGAAAATTCCGGCCCGCAGCCTGCCGGGAAAAATTGGCATCCGACTGTGAATCCTGACGGCAAATCGGCCCGGATCGCGGAAAAAGAGGGCACTTTTTATACGAAAGGACGAAATCATGGAATAATTTTGTTATTTTGTTGACAAAGCAAAACTTCGGTGCTATGATGAGGCGACGCTCGGGGAAACCCTGCCCTGCGCGGGGACGAAAACCCGGGCGAAAAATGAAAAACAGGAGAATGAAAATGAAAAAGATCCTTGCAATGCTTCTGGCTCTGAGCATGATCTTCGCCCTGGCTGCCTGCGGCGAGACTGCCCCTGCCGAGACCAAGCCCGCCGAGGAGCCCGCTGCCGAAGCTCCCGCCGAAGAGCCCGCCGCCGCTCCCGAAGAGCCCGCTGAAGAGACTGCCCCCGAAGCTCCTGCCGAGGAAGCTCCCGCTGAGGAAGTTCCTGCTGAAGCCGCCTACAAGCTGGGCCTGGGCGTCAGCCTGAACATGGACAGCTCCAAGACCGGCAACGCTCAGGTGGACGCCACCACCGCTGCCGTCATCCTGGACGAACAGGGCAAGATCGTCGCTGTGAAGATCGACGTTGCCCAGAACAAGATGGACATCACCGATGGTGCTGTCGACACCGAGAAGGAATTCCTCACCAAGGCCGAGCTGGGCGATGACTACAACATGGTCAAGTTCTCCGACGCCACCCTGGAGTGGTACCAGCAGGCCGCCGCTTTCGAGCAGTACGTCCTCGGCAAGACCGCTGAAGAGGTCGAGGCCATGGAGACTGTCGTGAACGAAGAGGGCCATGAGGTCACCACCGACGAGACCCTGTACGCTTCCTGCTCCATCTCCATCGGCGACTTCAAGGAAGCCGTTGTGAAGGCCTGCAACGACGATCAGGCCGCCACCTTTGCCGGCGCCGGCGGTTTCGCCCTGGGCCTGGCCATCATCTCCGAGTCTGACGAGTCCACCGCTGCCACCGCCGAGGAAGACGGCGTTGTGAAGATGTACAGCGAGTACGCTGCCGTCGTGGTGGACGGAGACGGCGTCATCCTGGCTGCTGTTACCGACGCTACCCAGCCCCAGATCAAGATCAACGCCGCCGGCGAGATCGTGGAGACCAGCTTCAAGGGCACCAAGCGCGAGCTGAAGGAAGACTACAACATGGTCAAGTTCTCCGACGCCACCCTGGAGTGGTACGAGCAGGCCAAGAACTTCACCGATTACGCCACCGGCAAGACCGCTGAAGAGCTGCGCGCCACCGAGACCAAGACCAACGACGAAGGCCACAATGTCTTCGTGGACGAGACCCTGTATGCCAGCGTTTCCATCAGCATTGACGGCATGATCAATGTCATTGCCAAGGCTGCTGACAACGCTGCCGCCTGATCCAAAACACCAAGCTGACGGAGGGGCATTGCTCCTCCGTCAGATCACGAAAAACCATAGGGGATGAATGCATTGCGGCGATTCAGACAGCTTCTTGCCTTTCTGCTGCTGCTGTTCGTGCTGCCGTCTCTCTGCGCCTGCGGCGCGGGAGAGCAGCCGCCGGCTGCGGAGGAAACTGCCGCGCCGCAGCGCGTGGAACCGAAAGGAAAGGTCTATTACACCTACTTCGATACCGTCTCCTATGTATATGACTATGCGGGAGATTCGGCAGAGCGGTTTGATGACCGTTCTGCCGAAGTTTCGCATATCCTGCTGGAATACCACCAGCTCTTTGACATCTATCACGAGTACAGCGGCGTGACGAATCTCTGCACCCTGAATAAAAATGCGGGGGGAGAGCCGCTGACCGTGGACCGGAGGCTCGTGGACTTTCTGCTTTGCGCAAAGGACATGTACAAGCTGACGGACGGAGAAATGAACGTGATGCTGGGAGCGGTCCTGCAGCTCTGGCACAACTGCCGGGAGGCGGCGGGAGAGGACCCGCAGAACGCCGCGATCCCGGAAGAGGAGGAGCTGCGCCGTGCCTGGGCGCACACCGACATCGGACTCCTGGAGATCGACGAGCAGGCCTGCACCGTGCGCATCGCGGACCCGGAGGCCTCCATCGACGTGGGGGCCTTGGGCAAGGGCTACGCCACCGAGCGGGCGGCGGAGTACCTGGAGCAGGAGGGCGCCGTGGGCTATGTCCTGAATATCGGCGGCAACATCCGCTGCATCGGCGATCGGCCGGACGGCAGCGGCTGGGTCACCGCCATCCGGGACCCGGACAAATCTGCCCAGGATTTTGCCTGCCGCATCCGCATCCGGGATACGGCCTGCGTCACCTCCGGCGTCTATGAACGCTATTTCACGGTGGATGGCGTACGCTACCACCACATTATCGACAGGGACACCCTGTACCCGGCGGCCTATTTCGGCTCCCTCACGGTGATCACCCGGGACAGTGCCCTGGCCGACGCCCTGTCCACGGCGCTCTTCTGCATGCCGATGGAGGAGGGCATGAAACTTGCCGAAAGCATCGGCGGCGTGGAGCTGCTTTGGATCTTCCCCGACGGAAGCAGCCAGAGCACCCCGGGCTTCGCCGATTTGATCGAAGAACCAGAAGAAACTACCTGAATGAGGAGGCGGGAGATTTGAGCTTGAAAAAAAGTATCTCGAACCTGAAATTGCCCCACTATAAAAGCACGGCCGGCATGGCCGCCGTGCGTATGCCCATCCCCAGGGAAGTGCTGATCCCTCTCTCTCCCATGAACGCCCACCACGCCACCCAGTCCGAGCCCATCGTACAGGTGGGGGATCATGTGACCGTGGGCCAAATGATCGCCCGGGAGAAGGACCGCGGCGCCTCTCACATCCACGCGTCCGTCTCCGGTACGGTGACGGGCATCGAGCCCTATACCATGGGCGGCGGCTCCGGCACAGCCATCCGCATCGAGAGCGACGGCAAGATGGAAAAGTGCCCCGACCTGAAGATCCCCCATCCCACCAATCTGGATGAGTTCCTCCAGTGCGTGCGCGACAGCGGCGTGGTGGGTCTGGGCGGTGCGGCCTACCCTGTGTGGGCCAAGCTCTCCGCGGCCCAGAAGGGCCATATCAGCACCGTCCTGGTAAACGGCGCTGAGTGCGAGCCCTTCATCACCGCGGACCACCGCGTCATGCTGGAGCAGGGCGACCTGATCCAGAAGGGCGTGGAGCTGCTCAAGGAATTTCTGGGCAGCGAGGAATTCATCATCGGCATCGAGGAGAATAAGCCCGACGCCATTCAGCAGCTCACCGAGCGCTTCAAGGACGACAAGGCCGTAAAGATCATGCCCCTCAGCAGCGTCTATCCCCAGGGGGCCAAGCAGGTCCTGCTCTACAACGCCACAGGCAAGGTGGTGGAGAAGGGCCAGCGCCTTGCCTCCCTCGGCGTCATTATCATCAACGTCTCCTCCCTGGTGAAGATGGCGGAGTATTTCGTCACCGGCATGCCCATGGTGGAGCGCATCATCACCGTGGACGGCTCCGCCGTGAAGGAGCCCAAGAACCTGATCGTTCCCATCGGCTGCTCCGTGCGGGACGTGGTGGAGGCCTGCGGCGGCCTGAAGGAAGAGCCGGGCAAGATCCTCTTCGGCGGCGCCATGATGGGCAAGACCCAGGAGTCCATGGACGCCCGCATCATGAAGGCCACCAACGCCGTGGTCATCCTGAACAAAAAGGACACCAAAAAGACCGCTCCCAGCCCCTGCATCCACTGCGGCCGCTGCGTTGCCGTCTGCCCTCTTGGCCTGAACCCCACCGCCTTTGCCCGGGCCATGGAGCTGGAGGATGACGCTGCCCGTGCCGCCCTTCTGCAGAAGGAGCAGGTGAAGGTCTGCATGCAGTGCGGCTGCTGCAGCTACGTATGCCCGGCCCACCGCCCCCTGGCGGAGAACAACAACGCCGGCATCGGCTTCCTGCGCAAGTGGGAGAAAGAACATCCGGAAGGAGGGAAGAACTAAGCCATGGAACAGCTCGTCATGTCCTCCGGCCCTCATATCCACAGCGGTGCCAGCGACAGGCGGATCATGCTGGACGTGATCCTGGCCCTGCTTCCCGCCGCCGCGGCCGGTGTGATCCTCTTCGGGATTCCTGCCCTCTGGGTCATCCTCACCTGCGTTGTGAGCGCGGTGATCTCCGAATTCCTGTTTAACCTCATCGCCCGCAAAAAGCAGAGCGTGGGCGACCTCAGCGCTGTGGTCACGGGCCTTCTCCTGGCCCTGAACCTGAGCGTGAACGTGCCCCTGTGGCAGGCCGCCCTGGGCACGGTGTTCGCCATCGTGCTGGTGAAATGCGTCTTCGGCGGCATCGGCCGGAACTTTGCCAATCCCGCCATCACCGGCCGCGTGTTCCTGCTGGTCGCCTTTCCCTCCACCGTGGCCGGCGGCGCCCTCCCCAGAGGGATCGATGCTGCCAGCTCCGCCACGCCTCTGGATCTCATCGGCGTGGAGGGGGCGGAGCTTCCGAGCCTTCTGCAGATGTTCCTGGGCCAGCGGGGCGGCGCCATCGGCGAGACCTGCATCCTGGCCCTGCTGATCGGCTTTGCCTACCTGCTGCTGCGCAAGGTCATCCGCTGGGAGATCCCGGTGATCTTTGTGGGCACCGTGTTCCTTCTGAGCCTTGTGTTCGGCGGCTTCACCACCGCCGTGTATGAGGTCCTGGCCGGCGGCCTGGTGCTTGGCGCCGTGTTCATGGCCACCGACTACACCACCACCCCCATCACCCTGAGAGCCAGGCTGCTCTTTGCCCTGGGCTGCGGTCTCATCACCTTCGCGATCCGCTGGTTCTGCACACTGCCGGAGGGCGTGTCCTACTCCATCCTGTGCATGAACATCCTGGCCCCCTGGCTGGAAAAGTGGACCCGGAGAAAGCCTCTGGGAGGTGTCTGATATGAAGAAAGTATTGCTGAGCGTTCTGTGCCTGGCGCTGCTGCTGGCCGTGATGGCCGCGGGCGTCCTGGGCGTCAACGCCTATACCGCCCCCATCGTGGCGGAAAACGAGCGCCTGGCCGAGGAGGCCAGACTCGCCGCCGAGAAGGAAAAGCTGGGCGACTCCGTCCTGCTCTTCGACCGGGAGAAGCCTGAGGAATCCACCCTGCAGGTCACGGCGGACACCGTGCAGAAGGTCTATGCCGACGAGAGCAAGCAGGTCTACACCCTGAACCTTGCCACCTTCCAGGGCTACACCAAGGAGCTGCCCATCGAGCTGACCCTGATCGTGGACTATGAGGGACGCATCGTCTCCCTCAGCGTGGACAGCACCGGCGAGACCAAGGAGCTGAGCGAGGACTTCCTGCCCAGCTTTGAAGGCCAGGATTCCACCTTGGCTGAGGTGCAGCTGGTGGCCGGCGTCACCTTCTCCTCCTCCGCCATCAAGAACGCCGTGAACGACGGCTTCAACACCCTCATCGAAAACGGCCTCTTCGCCGCCGCCGAGAAGGGCGAGGATCAGCTGCTCAATGAGCTGCTGCCCCTGGTGTTCCCGGGCCTTGTGAACAAGGCCGGCGCCGTCCAGGGTGAGGAGCTTGCCGCCTCCGGCAGTGTGACCGGCGGCTTCAAGGCCCTCAACGGCAGCGGCTGCGCCTGGTTCGTGGACAACGGACAGAAGCTTCTGGCCGTGTGCACGCCTCTTGGCGGGGTGAGCCTCTATGATCCCGCGGGCGAGAACGTCACCGCGAGCGCCGACGCCGCCCTCATCGAGGAGCTGCAGAGCCTGACGAATGAGAACCTGGACGACAATTCCGCCGCCCAGCTCAAGGCCCTTGGCCGCGTGCTGCCTGAGGGCGCGGAGCCTGTGGCCGTGGAGATCCCCGGCCTTGCCAACTGCATCACCGGCGCCTGGACCGTGGAGACCGAGGAGGGCACGCTCTATGCCTTCGCCGCGAATCCCTACGGCTACTCCAACGAAGTGATGCAGGTCTACTACGTCCTGGACGAGACCGGCGCCATCAGCGCCTTCCGCGTGTCCGAGCTGATCCTCCACTCCGAGTACTTCAGCGACTACACCCTGGACGAGAAGGCCTATAAGGAGAACTTCGTCGGCATGACGGCGGAGAGCTTTACCGTTGAGGATACCCTGATCGCCGGCGCAACCATGAGCTCCGACGCCATGGAGACCGCCACAAGAGACGTGTTCGAGGCCTTCGGGCTTCTGATGGGAAACAGGGGGTGAGCACATGAAAGAACGTAAACTGCTGTTTCGCAATCCTGTGATGCTGCTGTTTCTGGGCACGGCCCCGGCGCTGGCTGCCAGCACCGATGTGCGCGCCGCTCTGGGCATGAGCATCGCCGTGATGGGCGTGCTGCTGTGCTCGGCCCTGGTGCTGGGCCTTGTGCGCAAGCTCATTCCTCAGGAGGCGCGTTTGGCCGCCGTTACCCTGGTGGTGGCGGGCTTTGCCTCCATGGCGCAGCTGCTGCTCCAGGCGCTGCTGCCGAGCCTTTTTGAGATGCTGGGCTTTTATCTGGCGATCCTGGCGGTGGACCTGCTGCTCTTCGGCTCCGGCGAGGACGCCGCGGACTTCGGTCTGGGCAAGGGCCTGCTGAGCGCCCTGGAAAACGGCTTCTGCTTTGCGGTGTTCGTGCTGCTGCTGGCCGGCATCCGGGAGCTCTTCGGCGCCGCCAGCCTTGCCGGCAGCCCCATCGAGGCCCTGAAGGACTATAAGATCCCCATGCTGCTGCAGGTTCCCGGCGGCCTTGTGGTGTACAGCATCCTGCTGGCTCTCTTCAACAAGCTCTTCCCGGGAAGGGAAGAGGCGGGAGAGAACACCTGCGCCGCGGTGGGCATCCCCTGTGAGGAAAAGGAGGCGGAAGCATGAAAGAAAGCATTCTGCTGGTTCTGGGCTTTGTCCTGGTGAACAACTACGCTCTCAGCGCGGGCCTTGGCCTGACGCCGCTGCTGGGCTTTTCCAAGAAGGGCGAGAAAATGCTGACCCTGGGCCTTGCGGTCACGGTGGTCACGGTGCTCTCTTCCCTGATCCTTTGGCTCCTGCGGGACTTGATCCCCGGCTACTGGCTGATCCTGGCCGCCGTCACCCTGATCCTGGTGCTGGTGTATCTGCTGCAGCTCATCTGCGGCAAAAAGCTGGGCGTCTGGTTCCCGGTGATCGCCCTGAACAGCGCGGTGCTTGCCGCCGCTCTGAAGCTCCAGGAGGCGGAGAGCATCGGCGAGGTGCTGCTGAGCGCCCTGGGCATCGGCCTGGGCTTCCTCTTCGGCTTGTTCCTCCTCACCGGGGTGCAGGAGAAGCTGGAGCATGACCAGGCGCCCAAGGCCTTCCGGGGCTTCCCCCTGCAGATCCTGGCCGCCGCCATCGTGGCCCTGGCCCTCACCGCCTTCCAGTTCAAGTGAAAGCAAAGGGAAAGCTTCGCTGGGACCTGGTGCTGATCGCGGCCCTGCTGCTGCTCTCCGGTGTCCTGTACTTCACGCTCAACCACGGGCGTCAGGAGGGGGGCCAAGTGGTGGTGCGCGTGGACGGGCTGGAGGTGGAACGCCACTCTCTGGCTGTAAACGGCACTTTCCCCCTCAACGGCGGCAGCAACATCCTGGTCATCGAAAACGGGCAGGCCTGGCTCTCTGAGGCCAACTGCCCGGACCATATCTGCGTCAAGCAGGGCAAGATCCACTACACCGGCCAGGTCATCACCTGCCTGCCCAACCGCCTCACCGTGACGGTGGAGGGAGGAGAAAGCAACGGCATCGACCTGGTGGTGGGATAAGGACTCCAAAGCATGAAAACCAAAAAAATCACGGTCATGGCCATGTGCATCGCGCTGGCCATGATCCTCTCCTATGTGGAAAGCCAGATCCCCTCCCCGGGCATCCCGGGGGTGAAGCTGGGCCTGGCGAACCTGGCGGTGATCTTCGCCCTGTATAAGCTGGGCTGGAAGGAGGCCGCCGGCATCTCTCTGCTGCGGGTGCTGCTGGTGAGTCTGCTCTTCGGCCATGTGGCAAGCCTGATGTACTCCGCAGCCGGCGCGGCCCTGAGCCTTCTGGGCATGATCCTCCTGCGGCGCATCCCCCAGTTTGGCTGCGTTGCCGTGAGCGTCACGGGCGGTGTCCTGCACAATATCGGCCAGATCCTGATGGCCTGGGCCCTGATGGGCTCCAACGTCATCTACTATCTGCCGGTGCTGCTCTTTAGCGGCACCGTCGCCGGCGTTGTCATCGGCATCGTGGCGGCCCTTCTCATCAAGAGGATCAAGATCTGACAGAGAAAACTCCCCTGAAGCGCGGCTTCAGGGGAGTTTTTTGTCAGGCTTGCGTTTGGAGGAGATGGCGGGGAAATGAGGAAATGAAGATGTTTCGCGAATGAAGGAATGCAGAAGGAATGGGATCGGCTTTGCCGATGGATTTCAATCCGCCCCCGCAGGGGACACCACAATTCCTTCTTTCTTCTTCCGTCCTGCGTTTCAGACGCTTTGCGGCCGGTAAAGCTGCCGCAGGAGGAAGAGTACGCCCACGGTGAGCAGAAGGCCGGTGCCCATACAGAGCCAGACGTTCTGCACAAAGCCGGCGATCAGGTAGTTTACAAAGCTGACCCCTGCCACCGTCAGCACATAGGGAAGCTGGGTGGAAACATGGCTGATATGGTCGCACTGGGCACCGGCGGAGGCCATGATGGAGGTGTCCGAGATGGGAGAGCAGTGATCGCCCATCACTGCCCCGGCGAGACAGGCGGAGACGCCAATGATGAGCAGGGTGCTGTCGGCGGGGAAGACCTTGGTGACGATGGGCAGCAGGATGCCGAAGGTGCCCCAGGAGGTGCCGGTGGAGAAGGCCAGGCCGCAGGCCACGAGAAAGACGATGGCGGGCAGCAGCTTATAAAGCCCGGAGGAGGCCTGTTCCATCACGCCGTAGACATATTCCGCCGCACCCAGCATCCCCGTGATGTTCTTGAGGGTCACCGCGAAGGTCAGGATCAGCAGGGCGGGCACCATGGCGATGAAGCCCTTGGTGATGCAGCTCATGGCCTGCTTGAAGCTGAGAAGCCTCCTTGCGAAGAAATAGAGAAAGGTGAAGATCAGGGCGATCATGGAGCCCCAGGGCAGACCCACGGAGGCGTCGGTGGCGGCAAAGGCCTCGGCGAAGGGGACTCCGGAGAAAAAGCCGCCCACATAGAGCATGCCCGCCACGCAGCAGACGATCAGCACTACCACCGGCAGCAGCAGATCGATCACCCGGCTGCGGGGATTGGAGGCCACATCCTCCGCGGCGCCGCCGCGCTCCCCGGAGGTAAAGAGATCGCCGCGGAGCTGTGCGTTGCGCTCATGCAGCGCCATGGGGCCGTAGTCGAAGCGCAGCAGCGTGAGCCCAACCACGAACACCAGCGTCAGCAAACTGTAGTAGTTCCAGGGAATGGCCCGGACGAAGAGCTCCGTGCCGCTCATGACGCCCTCGTCCACGATGCCGGACACTGCCGCGGCCCAGGAGGAGATGGGGGCGATCATGCAGATGGGCGCCGCCGTAGCGTCGATGATATAGGCAAGCTTTGCCCGGGAGATCCGGTGGCCGTCGGTGACGGGGCGCATGACGCTGCCCACGGTGAGGCAGTTGAAATAGTCGTCCACGAAGATCAGAACGCCCAGCAGAAGGGTGGCCAGCAGCGCGCCGACCCGGCTCTTCACGTGGGTCTCGGCCCAGCGGCCGAAGGCGGCGGAGCCGCCGGCGCTGTTCATCAGCGCCACGATGATCCCCAGCAGGATCAGAAACAGGAAAATGCCCACATTCCAGGCGTCGGCCACGCCGGAAATCAGACCGTCGTTGATGATGGTGTCCAGCGCGCCGATGGGGGAGAAGTTAGCCGCCAGCAAGCCGCCGACGACGATGCCGAGGAAGAGAGAGGAGTAGACCTCCTTGGTGATCAGCGCCAGCACGATGGCGATGATGGGGGGCAGCAGTGCCCAGATGGTACCGTACATGGGGAAAACCTCCTTGAAAAAAGAAAAATCATGAACAGAGCAGATACTGTTCATGACAGGGAGGCCCACCCGGGCATATGTCTGACAGCTCTCCGCCCAAAGGCGACAGTCCGCGGCATATTCTGTCGCGGCCCAGGCATACCCGTCCGGAAAGGCGGATACCCTTCGGCGAAAAAGCCTTTCGCACCGGCGGTTTCCGCCGCCTTGCGTGGTGCTTACTCTTCTTTTTCGCGCCTCTATCATACTTTGTTCAGTTGGCCTCATTATAGCGCCCTTTTTCCTCCTGTCAACAAGCTGGGGAAAAAAAGAAAAAAGTTTGTGGCTATTGCTCAGTAAAGAACAAAAGCAAAGAGACAGATTTGTTCGAAAAAATGGTAAAAATGGAAAAATCAGGCATCCGAACCGACTCGGATGCCTGATTTTCAGCTTTTCGTTTCCGGAAGAGAACAGGGAAGGAAGCCGACCCTATCCGTTCTCCATGTCTCCCAGGATCTCTTCCACGGCCTTGTCCGCATCATCGCTGCAGATTCGCTTGTCGCAGAAGGCAGAGAGGGCCCGCTCCTTTTCCGCCTGCTCCAGGCGGACGGAGAGCTCGAAGCGGCTGCGGGAGATCGCCTCGTACCGGGCCTTCAGCACCGCCGCCGAGGGCTCCACATAGAGGCAGACGGCCTCGGGCATGTTGGCCTTGAGCTGGGCTGCCCGCTCCACCGGCAGGTTCAGCAGCACGTCGCGCCCCTGCGCCAGCGCCGCGTTCACCAGCTTCCGGGAGGTGCCGTAGTCGTTGCCGGCAAATTCCGTGGCCTCCAGCAGGTCGCCGCTCTCCTTCAGGGCGTTCCAGCCCTCCAGATCGTAGAAATAAAAGCCCACGCCGTCCACCTCGCCGGCCTTCATCTTCCGGGCGGTAACGGGGGTCACGGCGCAAAGGGCAGGCCGCCGGGCAAAGAGGGCGGTGACGATCTCTCCCAGGCCCGCGCCGGAGGGGCCGGATAACACATAAAGCTTCGACATGGCAGATATCTCCGTTTCCATCAAGTATTTATGGCTCCATTCTACAGGAAAAGGGGCGGGATTTCAAGTCAGACGGAAGATGGCGGGCTTGCCGTCTGCAAAAAGAACGCCTTTTTCCACCCGGACGGCTTCGCCGCCCAGCAGGTTCTCGTAGCAGCCGTCGGGGATCTCCAGCCGCTCCTCCAGCCTGACGGCGCCTGGCGCCGCGTCCAGGCAGAAGACCCCGGCGCAGCTGCCCCGCCGGAGGACGGCGATGCGCTTTGCGTCCTCAGCCTGGCCCCAGAAGCTGTCCGTTCCGGAAAAACAGGTCTTGCGGATCTCCCCCAGCTTCGTAAGCAGGGGACTCAGGTCCTTTCCGGTGCTGCGGTGGATGGGTTCCCGCTCGAAAAGGCTGGGCTGATGGGGATCTTCAAACTCCTGCCCGGCGTAGAGGAGCACCGTGCCCTTGAGAAAATACAGCAGGGCGGTGTAATTCACAAGCTCCCCCTCGTCCCGGATCACCGAGGCGATGCGGGGCTGGTCGTGGTTCTCCAGGCAGCGCATCTTGTTGTAATTCTCCGGGTAGACCGCCTCCTGGTACTCCAGCAGGTCGATCCACTGGGAGAGGGGCGCCTGGCGCCGCAGGAGCTTGTCGAAGACCTCCCGGATGTCGTAGTCGTACTCCAGGTCGAAGGCCTCATAGGCCTCGGTGTCCCGGGCGGCGTGAAAGCCCAGGCGCCGGGCCAGAGCCCCAAAGCTCCGGTGCACGCTCTCCGCCAGCCAGATATGGTCCGGGTCCACTTCCTGCACCGCGGCCCGGGCCGCCCGCCAGAAGTCCAGGGGCACCAGGGAGGCCACGTCGCAGCGGAAGCCGTCCACGATCCCGGCCCAGAAGCGGAGGGATTCGATCTGATAGTCCCAGAGGGCGGGAACGCTGTAGTCCAGGTCGATGACGTCGGCCCAGTCGCCGAACTTGTTGCCGGTGCTGCCTTGGGCGTCCCGGTAGTAAAACTCCGGGTGCTCCTGGAAAAGCACCGCGTCGGGGGACGTGTGGTTATACACCACGTCGATCATCACCTTCATGCCCCGCCTGTGGATCTCCTCCACCAGGGCCAGGAAGTCCTCCATGGTGCCGTAGCAGGGGTTCACACTACGGTAATCCCGGTTGGCATAGGGGCAGCCCAGGCTCCCTTTCTTGCCCTTTACCCCGATGGGGTGGATGGGCAGGAACCAGATGATGTCTGTGCCCAGGGCCCGGATCCGGTCCAGGTCGGGTATCACCGAGCGGAAGGTCCCCTCCTGGGTGTGGCTGCGGATATAGATCGAATAGATCACCTGGGTCTGCAGGCGAATATCGGTATCTTTTGCCATGGCTTCACAACCTTTCCCGCAGCGGCTTGGGCTCGACTTTATCCCGCTGCCGCTGTTTTTCCGCTTCTTCCCGCTCGTCCTCCAGCCGTTCCTTCTCCAGCTCCTTCATGTAGCCGGCGGTGATAATGCCGGCGGGAAGCGCCACGATGGCGATGCCAAAGAGGGAGGAGGCCATGGCGATGGCCCGGCCGATGGTGGTGACGGGGTAGATGTCTCCGTAGCCCACGGTGGTGAGCAGCACCGTGGCCCAGTACACCGCCTCGAAGAAATCGTCAAAGGAGTCCGGCTCGGAGTTGAAGATCACCAGGGCCGAGATGAGGATATAGGCCACCGCCAGGGTGCCCACGGCGATGAGCTCTGTCTTGGAGCGGCGCAGCACCGCGCCGATGATGCGGATGCTCTTGGAATAGCGCACGGCCCGCAGCACCCGGAAGACCCGCAGCGCCCGCATGAGCCGCAGGACGCGCAGCACCTTGAAGCTGGCATTCAGCACCGTGAGGGAGGGCAGGATGCTCAGCAGGTCGATGATGGCCATGAAGGAGAAGGGGTAGCGCACAAAGGACCAGATTCGGTTCTTGGCGGGAAATTTATAGTCCGCCGTGAGCCAGCGCAGCAGATAGTCCCCGATGAAGATCACCACGCACACCCGGTCCAATACATGGAGGAAGGGGGTGCTCTCCTTGAACATCAGCGGCAGCAGGCTCAGGCAGATCACCGCCATCATGGTGATGTCGTAAATATGGCTCAGCCGGTCGTCCTCCCGGGCGACCTCAATGATCTCAAAGATCCGTTTTCTCACGGTGCGCGCCTCCTGTAAAAGGCTTTTTTATACGTTCATTATTATAAATCCTGGAAGAAACTTGTCAAGCGCAAAGGAACGGCAAAGCCTTCCCCGCGCACAACCTCCCCTGTGCAAGGGGAGGTGTCATCCAGCGTGTTACGCCCGCTGGATGACGGAGGGGTTGTCCCCGACCAGAATCTTTTTCTTCCCCCTCTCAGGCGCTGTCGCGCCAGCTCTCCCCAAGCTATCGCACGGGGAGAGCCAAGTGGGCCTTTGCGCATCTTTTGCTCTTTCTCTATCGTCCGCAATATTTCTGCATGATGATCATCTGCGCGCTTGCCTCTCCCCGAGTCGGGGAGAGGTGTCACGAAGTGACGGAGAGGGGCTGTTTCTGCCAGAAGAGAAGGAAGAGAGAAAAACGAAGAGGGAGGCACTCTCCTCCGTGCACGCCGCTGCCGCCCTGTCCCGCCGCAGGGGAGGGGCTTGCCCCTCCCGGCAGAACAGGGATCCCACAAAATCAGCGTGCGGCGAATTCGAAGCATGATACGAATTCGCCGCACACTGTTTTTGTTGGAAACGCGCCTGCTGCGCGGGCCGTCGGGGACGCCGGCCCCTACAAAGGGGCACCCCACCGTCCTCGCGCCGGCGCTATCGGCGGATGTGCTTCCAGCCGCATTCGTCGTTTATAAACACCGCCAGATCCTCCGCCACGTCCAGATCTATGTCTGCAAAGGCGATATATCCGATCTCGCGCCGGACGTCATTTGTCACGATCAGGATACAGCCTTTATAGAAGTCATCGGTAAACTCCCGTTCTCCGTCCCGGGGCAGAAGCACCCGGAAGAGATCGTCGCCGATACGGACAAAGGGCTCGATCTGCTTCACCTGCTTATCGCCGAAAGAATACTCGGTGTCCATCAGCTCGGTACGGAAGCGGTATCGGGCCTCCAGGTTGGCTTTCGCCGCCTCATAGTCCTCCTCTGCATAGCGGCAAAGCAGGGTGCAGGACTGACTCAGGAAAATAGCAGCATGTTTATCATAGCGGTGGTACTCCTGAGCCTCCGGCGTCCCCAGCTCCAGCGGAAACAGGAGACGCTTCGGCGTGTCCTGGGGGGTCATGCACACATAATATAGCTTGGAAAAATGATCCTCAAATTGCTCCGGAGCATCCTCCCGAACGCAGTGATAGAGATTGATGGGGAAAAGCAGGGCAACGAACCAGAGCGCCGCCTGCAGCAGCAGCCACAGGACCGTGAGGGCGATCTTGGCCCCGAGGGATCTGCGGGAGCGGAACAGGAAGATCAGCCGCGAGACCATGAGCCCGAAGAGCGGGATCAGGCAAAAGGTGGCGATCGTCTCTTTCTCGGGCACCAGGCCGAAGATCGCAGTATCCACGAGAAGAAAGAACAGCGTGGGGCCGCACCAGATCAGGGCCTTCACGGCCCAGGATGGAAGCAAGGGTTTCTTTTCGGCAGCGTCCATGGGGATCCTCCTTGTGCTTTTCTTGCTTTTAGAACGTTTGGGAGGGGCAAAAGGTTTCAGCTTGGGAAATAGAATCTTCGCGAAGCTCTATGGTTCTGACGTGCGGCGGCTTGAGGAGAAGGTGGCTTGCCCCAATCTCACGCGAGGGGCAAGACGGATGAGGTGGAAGCTTTGGATAACTGGGCGAAGGGCAGGCTATCCGCCTCCCCGTCAGGGCACTTGTAGGGGCCGGCGTCCTCGACGGCCCGCCTCCTTCCTCACACCAGGCACAGAAGACTCAGACTCACCGCGGAGAAGATGAGCCAGATGCGCAGGGACTTTTTGCCGGTGAGGAGGTTCCAGCCAAAGGCCAGGCAGCCGGCGAAAAGCACGCAGACCAGCCAGGTGGATTGCAGCCGCAGGGGCGTGAAGCCGAAGCAGTCGATATACAAAGCCAGCTTGGAAAAGGCCACCACGGCAAAGAGCATGCTCTCGGCAAGGAGGATGAGGCAGAGGAGCAGGCTGGCCCTGTCCTCCCGCACCGGACGGCGGCTCATCCGCGTCACAAGCCACAGGAGAGCAAAGTTCAGGCCCATGACCCGGCAGAGCTCAAAGAAGCCCTCCCGCGCGTACTGGGACACGATGAAGCCCTCCGGCAGGGTGCGGGTGAAGGCACCGAAGAGATAACTGCCCTGCAGGACAAAGAACACCAGATACAGCAGCACGAAGCCGCCGGTGAGCGCCGTCCAGACCAGGTTCGGCACCTTGCGCAGGCTCTCCACCCAGGCGCAGAGCCTCCGGCCCCGCTCCCGGAGGATCTCCGGATCCTCCCGGCGGGAGCCGGCGATGAGGCCGAAGAGGTACTGGCCCACGGGCAGGCTCAGCGCAAACTTGAAAAGCCATTCCCCGTTCCAGTCGAAGGAAAACCAGTCTGCCATCCGGCCCATGAGCTGATGAAAGCCGGCGTCCGCCCTGGACAGAAGGCTCACGGCGAGGGCGAAGAGGGCCAGCGCGAAGCAGAGGGCCAGCAGGGACCACAGTACGCTGGCCCACTTGACCCGGACTCTGCCCCGGACAAGGGTCCTGGCCTCAAACCAGAGGCAGCGGATACGCAGATAGAAGTGATAGAAGGGGAAGATCACAAAGCCGTGGATCCCGTCCAGGGTCAGCAGATGGCCGCTTTCGCCCTCCACCAGGCGTCCGCTGCGGCAGAGCAGCCAGTACACCGCCGCCAGGTGCAGGAAGAGGACTCGCTGTACCGCGTCCCAGACCTGAACCCGACCCAGCAGAATGCTGAGGGTGATGATCCCCAGGCAGCCCAGCCAGATCCAGCTCTCCCGGGGACGCTTCTGTTCCCAATGGAGAAACTCTGTGAGGCCCACGAAGCCCAGCACGAAGAGCAGGGTCCAGAGCCGGGAGGGGGGCGTGCCGTCCAAAGGACCGAAGAGCAGCTGGGCGTCAAAGAGATACCACCAGGCCAGAAAATAGCTGGCGATGGCGGCCAGGATCTCCTTCCGGGAGGCGGAGAAGCCGGGCGCCGGCGGCGTCGTGTTCACAGGGATGGCCCGGGCCTGTTCCTCGGGTACAAGCCCCTCCGAGGGCGCAGAACTCCCTCCGGCGGGCGCGGAGCCCCCCGGCAATTCATGATCGGTCATAGTATTCTCCTTTCGGATAAAAGTGAAAAGTTGCGGTGTCGTCTTCGGCGGCCAACTGGCCGCCCACTGTTCTTCCCCCAGCGGGGGAGGATGTCAGCGAAGCTGACAGGTGAGGGAGAAGTATCGACGAGCGAAACCCCGGATCTTTATGCAAGAGGAACATATCTCCCTCATCCGTCATCTGCCTCGCGGGGTACGGCGGGTAACACTTGTCGCTTCGCGCCTCTTTTGCCTGCAAAAACTGCCACTGGCAGTTTTTGCGGACGGCAAAAGTCCCCGCTGGGGGAAGGCTTTTCTTTGCGCGCTGCAGCCGCGCTTCATTCCTCCCCGTCGTCCACGAATTCCAATAGATCCCCGGGCTGGCATTGAAGCTCGTGGCAGAGAGCCATCAGGGTGGTGAAGCGCACGGCCTTGGCCTTGCCGGTTTTCAGGATGGACAGGTTCGCCGGGGTGATGCCGATGCGCTCGGCCAGCTCCGCGCTGCCGATCTTGCGCCTGGCCATCATCACGTCCAGATTGATCCGTATCTCCATGCTCGCCCCTCAGATCGTCAGGTCCAGCTCGTCCTTCATGTCCAGCGCCTTTTGAAAGACGTTGCCCACGATGCGAACGATGAGAGCCATGAAGCCTGCGGCGGCCGCCGCCAGCAGATAGGGCAGGTAGAAGAAGCAGCCCCCGATGCATAGGAGCGCCGCCAAAGCGCAGCAGAGGCTCACCGTGTGCAGCAGGCGGATATTCTGCTCCGTGAAAACGAGAGCCCGGCGGAGATTGCCCAGCAGCCGCCACATGGCGAAGAGCAGCACCCAGCCGAACACGCTGCAGAGCAGCAGCACAGCCAGGAAGCCCCGGCGGCTGGTGTCGCCCATGCCGCGCAGGGCGGCAAACCAGCGCACGATGGGCACGCAGCCCAGATCCAGCACAAGCAGCAGCAGGGCAAAGAGGATCACAAAGATCTGAGAGAACAGCAGGCTCTTGCTTTTGAGCCAGTCCTGCATGGCGATCCCTCCTTTCGAGTTGAATTGCAAAGATAAGTTCCAGTCGGCGGTGCAGCCAGGTGGGAATTAAGATTGCAAAGCCTTTCATAGAATTAAAATATGCAAACACGGGTTCA
>ONBX01000063.1:0-8254 GCA_900316205.1 uncultured Eubacteriales bacterium
GTCATGTTGATCCACGGCACGGACGATCATTTTGTTCCTGTGGAGATGACCTATGAAAACTACAAGGCCTGCGCCGGACCCAAGCGGCTGCTGATTGTTCCCGGTGCTGGTCACGGCATGAGCTACTTTGTGGAAAGGGAGAAGTACGAAGAAGAAATCAAACGGTTCTGGAGAGACTTCGACTGACCCTTGCCGTATTTCAGGAGGAAAAATGGAAAAGTTCGGTAAAATAGTTGTTAAATTGAGAACGCCTATTTTGATTCTGGCGCTCCTGCTGATGATTCCCGCTTTTTTGGGAATGCAGGCCACGAGAATCAATTATGATATGCTCACCTACCTGCCGGCTGATATTGATACGGTAGAGGGGCAGAACATTCTGATGGATGAATTCGGGAAGGGCGCTTTCAGTTTTGTTATCGTAGAGGGGATGAACGACAAGGATATATCATCCCTGCGTCAGCAAATTGAAGAGATCCCCCATGTGGACAGTGCCATATGGTATGACAGCTTCGTGGATTTGAGCATTCCCAAAGCGATCCTGCCGCAAAAGCTGCAGAATGTTTTCGTTCAGGGCGACAGCACGATTATCGCGGTATTCTTTGACACCTCGTCCTCCGCCGACGAGACGATTGAGGCAATTGAGCAGATCAGATCCACTGCAGGAAAGCAGTGCTTTGTTTCCGGCATCTCTGCTTTGGTGACGGACCTCAAAGCGCTGGCGGAACGGGAAGAGCCTGTTTATGTGGGTATTGCCGTCTTGTGCGCGCTGATAGCAATGGAACTGTTGACGGATTCGTGGCTGGTTCCGCCGGTGTTTCTGGCTGGCATTGGCATTACGATTCTATACAATATGGGGACAAATATCTTCCTCGGTGAGATATCGTACATAACAAAGGCGCTCGCCGCTGTGCTGCAGCTTGCCGTAACGATGGACTATTCCATCTTTCTCTGGCATGCCTATTGCGCACAGAAGCAAAACTGCGAGGCCAAGACTGACGCCATGGCTCTTGCCATCAGGGACACTGTGCTGTCCGTTGCGGGCAGTTCGTTGACTACGATCGCAGGTTTCCTTGCCCTGTGTTTCATGAGCTATACCATGGGTATGGACTTGGGAATTGTGATGGCAAAGGGCTGTCTGCTCGGTGTGATCGGAAGCGTAACGATTCTTCCGGCGCTGATTCTTTTGTTCGATAAGCCCCTGACGAAAACCATGCACCGTTCGCTGATCCCGGACATGCGTGTCGTTGCTGCATGGGTAACGGGTCACTACTGGGTGTTCCTCATCCTGTTTATCATTATTCTTGTGCCGGCGGCCATTGGATATAGCAACACCCCGGTATATTACGACTTTACGCAGATCCTGTCTGGAGATGATCTGGAAAGCATCTCCGATGATGATATGCAGTTTCTAATTGCCAATCGCAAGCTGGAAGAAAAATTTGATGTCGCAACGACTCACATGATCCTGTGCGATGCAGAACTGTCGGTTTCGGATGCTTCCGCTATGATCCGCCGTATAGAGGCAGTTGACGGCGTCACCAACACGCTTGGCTTGAATTCTCTGTTAGGCAGCAGTATTCCGGAGGCAATACTTCCGGAGCGAATCACGAGTATCCTCAAAAGTGAGGACTATCAGTTGATCCTGATCAACTCCGCTTATAAGGTTTCCACCGACGACTGCAACCATCAGATAGACGAGATCAACGCAATTCTGAAAGAGTATGACCAGGACGGTATGCTGATCGGGGAAGCGCCCTGTACCAAGGATTTGATTGAGATCACCAATACCGACTTCACCGTGGTCTCGTGGGTGTCCATCGGTTTCGTGTTCCTCATTATCCTGCTGACGTTGCGCTCGATCTCCCTGCCGGTCATTCTGGTGGCCGTGATCGAGTTTGCGATCTTTATTAACCTGGGCATTCCCTATTACACCGGCTTTACCATGCCCTTTATCGCGCCCATCTGCATCAGCACCATCCAGCTGGGCTCCACCGTGGACTACGCCATTTTGATGACCACCCGGTATAAGGAACTGCGCCTGGATAACGACAAAAAGACCAGCATAACGCAGGCGCTGGCCTACGCCATGCCGTCTGTTCTGGTCAGCGCTCTGAGCTTCTTCGCCGCCACCTTCGGCGTGGGTGTGTATTCGGATATTGATTTGATTAGTTCCATGTGCAACCTTCTCTCCCGCGGCGCGCTGGTCAGCATGCTTTCTGTGCTGCTGATCCTTCCGGCTCTCCTGATGCTGCTGGACGGTGTCGTAATCCATACAAGTCTGGGAATGAAGAAAAAGCAAACGACATCTGCAATGCCTGGACAATCGTCCGCAGAGCAGGTTATCTGACAAGGAGGATAATGATGAATCGTACATTTAGCAAAAGTATAGCGATCTGCTTAAGCGCTGTAATGCTGCTCTCCTGCCTGTGTGGCTGCGGAGCCGCTCCGCAACCGGCCGCGGTTGTAAATTCATCGGAGGTCAGGCAGGTATCCGATGCGGCAGTCATGCTTCTTCAGAGCCATCACAGCGTGTCAGACAAAGAAGAAACCGTATATGTCATCTCCAGTCCTGACGGCACGCCTGAACAGACGATCGTCAGTGTCTGGCTCAAAAACCCCGACGGCGAAGAAATCATCACAGATTATGCAACGCTTTCCGATATTGAAAATGTCAAAGGCGATGAAACTTACTCCGTTGATTCCAATGGAAGACTGGTTTGGCAGGCAAACGGAAATGACATTTATTATCAGGGAAACAGCAATCAGCCGCTCCCGGTATCCACTTCCATTTCATATACGCTCGACGGGAAAAAGATGTCCGGCAATGATTTGGCGGGGAAAAGCGGGCATCTGGTTATAACGTTCTCCTACAAAAACAATATGGCCTCCGAACAAATCATCAACGGTGAGCTTGTCACGCTCTATCAGCCCTTTTTGGTCATCTCCGGGCTTGTACTGGATAACAACCAGGCGTCAGCCGTCAGCGTCACAAACGGAAAGATCATCAATACCGGGGATCAAACGGTAGTTGTCGGTATGGCAATGCCTGGACTGTCTGAAAGCCTTGGCATCAATGATCTGCACGACGCAGATGGGAAAGCTATCAGCCTCAACATTCCGGATACAGTTGTCATTGAGGCGGATGTTGTAGATTTCTCACTTCTGACTACGTTGACGATCATTGAAAACTCTCTTCTCGATGATTTGAATTTGGACCATGTAGAAACCCTTGACGATCTTCAAGATGCGATCGGGCAGCTTGGCGATGCTTCTTCCCGCCTGGTAAGCGGAACAAGCGAGCTTTACGATGGCATCAGCAAATTGAGCTCTGGCAGTGCGGCGCTTAATGAAGGTATCGGGGCCGTAGATGCAGGCGCAGGAGAATTAAAAGCCGGGGCATCTGAACTGGCGGATGGCACAAAGCAGGTCGCCGATGGCGCTGCATCTGTCAGCTCCGGCGCTGCGGATCTTGTGGACGGCGCCGGTCAGGTATCCGAAGGTGCTGCCGCACTGAGAGACGGCGCTTCCGCACTGTCAGGCGGAGCCAGACAGGTCGCTGACGGAGCCGCATCTGTCAGCTCCGGCGCGGAAGAGTTATCGGGCGGTGCCAGTCAAGTTTCTGAGGGCGCTGCCGCGCTGCAAGAGGGAGCCTCGTCCCTTTCAGGAGGAGCCCAACAGGTTGCTGCCGGCGCACGAGATTTGGATGACGGCGCATCCAATTTGGCCACCGGTGCCGGCCAACTGTCAGAAGGTGCAGCCGCGCTTGACACCGGTGCTACAGCCTTGTCCGAGGGCGCCAGTCAGGTGTCCGATGGAGCAGCGGCGCTCAGTAGCGGAGCCTCCGCCCTTTCTGATGGAGCTACAGCTGTATCGGAAAACATGAGCTCTCTTTCGGCTGGGCTGGACACATTGAATGACGGAGCACAGAGTCTGCATGCAGGTCTGGGGCAAATGCAGTCACAGGTTGCTGGACTCCCCGACAGCGTCAGTGCTCTGTATAACGGAGCCGTTCAGATTCAAGCTGCGCTGGCAAGCGCGGTATCCGGCGCGCAATCGCTTGCCGCGGGTGCTTCCAGCCTTTCGTCCGGACTGAATGGCATCAGTGCCGCAGCCGGAAATATACAAACAGGAGCCGATGGTATCGCTGCAGGCGCAAATAACATTTCCGTCGCCGCTTCAGCAGCATCATCCATGCTCTCCTCAATCCCGAGAACGGAAGAAAACGCGGCTGCGCTTGATGCGATTGCCGGGTATCTGAGCGCCATTCAAGGAGGTGCAGGTGAAATCTCCTCGGCTGCGGGCAGCATCAGCGCAGGGGCTGGCGGCATTTCATCCGGTGCAGCCGAGCTGAAAGCCGGAGCAGACCAACTCTACGCCGGGGCGACGAGCCTTGAGAGCGGGCTCAATGATGCTGCATCCGGTGTTGGTTCGCTCGCAGGCGGCTTGGCTCAAATGTCCGAGAGCTCGCAGGCGCTTGTGGCCGGAGTAGGGCAGCTTTACGACGGCGCCGGTTCTCTCAGCAACGGCGCAGGAAATGCAGCGGCCGGTGCGAGGGAGTTGAGCGCAGGTACTCAACAGCTCGCAGAAGGCGCCGCCAGTACCGCATCCGGTGCAGCGGCTTTGGCAACTGGTGCTTCCAATGTGGCTGACGGTGCGTCAAGCCTCAGAGAGGGAACCTCTGAACTTGCTTCCGGAGCTTCCGATGTTGCAAACGGAGCATCTGCCCTCAGAGATGGAACCTCAGCATTGGCCAGCGGAGCTTCCGTTGTTGCTGACGGTGCATCCACCTTGAGCGAAGGCACAGCGGATTTGGCTGATGGGGCATCCCGTGTCGCCGATGGAGCCACCGCGCTTAGAGATGGGTCGGCAACCTTGGCCAATGGCGCTGCTGACGTGGCCAATGGCGCTTCCAGCTTGAGCAGTGGATCAGATACTTTGGCATCAGGAGCTGAAGCACTTGCCAACGGCGCATCTGCACTGAGCGAAGGTTCTGCAACCTTGGCTGACGGCGCTTCAAGCGCTGCCAATGGGGCTGCCCGCTTGGCAGACGGAGCCTCTTCCCTGAAAGACGGCACGGCCCAGTTGAAATCCGGAAGCTCTGAACTGGTAAATGGGATCGCCCAGCTTCTTGCCGGCGCACAGGAGCTAAAAGACGGTATGGCTCAATTCGATAGTGAGGGCATCCGTAAGCTTTCCGATGTGCTGGAGGATGACGGGCAGACTTTGATCGATCGGCTGAAAGCCCTGCAAAAGCTGAGCGAGGAGTATACAACTTTCTCCGGATCGGAAGGCATGCTGCCCGGCTCTGTACGCTTTATCGTCCGAACAGATGCAATTGACCCTTGACGAAAATGATAGGCGGGAAGTCCGCCTGATATAAGGTTCGGTGTTTTTCTCCGGCCAAAATAACCGAGAGGAGGCAAAAGACGTGAACAAGAAAAAACTCACAGCGCTGTGTGCTCTTTGCATCACCGCCACAGCGGCGCTGGCCTTTGCAAAGAAAAAGCTGGGCTAATAACAGTAAACCCTTGGCCGATCCCATCAAACGGATCGGCCATTTTTGAGAAAGAGAGAGGATAAAATTGAAGATTGCAGTCATTTGCGACGTGCTGGGCAAGGAGAACAACGGCACGACCATCGCCGCCATGAACCTGATCCGGTCCCTGCGCGCCAAGGGCCACAGCGTGCGCGTGGTCTGCGCCGATCCGGAGCATGCCGGGCAGCCGGATTACTATATCGTACCCAAAATGAACTTTGGGCCGATCAACGGTTACGTTGCCAAAAACGGCGTGGCTCCCGCGAAAGTGGACCGGGGCATCCTGGAAGCCGCCATTGCGGATGTGGAGCTCATTCATGTGATGATGCCCTTTGCTGTAGGCTGCGCCGCGGCGCAGTACGCCCACAGGCATCATATCCCACTGACCGCGGGCTTCCACTGCCAGGCGGAAAACGTCACGGGGCACATTTTTATGATGGATTTCCCGCTCGCCAACACCATCGCTTACAAAACTTTTTATCATAACCTGTATCGCTACTGCGACTGTATTCATTACCCGTCCCAGTTTATCTGCGATACCTTTGAAAACATCGTCGGCCCCACACCGCACCGCATCATCTCCAACGGGGTCAACAGCGCCTTTCGACCCATGCCGTTTGAAAAGCCGGAAAAGCTCCGGGAACGCTATGTCGTTCTGTTCACCGGACGCTACAGCCCGGAGAAATCCCACAAGGTGCTGATCGACGCGGTGGCTCTCTCCCGCCACAAGGACGAGATCCAGCTCGTTTTTGCCGGAACCGGGCCGCTGAAGCTCGCGCTGCTGCGGCAGGCAAGACGGTGCCGCATCCCAAAGCCGATCATGGAGTTTTATGACCGCGACACGCTGATCGATATCATCAACAGCGCTGACCTCTATGTTCATCCAGCCGAAATTGAGATCGAAGCCATCGCCTGCCTTGAGGCCATCGCATGCGGTCGGGTCCCTCTGATTGCGGACTCACCCCGCAGCGCCACGCGCTATTTTGCTTTGAGCGACGATAACCTGTTTCGCTATGACGACCCGACAGATCTGGCGCAGAAGATGGATTGGTGGCTGGAGCACCCGGAGGAGCGGGAGCGCTGCTCGGCATCCTATCTGGGTTACGCAAAGCAGTTTGACTTCCAGACCTGTATGGACGCCATGGAGAAGATGATGCTGGACACGGTGGAGAAAAAGCGCCATGAAGGATGATCGCGTGCGCTATTACTCCGATCCCGTCAACGATGATTTTGCCGGGACGAACATCAACACATGTCAGGTTGGCGCGGATTTCCCCTTTGTGCGGAGCTCTGCGGCGTGGAAAGTGATTGCCTTTATTGTCTACTACATTATCGCGATCCCCATCGTTTTTCTGGTCTCCAAGCTCTATCTGGGGCTTCGCTTTGAGAATCGGGAGGCGCTACGCTCTCTGCGCGGCAAAGGGTTTTATCTCTACGGTAACCACACGCAAGTGCTGGACGCCTTTGTACCGGCTATGGCTGCCTTTCCGAAAAAGGCCTATATCATCGCGGGACCGGACGTGGTTTCAATTCCGGGACTCAAGCACATCGTGATGATGCTCGGCGCACTCCCGATCCCCACGGAGCTGAGCGCCATGCGAGGCTTTCTTGCGGCGATCTCCCAGCGGTACAAGGAAAAGGGCTGTATCGCCATCTATCCCGAGGCGCACATCTGGCCGTTTTATACCGGCGTCCGGCCCTTTTCGGACACCTCCTTCCACTATCCTGTCAAGGAAAACGCGCCTGTGGTCGCCATGGTCACGACCTATCGCAGGCGCAAGGGCTTGTTTCGGTGGGTGAAAAAACCGGGGATGACCGTGGTCTTCTCCGAGCCGATGACCCCGGATCCGTCGCTTCCGCCCCGCAAGGCGCAGCAGGAGCTCCGAGATCGTGTCTATCGCTTTATGAAAGAGACGGCGGAAGGTCGAGATCAGGTGGAATACATCCGCTATTGCTATAAGCCTTCGGATCAAAGCATAGACAAGAGATCAACTGCGCAAAAAAGTCAGATCGATTAAGCAAATCATTGACCTTGCCATCCATCTTCAGAAGTCTTGGTCACGACCAGATCGCCGCGCTTGAGGACGTTGTTGAAGGTTACCGTCGTCGTCCTGCCCCCGATCACGGTGACGCGCTGCACATCTTGGGGCAGATAGCGGTCGATGCTCTGCTCGGTCACGGTGTAAACGCCGGGAACCAGGCCTTCCACAAAGATGCTGCCATCTTCCGCCGTTGTTACCGTCTGCTCCATCTTTTCACCGCGGAGATCGTGAAGCGGATACCGGCAACGACGCCGTCCTCCGAGGTTTTCTTCAGGTCGATGTTCCCGGTAGGCGTCTCCACATTCAGATAACCGTATACAGGATCGGCATTCTCCACGCCGGTCACCACGTCCTGCAGGTCCACATCCCCATAGGCGATAATCTTTGCGCTGGAGCTGACAGTGGGGATGTTGTTGCGGCTGGCCGTAATGCAAACGACATCCTGGAAAGGCTCGGAAGCGCTGATCGTCAGCGTGTTCCCGGACTTGGTCACGGACACAGCCCGGCTGGAGCTGGAGAAATTGAACTCAGACAGAACGCCGTTAGAGTCCGTCAGTGTAAGGCTGTAAGTGCCATCTTTGTACTCCAGATCTTTGGACGCGACATCAGCGGATGTGGACAGAAAGCTGGGGATGGTGTTGTGCCGCTGCATCAGGGCGATGATCGTGTCATAGAC
>ONBX01000063.1:8278-9050 GCA_900316205.1 uncultured Eubacteriales bacterium
GCCGTGCTGACCTGACGATAGGGCGGCGAGGACTCCCGGCAGCCGGTCACAAATTCCCAGATGATCTCCGCCGTGGCGACCCATTTTTCATCATCGCTTCCACTGAGATTGCTCCAGTTGCCCTGGTATCCGTACAGCAGGGCAAGGCCGATAGCTTTTCGCTGACCGGCTGAAAGAGCGTTCCATGCAGCGGAGGAGCTTTTGTACAGGGTGTCGTTGACCAGCAGATGGCGGCCGGGCTGGATACAGTAGGCGGTTTCCCCATCAACGAACATACGGGGCTTGGGATGCCCGGTGCCGCCGGCGGTGTATCCGTCCACGTTGGTTTCCCCGTTATACAGGATCATGTTCCCGTCCGAGTCATAGCAGTAGGTGAACGTGACGGTTCCCGCTTCGCCTGCGGCCAGCATAGAAAAGGCGGTAAGCACGGCCAGAACAAAGGCCGCGATCCGCTGCAGGATTGTTTTGTGTTTCATTGCAAACCTCCATGTTGAAAGCTCCGGCTGAATCTGCACTCAGCCGGGCGTGAAAAAAGCCCCCGCCGGATGAACCCATGGCAGGGGCGTTGGAGCAGAATCTTGTTTTCGGCTGGTTCAGCTGGTAAATCTGGGGGAGAGGTGCGGAGAGGGGGATGCAGTATTTCCTCCGACTATATGAAAGGGCATACCGATCTCTTGGCGGCGCTACCGTTCTCGATCCCGGTTTCTCTGACGCTGATACAGCTCCAGAGCCTTGATGATGGTGTCCTCGATCTTCTGTGCGGGCGTCCCCG
>ONBX01000004.1 GCA_900316205.1 uncultured Eubacteriales bacterium
GCGAGGAAGACGAACAGCCGAAGGATCTGGAGCCTGACGAGGCGCTGGAGATCATCCTGGGAGGTGGCGAAGCATGACAAGAGAACGAGCCTTGCAGCTGCGGGCCATGATCGAGAAGGCCAGCGTCAGCCTCCCGGATGAGGACGCGCTGGAGGCGGTGGAGCTGTTCCCGGCCTGGGCAGCGGACACGGCGTATGCGGCAGACCAGCGGGTGCGGTACAACGGGTCGTCGGGGACGCCGACCCCTACACTATATAAATGCGTGCAGGGCCACACCAGTCAAGCAGGCTGGGAGCCGGACAAGACTCCGGCTCTCTGGACCGAGGTGGCAAAGCCCGGAGAGATTCCCGTCTGGCGGCAGCCCACCGGGGCGCAGGACGCCTACAACAAGGGCGACCGGGTGCACTATCCCAACGCGGACGGGCCGGTGTATGAGAGCACCGTGGACGCAAACGTTTACAGCCCGGAGGCCTATCCCGCCGGGTGGAGGCTGGTGTGATGCCCTACCGGAGGGTGAGCTATCTGGAGCAGTGCTGGTACCTGATCAAATGGGGGCTCCGTCACGGCTTCGGAGGAGAAAGGAAGAAGCATGACCGAACATGATTTGCGGGCGGGGGTGTGCGCCCAGGCCAGGAGCTGGCTTGGCCGCAGGGAGGCCGACGGCTCTCACAGGGAGATCATCCACATCTACAATCAGATCACCCCTCTGCCGAGAGGCTACAAGCTGCGGTATGACGATCCCTGGTGCGCGGGCTTTGTGTCCGCCGTGGCCCAAACCCAGGGCCTCACGGGCATCGTCTTCCCCGAGTGCGGCTGTATCCCGATGATCGCCGCCTACAAGAAGGCCGGCCGCTGGATGGAGGACGACGCCTACATCCCGCAGCCGGGCGACGTGATCTTCTACGACTGGCAGGACAGCGGCGTAGGCGACAACATGGGCGCGGCTGACCACGTGGGCATCGTCATCGGCGTCAGCGGCAGCGTCATCAACATCATTGAGGGAAACTGCGGCCACCAGGTCCAGTACACCGCCCGCCAGGTCAACGGACGCTGCATTCGGGGCTACGGTTTGCCGGACTACGCCGCCGCGGCTGCGAAGCTGACCCAGGACGAGCCTGTAGGGGCCTGCGCCACCGGCAGCCCGAATCCCGCCGGGATCGTGATCCCGGATCCGGAATCTGTGCCCGATCCGGACACCGCAGGGGACGGCGCCCTCCACGTCCCGTCTCCTTCAGCCATCCCGGCAGGCTGGTGCCAGCCTGCTCTGCCCGTCCTGCGGATCGGCGACGCATCGGAGGCGGTCCGGGCCGCCCAGCTGCTGCTCAGAGGCCGGGGCTTCGGCGTGGGCCCGGACGGCGCGGACGGGGACTTCGGCGTGAATACGGAGGCGGCAGTAAGGCGCTTTCAAATGAGCCGCGGGATCGAAGCGGACGGCGTCATCGGACCCGTCACCTGGACGGAATTGATCAAGTTTACATAACACAGGAGGAGAGACAATGACTTCCGAAGAAAAAGCGAGAGAGATCAAGGCCTTTCTCACGGCCATCCTGGCCTTTTTCACCGCTCTCTGGGGCTGGCTGGGCTGGGCGGTGATGCTCCTGATCGCCTGTATGGCCCTGGACTGGATCACCGGTTCCTGGGCGGCCAGTGCAAAGGGCGAGTGGTCCAGCGCAGCGGCGCGGGAGGGCCTGCGGCACAAGCTGGGCGAGATCGTGGCCCTGCTGGTGGCGGCCCTCTGCGACATCGCGGTGCAGGTGATTTTGAACAGCGCCGCGGCGGATCTGCTCCAGGGCTGGACCTACGGCAATTACATGACGCTGCTGGTGGCGGTCTGGTACATCTTTACGGAGCTGGGCAGCATCGTGGAAAACGCCGGGGAGCTTGGCGCTCCCATTCCCCAGTGGCTCAAAAAAGGGATCGCCCTGCTGCAGAAGAAGGCCGAGGGCGGCCGGGAAGAAACAGAATAAAGCAGCAGGCTGTGAAAAACCGCGGTTTTTCACAGCCTGTTTTGCGTTTTGCTGTGCTCGGCAGCGCTCCTCAAATCTCAAAACGAACGGGGATGTGATGCTCACATCCCCGTTTTTCTTTTTTTCAGCTGTGCCAGTGGTGATCCCGGAAGAGCTGGTTGAGCTGCTGCAGGGTGAAGCTGGCTTTGCCGCTGTCGATGGCCTGTTTGTAGGTCTCAAAGAGCTCCTTCTGCCGGTTGGAATGCTTGACGCCGTCCATGGCCTTTTCCACATCGCTGAGCTTCAGCTTCTTGGAACTGCTGTGATACGCATAGCCTCCGCTGTCTCCGCCGGCTGCGGGGGGAAGCTGCCCGGTCTGGCGCAGGTATTCGTAGCGCAGAGCTTCCGCCGCCTCCTGGCTCATGCCCGCGCCGCTGAGCTCCTCCTCCGTGGGGACATAGCCGGTGGCAGCGATCAGGGCATAGAGCCGGGAATAGGCGTCGGATGCCCGGTCATAGGCGTCGTCCTCCCGCTCCTGCTGCCAGGCCCGTTCCCTCTGCCAGTCGCCCAGCTCGTCCCGGTAGCGGTCATAGTCGAGATCCGCCTGCCTGCCCAGCAGCTCATACTGCTTCTGCAGGGCGGCTCCCTGGTCCTGGTAGCGCTCATAGGCGGTCTGGTACAGCTCCGGGATCAGCTCCGCCAGACCCTGGAGGGAGGCGTCGTACTGCTGCTGGCCCACCGCCTGACCATAGCTGGAGCCGTAGCCGCCGGTGAGAGAGGCGGCCTGGCCCATGGTATCCTTCATGGCCATGCGGCCCTGCTGGACATAGCGGTCCCGGGTGACGCCATAGAGCGGGTCAGCCCCCGGATCGTACTGAAAGGGGCCGCGGGCGGCGATCTGCTCATAGAGGGCGCTCTGCTTCTGCCGGGCCTCGTCCCGGTAAACCGGGGTGGGGTCGGAAAAGCCCGCCTCCTCTTTGCGCTTCTTTTCCTCCTCCTGAGGATCGTTTTTCACGGATTCTGCCATGGTTTTCTCCTTTCTTTTGCCTGATTTATTAACTGATTGCGTAAGTTGCAAGCAAGCTTGGGAAACGCCCCGAAGGGAATTATAATCCGTTTTTGAGGCAGCTTTGCCGTCTCAAAAACACCCTAAGCCGAGCTTGGCGAGGCCTCGCGCCGACCAAAGCGGCCTAAAGCCGCTGCGATGAGCGCGAGTTCTAAATTGCGAAACGAGTTTCGCAATTTATATGATGGGGCCGGAGTCCGCCTGGTCCCAGAGCATACGGGCGATGGGACAGCTCTGCCACTTGCCGCGGCAGAAGGCCTCCTTGTGAGGACCGGCGCTTCCCCGAAAGGCCAGGCGCAGGCTGCTGCGGGGAAGGGGACCCTCACAGAAGATGACCCGGGGCTGCTCCTCGCAGTAAAAGGGGCAGAGGGCGTGAGGACTTACATAGTTGTGGGGCATGCCGTGCCTCCTTTCCGGGGAGAGGGCGGCAGCGGCATCCAGTGGGTGGCCCGCTTGGTGCTGCTGAAGTCTGCCAGGTCCCCGTAGAGAAAGGGATCCTCGTCCCGGGAGAGGGACCAGTCCTGCCAGAGGGAGCAGACCTCTCCGCTGTCAAAGGCGCAGAGGACCTCCGTCTCCGGCTGGGGCAGACGCTCCTCCACCGGGATCCACACCGGCACCGCCGGGAATTGGCGGACGATGTGCAGGCAGTCCTCCACCGTAAAAGGGCGGGCGGGACTGCTGTGCTTGCGGTAAAAGCGGATGACGGCCAGCTTGTTGAGAAGCTGGCAGCGGTCGATGTATTGCTGCATGATACGCTCCTTTCTGCAGCGCTCAGGATCTCCAGGCAAGATCCTTCCGCAGATAATAGATGTTCAGCAGGTTCTCAAACAGGCGAAACCATTTTTCCTGCTCGGTGACGCTGCGCTCCTCGCAATCCTCCTCTGCCCGGCCCAGGCGAAGCACCCGAAGCTCCCGCACCGGATAGCCCTGCTCCCGGAGAAGCCGGGCATAGGCGGCCAACTGCACAAAGTACTCGTCATAAATGCGCTTGCCGGTTTTGAAGTCCAGCAGCACCGGATCCCCGTCCAGGATGCAGTAGCAGTCCGGCGTGCCCCCGTAGCGCAGGGCCTGGGACACAAAGGAGTGCTCGCAGTGCACAGGGCGGAGGCTGTGCCCCTCCCGCCAGCGGAGAAAGCAGCGGAAGGCCTCCTCCGCCTGCCCAAGCTCCGCCGGGTCCGCCTGCCCGGGATCATAGGTCTCACCCAGCAGGGAAGCGCGGATCATGGCGTGAGCCAGGGTGCCGATGCGGGCGCTCTGTTCCGTGACGCGGGAGGCATCGATCCCCTCCAGCCCCAGCTTGTTGGCCCAGCGCACCAGGGAGGGCTTGGAAAGCAGCCCCGTCACGGTGGTGACGCCGGGGACGACGGTCCCATCCTCCAGCCGATAGCGCCGCCGGACCCGGACGGGCTGGGCTTCCGGTTTCTTCGTCATGTTCTCTCCTCCTTGTTGATACAATTCTCCTCTATGGGCTTGAAGTGCAGGCGGAGCAGCCCGTCCGCTCCGCGGCGCCACCGGCCCTCCCGCCTGCGCCGCTCCTTCTCCTCCCTGCTCCAGGGACAGCCGGCGCAGACTCCGCCGCAGTCCACCGCGGGACGCAGGGGGATCTCCCTGCCAAGGCGGCGGCTGAAGCGGGAGAAGACACAGGGGAGGGCGGCGTTTGCCCGAATGCTCAGCGCCATAGCGCCGCCTCCCGGCTCAGATGCTGGATTCTTTGATGCATGATCCTTCCTTTCCGGTCCGCCCGGGACCTGTTCTATAGATTGTCCTTAAAAGACAATACAGAGGCAAAGAAAAGAGGGGCGGACCCCTTTCCAAAAGATTGTCTTTTGAAGACAAACACAATATAGCACAGAATGATTGTCTTGTCAAGAAAATTCTTCTTGCCTTTTGGAAATACTGTGGTATGATAAAGACAACAAAGAAGGAGAAGGGGAGATGGGCATGAATACCGGGGAAAGAATCAAGCAGGCAAGACTGGCTGCGGGGCTGACCCAGACAGAGCTGGCCGATAAGATCGGCGTGAAGTTTTCCGCCGTGCACAAGTATGAGAGCGGGAAGGTCGTGAACCTGAAGCGGGAGACCCTTGCGGCCATCGCCCGGACCCTGAATGTCAGCGAGAGCTGGCTGCTCTGCCTGGAGCAGGAGGAGGGCAGGGCCCCTGCCCGGGACATCGACCTGATCTATGACGCGCTGAATGACTCCGGACAGAAGGAGCTTTGCCGCTACGGCCGCTATCTCACCGGTCTTGCGGACTATCAGGCGGAGGACGCCCAGCCTCAAATCACCTATATCCGCCACTATCTGGTCCCCGCCGCGGCGGGCTATGCCTCTCCCATCGAGGGGGAGGAGTATGAGGAAATCCCACTGCCTGCGGATGCGCCGGCGGATGCGGACTTCTGCATCGATATCCAGGGCGACAGCATGGAGCCCTATATCCGAAACGGCCAGCGTGTCTATGTGAAGCGGGGCGCGCCCCTCAAGGAGTTCGAGCCGGGCGTCTTCTTTGTGGACGGGGACGTGTTCTGCAAGCAGTTCTGCCCGGGCTACGGGGGAGAAATCTATCTGCTCTCGGCAAACCCCAATCGGCAGGACGCCAACATCACCATCTCCCGGGAGAGCGGGAGAAACTGCGTCTACTTCGGCAAGGTGCTGCTGCGGCAGAAGCTGCCGAAGCCGCAGTATCAGTGAAGAGGGAAGGGTGAACAGTGAAGAGGGCTTATTCCGATTCACTGGAAAAGAGGATAAAGAGATGGACAGATCTTCGATTTATGATCAGCATCTGCTGCTGGATTGTATGCTGGAGATGGGCGAACTGCTGCTGGACTGCGGTGCCGAGATCAGCCGGGTGGAGGACACCCTGGAGCGAGTGGGCAAGGCCTATGGCGCCAACCGGGTGGACGTCTTCGTGATCCCCTCCCTCATCTCCATCACCCTGAATTTCCCGGTGACCATCCCCGTCACCGAGACCCGGCGCATCAGCTCCACCGGCGGCACGGACTTTTACCGTCTGGAAAAGCTCAATTCCCTCAGCCGGGAGTGCTGCCGGGAGCCATTGGAGCTGGAGGAATTGCGGGGCAGGCTGGACCGTGTGGCGGCAGGCCGCAAGCCCTTTTCCGTGGTGCTCCTGGGCAGCATCCTGGGCGGCGGGGGCTTTGCGGTGTTCTTCGGCGGCAGCCTTTGGGACGGGCTGGCCGCGGCCATCTTCGGCGCGGGCATCTGCCTGCTGCAATATGAGCTGGGCAGGACCAAGCTCAATACTGTGGCCTCAAACCTGCTGGTTTCCCTTCTGACGGGCCTTGCCATCGGCATCGCGGCGAGCCTGATCCCGGGACTGCATATGGACAAGATCATGATCGGCGATATTATGCTGATGATCCCCGGCCTTGCCATGACCAACGCCCTGCGCAACATGCTGGTGGGCAACACCATTTCCGGCACCATGCGCCTTGCGGAAAGCCTGATCTGGGCCGGGTCCCTGGCGGGGGGCTTCATGGTGGCCCTGGCCATTGTGGACAGGATCTTTTAAGGGGGCTGGCGCTATGATCGATATTCTTTCGCAGCTGCTCAGCGCTTTTGTGGGCGCGCTGGGCTTCGCCCTGGTCTTCGGCATGCGCCGGCGCTATCTCTTCGCCGCCTCTCTGGGCGCCCTTCTGGGCTGGGGCGTGTATATGCTGGTGGATGCGCTGATGGGAGACGTGTTCCTGCCCTCTCTGGCAGCCGCGGCCTTTGCCCTGACCTACAGCGAAATGATGGCCAAGGCGTTGAAGACACCGGCCACCCTCTTCGTGATCCCGGCTATCATTCCCCTGGTGCCCGGCGGCAGCCTCTATTACACCATGAGTTATGCCGTTCACCGGGACATCGAAAACGCCAGACTTTACGGGGTGCGCACCGCGGAGAGCGCCCTGGCCATCGCCGCCGGCATCAGCATCGTGCTCGCCATCCGGGAACTGAGAACAAAAAGACAGTGACGCGAGACGCGCCACTGCCTTTTCTGAAAACTGAAAACCTGAATCTGAAAACGCCTCCCCGAAAAGGGAGGCGTTTTCAGATTCACATGCTCTCCGGGGCGGAGACGGGAGCCGGCGTAGGGACGAGCATTGCTCGTCCGCTCGTTTTTCCAGGACCGCAGCCTTGAGGGGCGGACGACCGATGGTCGTCCCTACGGGAGGAGACGGGAGCGGCAAAAAGGCAGTGACCCAAGATGCGTCACTGCCTTTTTGTAACGAAAAACTAGAAACTCAAAACTCACATGCTCTCCGGCGCGGAGACGGCCAGCAGGGCCAGGGCGTTCTTCAGGGTGATGCGGGTGGCCTGGATGAGACCCAGCCGGTGGTTGGTCAGCTCCGGGTCCTCGGGATTATAGACCTTGGTGCTGTTGTAGTAGCTGTGGAAGACCTTGACGAAGGCCAGGATCCAGTCTGCCAGCTTGTTGGGCTTGCGCAGGGCCGCGCACTCGCCCACAAAGCCGGGGAACTCCCCGATCAGCTTGAGCAGCTGCAGCTCCTTCTCATCGGTGAGGCGGCCGTAGCTCTCCTCCTGATGGAAGGCGGGCATTTTGGGATTGGAGAGGATGGAGCACATGCGGGAGTGGGCGTACTGGGCGTAGTAGACCGGGTTGTTGTTGTCCTGGGAGCGGGCCAGCTTCAGGTCCAGGTCCATGTGGGTGCTCACGTCCTTGGAGGCGAAGAACCAGCGGGCGGCGTCCACGCCGATGTCCTCGCAGAGCTCCCGGATGGTGATGGCGTTGCCCGTGCGCTTGGACATCTTCACTTCCTTGCCGTCCTCCACCATGCGGACCATCTGGATCAGGTCCACGTTCAGGGTCCCCTTTGGGTAGCCCAGGGCGGTGAGGGCAGCCTGCATGCGGATCACATAGGAGTGATGGTCCGCGCCCCAGAGGTCCACCAGATAGGGATAGCCCCGCTCCACCTTGTGGACGTGGTTGGCGATATCCGGTGTCAGGTAGGCCAGCGTCCCGTCGCTCTTGCGAAGCACCCGGTCCTTCTCGTCGCCGTACTGGGAGGAGCGGAACCAGAGGGCGCCGTCCTGCTCATAGGTGAGACCCAGCTCCGCCATGCGGTCCAGCACAGCCCGGATGGGGGCCATGTCGTTTTCATAGAAGGAGGTCTCATGCATCCAGGAGTCCATCTGCACCCGGTAGAGCTTCAGATCCCGGTCGATCTTCTCCAGCTCCAGGGTCTTGCCCACGGTCATGAAGTGCTCCAGCCGCTCCTTCGGGTCGGCGGTGAGCCACTTGTCGCCCTCGGTTTCGGCGATGTGGGCGGCGATCTGCTTCACATCCTCGGCGTGGTAGCCGTTTTCGGGCAGCGCAAAGTCGTTCCGGCCGAAGTACTCGAAATAGCGGGCCTCCAGGCTCTTGCCCAGCATGACGATCTGGTTGCCGGCGTCGTTCACATAGAATTCCCGCAGAACCTCCCAGCCGCTGGCCTCCATGAGACGGCAGATGGCGTCGCCCCAGGCGGCGTTGCGGGCGTGGCCGCAGTGCAGGTCGCCGGTGGGGTTGGCGGAGACCCACTCCACCAGGGCCTTTTTGCCGGCACCGGACTGGTTCCTGCCGTAGTCGTCCCCGGCGGCCAGGACCTGGTTGATGACGGCGGTGAAGGCGTCCTTCTTCATGCGGAAATTCAGGAAACCGGGCTTTGCCACGGTGACGCTTTCCGCCTCAGGCAGCAGGGCCTCCAGCCGGGGGGCCAGGGTCTCGGCGATGGCGAGAGGCGCCTGGTGCAGGGCGCGGGCCAGCTTCATGGCCGCGCTGCTGGCATAGTCGCCAAGCTTGGGGTCCTTGGGGGTGTCAATGGTGAGAACATTCTCTTCCGCCTCCAGGTCAAAGGCATCCTTCACGGCCTGCCGGACGGCCTGGGCGATCTTCTGGTCAAAATTCATGGGAAATCCTCCACTTATTATCTGGTCGAACTATATTAATATAGCATAATCAAAGGGAAAAGTGAAGAGTGAAAAGTGAAAAACGGAACGAGAAAACCGCGTTCTCTCCGGAAAGGATCCCGAAAGAACGCGGCTTTGCTGTTATGCGTGGATGACCGTGCCGGTTTTGCCCTCCAGGGCGTCGGAGGCCCGGGAGAGGGAGGTGATCAGCGCCTGCCCGCCGGGGGTGCCCGACACAAAGTCCATGCAGGCCTCCACCTTGGGCAGCATGCTGCCCGGGGCGAACTGCCCCTCGGCGATGTAACGGCGGCAGTCGGCAAGGCTCATTTCGCTGAGAGCCACCTGATCGGGCCTGCCGAAGTTCACGCAGACCCGGTCCACCGCGGTGAGGATGATGAGCCGGTCGGCCTTCAGATCCCGGGCCAGCAGGGAAGAGGCCCGGTCCTTGTCAATGACCGCCTCCACCCCCTGCAGCCCGTGCCCGCGTTCTACCACGGGAATGCCGCCGCCGCCCACTGTGATGACGATGGCGCCGGAATCCACAAGCTGCTCCACCACTTCGATCTCCACGATCCGCCTGGGAATGGGAGAGGGCACCACCCGGCGGTAGCCCCGCCCGGCGTCCTCCATGAAGGTGAGCCCCTTGTTGGCGGCCATTTTCTCGGCCTGTTCCCGGGTGTAGAAGCAGCCCACCGGCTTGGTGGGGTGCAGGAAGCCCGGGTCGTCCTCGTCCACCACCACCTGGGTCACCAGGGTGACCACATTCTTTTGCAGCCCCCGGCGATTCAGCTCCCGCTGCAGCGCCTGCTGCAGGTGATAGCCAATGTAGCCCTGGGTCATGGCCCCGCATTCCGCAAAGGGCATGAAGGGGGTGCTGCCGCCCTTCTGGGCGGAATATTCCATGGCCAGGTTGATCATGCCCACCTGGGGGCCGTTGCCGTGACCGATGACCAGCTCATAGCCCTTCTCTACCAGATCCACCAGGGGTCGCGCGGTCTCCCGCACCAGAGAAAGCTGCTCCGTAGGCGTCTTGCCCAGGGCGTTGCCGCCCAGAGCGATCACGATCCGTTCCGCCATGGCTTACTTGAGGGTGGCGTACATGACGGCCTTGATGGTGTGCATCCGGTTTTCGGCCTCGTCAAACTGGCGGGCCTGCTTGCCCAGAAATACATCATCGGTGACTTCCATGGCCTCGAGGCCGTATTTCTGGTAGATCTCCTCGCCCACAACGGTGTTGCGGTCGTGGAAGGCGGGCAGGCAGTGCATGAAGATGGCGGTGGGCTTGGCCTTGGCGATGAGCTCCTTGTTGATCTGGTAGGGCAGCAGGAGCTTGATGCGCTTTTCCCAGAGCTCCGCGGGCTCGCCCATGGAGACCCAGATATCGGTGTAGAGCACGTCGCAGTCCCTGGCACCCTGGGCGGGATCGTCGGTGAACTCCAGAACGGCGCCGGTCTCTTCCGCCACGGCCTGACATTTGGCGATGAGCTCGTCCTTGGGCATCAGCTCCTTGGGGCCGCAGGCGCAGTAGTGCATGCCCATCTTGGCGCAGACCACCATGAGAGAGTTTGCCACGTTGTTGCGGGCGTCACCGAAGAAGGTGAGCTTCCGGCCCCGGAGATCATGGCCGAACTCCTCCCGGATGGTGAGCATATCCGCCAGCATCTGGGTGGGGTGAAAGTCGTCGGTGAGGCCGTTCCACACGGGAACGCCGGAGTATTTGGCCAGATCCTCCACCACGGACTGCTTGAAGCCGCGGTACTCGATGCCGTCATACATGCGGCCCAGGACCTTGGCGGTGTCGGCCAGGGATTCCTTCTTGCCCATCTGAGAGGAGCCGGGGTCCAGGAAGGTCACGCCCATGCCCAGGTCCCGTGCGCCCACCTCGAAGGAGCAGCGGGTGCGGGTGGAGGTCTTCTCGAAGAGCAGCACCACCTGCTTGTCTGAGAGCCACTTGTGCTCCACGCCGGCGGCCTTGAGACGCTTGAATTCCGCGGCCAGGTCGATGAGGTAATTGATCTCGTGGGGGGTGTAGTCCAGAAGGGTGAGGAAGCTCCGTCCTCTGATGTTGACGCCCATGATAGTGTCCTCCTTTAATATAGTGAATAGTGAAGAGTGAATAAGGAATAAGGATGGTGTCGCCTGCGGCGAGGGATTGAAACAGGAAAGAGTGAAGAGACATAGTGTCCGTGGTGATAGATTTTGAATCATCGGCGAAGCCGATACCAAACCTCTTCACTCTTCACTTTTCTCTTTTCCCTTGATCAGAGCTCGTCTCTGATCAGCGGCATGGACATGCACCGGGGGCCGCCGCGGCCACGGGAGAGCTCCGCCGAGGGGATCTCCAGCACCTCGATGCCCTTGTCCCGCAAAATGGCGTTGGTGATGTCGTTGCGCTCATAGACCACGATCTTGCCCGGGGCGATGCAGAGGGTGTTGGAGCCGTCGTTCCACTGCTCCCTGGCCGCCGCGATCATGTCCCCGCCGCCGCAGGAGATGAGCTCCACCTTGTCCACCCCCAGGGTCTCGGCCAGGATGGCGGAGAGCTCGGAGTCGATGCGCCGGATGCAGAGGCCGCCCTTGTCCGCAGGCCCCGGGGTCAGCTCATAGACCGTGAGGGGACCGAGGATGGCCGGGTGGATGGTGAACTTGTCCCGGTCGATCTGGGTGAAGACCGTGTCCAGATGCATGAAGGCACGGCAGTTGGGAATATCGAAAGCCAGCACCCGTCGGAAGCTGCAGCTCGGGTCCCGGAAGAGACTTCTGGCTGCGGATTCGATGCCGTCGGGGCTGGTGCGCTGGGAAATGCCGATGGCCAGGGTATCTTCTGTCAGCACCAGCACGTCGCCGCCCTCCAGGCTGCCGTGGAGGTCCCGGTCATAGTAGCGGGGGACCAGCCCCGCAAAGTCCGGGTGATAGCGGAAGAGATAGTCGGCGTACAGGGTCTCCCGCCGCCGGGTGGGGTAGCGCATCCGGTTGAGGAACACGCCCTCGCCCACGGAGGCGAAGGGATCCCGGGTGAAATACAGGTTCGGCATGGGGTCCACGATCAGATCATCGGGCGGGGCGGTCATATCCTGGAGGGAATAGGCCTTCACGTTGCCCATCTCCGAGAGGGGGATGCCCTCCATGGTCTTCTCCACCAGAGCCTTGCCCTCATAGTGGGTGCAGATGTAATCGATGAGCTTGTTCTGCCAGCGCTGGGTGCGGATCTCCCCTTCAATGAGCCATTGACGGAGGAAAGGCTCCAGCAGCTTGGGATAGAGCCGCAGCACCTCCGCCATCAGATCCTCCAGGTACACTACCTCAACCCCCTGGCTGCGCAGGGTCTGGGCAAAGGCGTCGTGCTCGGCCTGGGCCACCCGGAGAAAAGGAATATCGTCAAACAGCAGTTCTCCCAGCCGGTCCGGCGTGAGACTCAAAAGCTCCCGACCCGGGCGGTGCAGCAGCACCTTGCGCAGCTGGCCGATCTCGTTATGGACGCAGATCCCCTTCATTGTATCCCCTTTCCGACCCCGGACCGGGAGCGCCGGTCAGGGGCTGTTTTGAAGTCACGAAGGTATTATACGCAATCCTTTGGAAAATTTCAACAAAAATCCGGGGAATTGTTCGGCTCTTTCCTGTGCGAAGCGGCGAAGAGCGGGAAAAGCGTGATGGGACAAAAGAGTGGAAAAAAAGACTTGCATTTTCGGAAAGGGTGTGCTACTATACTTAGGCACAAAAAATGCGCTGTTAGCTCAGCTGGATAGAGCGTCTGGCTACGGACCAGAAGGTCAGGGGTTCGAATCCCTTACAGCGTGCCAAAAAGCCCGACCCCCAAAGGGGGCCGGGCTTTTTTGGCACGCTGTTGGGATTCGAATTATGTCCGCACATGCCGGTGGCATGTGCATGAACCAGTGCGCACACTGGTGAATACCTTTATTTCTTTTCCCGTCTCCCGCAAGGGAAAAGAAATGCAAGCGAATCCCTTACAGCGTGCGTCCCGCCGGAGGCGGGACAAGGGGCTGGACTGCGTGAGCGGAGAGAGGGACGGTGGATAATTACCGCTTCGCGGGGACCTCATCCGGCGCTTCGCGCCACCTTCCCCGTGCGCGGGGAAGGCTTTGGCGAATCCCTTACAGCGTGCGTCCCGGCGGAGCCGGGACAGGAGGCAGAATACCAGAGCAGCTTATGCCACCTCATCCGGCATCCGCCTCGCGGGAGATCGGCGGATGACACCTTCTCCTCAAGGGGAAGGCTTTGGCGAATCCCAACCAGCGTGCGTCCCGCCGGAGGCGGGACAAGGGGCTGGACTGTGTGCGCGGAGAGAGGGACGGTGGATAATTGCCGCTTCGCGGGGACCTCATCCGGCGCTTCGCGCCACCTTCCCCGTGCGCGGGGAAGGCTTTGGAGAATCCCAACCAGCGTGCGTCCCGGCGCAGGCGGGACAGGAGGGGGGTACCGGAACGGATAGAACACCTCATCCGTCATCCGCCTCGCGGGGATCGGCGGATGCCACCTTCTCCTCAAGGAGAAGGCTTTGGAGAATCCCAACCAGCGTGCGTCCCGGCGGAGGCGGGACAGGAGGCAGAATACCAGAGCAGCTTATGACACCTCATCCGTCATCCGCCTCGCGGGAGATCGGCGGATGCCACCTTCCCCTCAAGGGGAAGGCTTGGGCGAATCCCTTACAGCGTGCGTCCCGGCGGAGGCGGGACAGGAGGCTGGATCACTGAGCTTCGAAAGGTGCGGCGGAGAATCCCGCTTCGCGGGGACCTCATCCGGCGCTTCGCGCCACCTTCCCCGTGCGCGGGGAAGGCTTTGGCGAATCCCAACCAGCGTGCGTCCCGGTGGAGGCGGGACAAGGGGCAGAATACCAGAGCAGCTTATGACACCTCATCCGTCATCCGCCTTGCGGGGGAACGGCGGATGCCACCTTCCCCTCAAGGGGAAGGCTTTGGCGAATCCCAACCAGCGTGCGTCCCGGCGGAGCCGGGACAAGGGGCTGGATCCTTCGTCGCTGGCGCTCCTCAGGATGACAGATAAGAGTGGCGCCACAACAGGGGAGACGGGGATCCGGCGCGTATCCCCCAGTCGCAGCCGCGCCTCTTCAGTCAGCTTCCTTGACAGCCCCCTTTAGGCAAGGGGGCCTTTCGAGTGACGGCGGACGAGCAATGATATGCCCCTACGGCGGGGACGGGGAGACTCCCTCCGTCACGGCGCTTACGGGGGATGCGCCGTGCCACCTCCCTCGGAGAGAGAGGCTTTGCGGGCGGCTGATAGCCGCCCCTACGACGTTTCCCATCCCTCGCAAGGGATGATCTGATGAGCGAAAGTGCTGGGGATGAACAGGTCTGATATCCTTGTATTGACGCACAAAGATGTTATAATACAAGGTAAACGCTGATCAAATCGTCTTCGGTATCTTGCGGATAATTTCCGCTCTGATTTCGTCACTTTTTCTTGCAATACACAAAGTATTCCTGCGAAAAACTCGCAATCTGCTCTCGCCGATTTAATCATCGTTTATCTAGCACTGGCTCTCGACAGAAGATGATCGCAGATGTGTCGATTGTGAAAACATGCACGGTAAAATCTATGAGATTGATGAGATCCCAAATCCGGAGCCTCCGCTGCACGAACAGTGCCGCTGTTCCATCTCGCCGATGCAGGCTGTGATTGCTGGAACAGCCACAAGAGATAAGAGAAACGGTTTGGACTGGTGGATCATTCAGTTTGGAGTTCTGCCGCCGTATACCATCTCAGATGACGATGCATACGATTTGGGATGGAGACCCAAGAGAGGAAATCTTCACGAAGTTGCCCCGGGGAAAATGCTGACGATGGGGGAATACAGAAATCGAAACGGCCATCTTCCGTCTGCGCCGGGGAGAAAATGGTACGAGGCAGATATCAATTACCAAAGTGGATTCCGCAATGACCAGAGGATCGTATTTTCTGATGATGGTATGGTTTTCGCTACCTACGACCATTATGGCACTTTCGTTGAAATCATGATTGAGGAGAATAAGCCATGAAAGAGAACGTATGGAAAGCTATTCCTGCAGGGGCGATCCACATTGATTTTTCCTTGTGCAGATATCCGGATGACGTGCATGAGAAAATCAAAACGTGCTTTGGATTCCCGGACCATTACGGGAAAAACTGGGACGCACTTTGGGACTGTTTGAGAGACTTTGCACTGAGCGAAGAGGAAGAGCGGGATGTTGTCATCCGAGGACTGGAATGCTTGCCCAAAAGACTAAAAGAATACTGCCAAGAGGCGATCTCAATCATGGAAGAACTGGAACAAAAATATCCTGCCATTCATATTCGCATTGAGCAGGCTTAAGTTTTTTCCGATGGACTGAGCGCAACAGAGGAGAGGACAGATGAAGGATAAACGAATGAAAGAGAGCCATCCACATTGATTTTTTCGCTGGAAGAAAAACGGCTCCACTGTACTCCGGGAGATGGAACAGGGGGGCGTGATCATCCCGGTGGCAGGGAAAAGCCTGCCATGACCGCAAAGCTCCTTATGGAATCTTAAGAATCTTAAGCCGCGCCGTCTCTTGACAGCGCGGCATTTTTCTGTTATCTTAACTGTACTACACAAACTAATACAGTTAATACGAAAGGACGGTGGGCGGATGATCCACATCAATTTCCGGGACGCCCGGCCCATTTATGAGCAGGTGCGGGACGGCTTCCGGCAGCTGATCCTCACCGGTGTGCTGCCAGCGGACAGCAAGCTCCCCTCCGTGCGGGAGCTGGCCGCCGAGCTTGCCATCAACCCCAACACCATCCAGCGGGCCTATCGGGAGCTGGAGGCGGAGGGCTATATCTGCTCTGTGCCAGGCCGGGGCAGCTTTGTGCGCCAGGACGACACCGCGGCCCGGGCAAGGCGGGCGGAGCTGCTGGAGCGCTGGGACGGACTTACCAAGGAACTGCTGCAGCTGGGCCTCACGGAGGAGGAGCTGGCGCTGCGGCTGAAAGGAGAAGGGCATGATTGAAGTACGGGAGCTTGTAAAAAGCTTTGAGGGGCTGCGCGCCCTGGACGGACTGAATCTCACCGTCCCCAAGGGCGCGGTCTACGGCCTTGTGGGACCCAACGGCGCGGGGAAGAGCACCCTGATCCGCCACCTCACGGGGATCTACCGGCAGGATTCCGGCAGCGTCCTGGTGGAGGGAGAGCCGGTGTACGAAAACCCGGCGGTGAAGCAGAAGATCGCCTATATCCCCGACGAGGTCTTCTATTATACCCAGGCAACGCTGCGGGACATGAAGGGCCTGTACCGGGACCTCTATCCCGCGTTTGATGAGGATTGTTACCGGAAGCTGGCCGGGGCCTTCGACCTGGACGAGGGGCGGCCCATCCGCAAATTCTCCAAGGGGCAGCAGAAGCAGGCGGCCTTCTGGCTGGCTCTGTCGCTGCGGCCGGAGCTGGTGGTGTTGGACGAGCCGGTGGACGGGCTGGACCCGGTGATGCGCCGGCAGGTCTGGAGCCTGCTGCTCTCCGATGTGGCGGAGCGGGGGACCACGGTGCTGGTGTCCTCCCACAACCTGCGGGAGCTGGAGGATGTGTGCGACCATGTGGGCATCCTGAACAAGGGCAAAATGCTGGTGGAGCGGAGCCTGACGGAGCTGCAGGAGAATCTGGTGAAGATCCAGCTGGCCCTGCCGGAAGGGGCGGAGCTTCCCGCGGATCTGGAGATCCTGCACGAGAGCCGCACCGGGCGGCTGCGGCAGCTGATCCTGCGGGGCAAAAGCGAGGAGCTGAGCGCAAAGCTCCAGGCCGCGGGACCCCTCTTCCTGGACCTGCTGCCTTTGAGTCTGGAGGAGATCTTTATTTATGAGCTGGGAGGTGCCGAGCATGAAGTCAAAAACATCGTTCTTTGATCCGGGCGTCAGCCGGAATCTGCTGCGCCGCTGCTGGCCCCTCTGGACGGCCTGGACCGTGCTGCTGCTGTTCCTGCTGCCGGTTTCGCTGACCCGGCTCAGCGGCTTCGTCTCTCCCGAAAGTCAGGACATGAACCGGTCAGTCCTCAGCGCTGCCGAAGACATGATCCCGCTGAGCTTTGGCATGGCCATCCTGACGGCCATGTGCATGTTCAGCTATCTGTACAATACCCGCAGCTGCGGCCTGATGAACAGCCTGCCCATCCGGCGGGAGACGGCCTTCGGTACCGCCTATCTCACGGGCCTTGTGCCCATGCTCCTGGCGGAAGTGCTGGTCTTTGCCCTCACGGCGGCCTTCTATGGCGGGCGGGGCGTCACCATGATGAATCTGCTGATCTGGCTGCTCACCGCGGTCCTCTCCAGCCTGGCCTTTTACGGCGTCGCGGTGTTCTGCGCCATGCTGACGGGGAGCCTTTTCATCCTGCCGCTTGTGTATGCGGTGCTGAGCTTTGCCGCCTGGGTGGCGGAGAGCTGCCTGCACGAGATCCTGGGCGCCCTGATCTACGGCTTCCCCAATGGGGGAAAGGTCTGGATCTCCTGGCTCTCGCCGCCTGTGGCGCTGATGAACCGGGTGAACGTGAGCGTGCTGGCAGACGACGGCGTCTGGCGGCTCTTCGGCCTGGGCGCCCTGGCGGTCTATGCCGGGGTGGGGCTGGCGCTGTCCTTCCTCGCCCTGCTGCTCTATAAAAAACGGCAGATGGAGTGCGCGGGAGACACCGTGGCCTTCCCGATCCTCAGGCCTGTCTTTCGCTACTGCATGGCCTTCGGCACAGCGGTGGTCTTTGCAAGCCTGGCCTATTCCCTGCTGCTGGGCGGGAGCTTCCATGGCAGGACAGCGGCCCTTGTGCTGCTGGCCCTGCTGCTTCTGGGAGCGGGCCTTGGCTGGTATGCCGCCGAAATGCTCATCCGCCGCACCGTGCGGGTATTCCCCGGGAAATGGAAGGGCCTGGTGCTGGTCTGCGCGGCCCTGTGCGTGCTGACCCTGGGCGCGGAATTTGACCTCACCGGCTTCGAGGGCCGGGTGCCGGAGCCGGAGGCGGTGGAGAGCCTGCAGATCCCCCACGGAAAGGGGATCACGCTGCGGCAGCCGGAGAACATCCGGGAGGCCACGGAACTCCACCGCAGGCTCATCGAGCACAAGAGCCTCCATGAGGGAGAGATCCACAGCGTAGGCACCTGGATCAACCTGACCTACATCCTGAATAACGGAAGACAGCTGGAGCGCTCCTATTATCTCTGCAGCTTTGAGCCGGAGGAGGCAGACGATATCGACGCATGGGAGGCATTGCTGAACTGCCCCGAGGCCCAGGAGCAGCGCCGCAGCCAGAAGCTTCCAGTGACGGAGGAAACCTTCTACGCGGCCACGCTCCATTGCATCAGGTATGATGAGGAAGGGCAGAACCAGTATGCGGAGGTACGCCTCACGGCGGAGCAGGCGCTGGATTTCTATGAAAACGCCGTGCTGCCCGACCGGGCGGCCCATACCCTGGATCGGATCTGGCTGCGCTGGGACGGGACGGCGCTGGACCTTGAGAGCAACGTGGCTTTCTATCTGGAAACACACCGCAAGACGGAGGACGGAGAAGTCTGGGACACGCTGAATCTGGAGATCTACATGGACTCCGAGGCCTGCCTCCGCTGGATCCGGGAGAATACGGAGCTGCCCGTCATGAGCCGGCGGGAGGCGGAGATGCCCGCGGTCACGGACCTTCCCGCCATCCCCGCCGCCGTGCGGGAACCCTGATTGTTCATAATCATTTTGAGCTTTGTTCATGCCAAAGTCATAAATCGGGGGTATTTTAGGACCATAAAATCCAAACCAGAAAAAGAGGTCCTGAACATGTCGGAACTCGAAGAAAGAGTTGAGACAGAAGCTTCCGTGACCGAAGCGGAAGCCAACAATATGGAATCTGCTGCGCCCGCGGTGGAAGAAGCCGCGCCCGTGGTCGAAGAGGCTGCTCCTGTAGTTGAACAGGCCGCTCCCGTGAACGAGACAGAGCCCGCAGCGGAGGCGGAAGCGCCCGAGACGGCGGCCCCTGAGGCGGAGAAGAGCTGGTACGACAGCGCAAGCTACCGCCCGGAAGAAAGCCGCGATCCCGTGTATGCGGACGCGCACTTCGAGCCGGCAAGCTCCACCACCGTGCCGCCCCGCTACTACACCCCTCCTGTGCGGCAGGAGAAGGAGAAAAAGGCCAAGCCCGCCGCAAAACGGCAGCTGGGCCTGCGCGGCGCCGTTGCTTTGAGCCTGGTCTGCGCCCTGCTGGGCGGCTGCCTGGGCGCCGGGATCAGCACCCTGTCTGCCAACAAGCGCTTTGAGGCCCTGGAGACGGCCCTGGAGGAAAACAGCCAGGCCGATGCGGAGACTGCCGCCGCCCTTGCCGATGCGGAGCAGCGCCAGAATTCGCTGGCCTCTCCCGTGGCCAGCGCCGCGGGGCTCATGAGCCCGTCTCAGATCTACCAGCTGGCTTGCAGCCAGGTGGTGGGCATCACCACCAAGGTGACTACCCAGAGCTTTTTCGGTACCCAGACCGGCACCGTGTCCGGCTCCGGCTTCATCCTCTCCGAGGACGGCTACATCCTCACCAACTACCATGTGGTGGAGGATGCCGATGTGGGCAATCTGCCGGTGAACGTGGTGCTCTACGACGGCAGCAGCTATGAGGCCCGGATCGTGGGCAAGGAAGATATAAATGACCTGGCTGTCTTGAAGATCGAGGCCAGCGGCCTGCAGCCTGCGGTGCTGGGCAACAGCGACGAGATGCAGGTGGGCGATGAGATCTACGTGGTGGGCAATCCTCTGGGTGAACTGGAGTTTTCCATGAGCACCGGCCACGTCAGCGCCCTGAACCGCAGCATCACCACCGAGGGCGCCATCGACATCCCCATGTTCCAGCTGGACGCCGCCGTGAATCACGGCAACTCCGGCGGTCCCGTGTATAACACCAGGGGCGAGGTGGTTGGCATCGTCACCGCCAAGAACAGCGGCAGCGATGTGGAAGGCTTGGGCTTTGCCATCCCCAGCAGCGATGCCGCCCGCATCGCCGAGGATCTGGTCACCAAGGGCTATGTCACCGGCAAGGCCTATCTGGGCATCTGGACCGATGAGCGCTACAACGCCATGGTGGCCCAGTACTACAACATGCCTCTCGGCGCCTATGTGGCCGATGTGTCCCAGGGCTCTGCGGCCGATAAGGCCGGGCTCACCGCCGGGGACATCATCACCGCCCTGGGCGATGTGACCATCGAGAGCCCCTCGGATCTGCGTTCCGCCATCCGCGGGTATAACGCCGGCGACAGCGCGGAGCTGACCTACTACCACGCCGGGGAGAGCAAGACCGTCACCATTGTGTTTGACGAGCGCACCCCGGAAACGGAGAACGCCGCACCCGCGACGCAGCCTTAATCTGCTACTTTTCTACTCCTTTATCCTCTCTTTTCTCCCAAACGAAGGACCGCAGGCCTGAAAACCTGCGGTTCTTTGTTTTATGCGATTGAGATCCCCGGAATGGGAGAGAAGCTTTTCGCAGTTTTTGCGATTCCTACTTGATTTTTTTTGCTAATCTAGTAAAATGTAGAAGTCAAAATTTGAATTCTCATAGGAGGAAGTATCCCATGACTTATGAAATGGATATCTGCGGCCTGAAGAGGGATCTGCCCATCTGCAAGGTCACAGACGATCTGTACATCGGCGCGTTCGTCATGTTCGGAGACGTGGAGCTCACCGTCCACTGCGCGGCGGAGCTCTTAAAGAAGGCTCCCGAGTATGACTACCTGCTGGCTCCCGAGGCCAAGGCCATCCCTCTGCTGTACGAGATGGCCCGGCAGAGCGGTGCGGAGAAGTACTTTGTGGCCCGCAAGGGTGCCAAGGCCTATATGAGCGACACCTTTGAGGTCAGTGTCCGCTCCATCACCACCATGCACGTGCAGAAGCTGGTGCTGGACAAGGCCGACGCCGATATGATCAAGGGCAAGCGCATCCTGATCCTGGACGACGTGATCTCCACCGGTGAGAGCCTCCGGGCCACGGAAGAGCTGGTCAACCAGGCCGGCGGCATCATTGCCGGCAAGATGGCCGTTCTGGCCGAGGGCGAGGCCTATAACAGAGAGGACATCATCGTTCTCGGCAAGCTCCCCCTCTTCAACGCCGACGGCACCGTCAAGGACTGAGGCGGAAAAGCAATAAAAAAGGTGCTGTCTCAAAATGCGGTAAGGCGGAAAAAGTGCCGTAGGGGCGGCTATCATGTCAGCCGCCCGGCAGAGCTGGTTTGAAGCAGCACAAAAATGTGAGGTGAATTCGTACTTACCTGCGAATGCGCCTCACATTTCTAATTTTTTGACATATCCGCCCCTACGTTCATTTATGGACTTTTGAGACAGCCCCTTTTTTGCCTTACAGGAAAAGGCGTACACCGCGGTCACCGCTGTAGGGGAGGGCCTTGTGCCCTCCCGGCGGAAGCAGGCTCGTATAGCGAAGAGTGTTCGGCGAATTCGTACCATCTGCGACCTCGCCGAAATTTTTTGGGAAAAGTCATTGTGCTCCCGGGAGGGGCGAGCCCCTCCCCTACGCGAAGTCCAAGGTCTCCGCCTGTTCTTTCGTTTTGCAGCACGCCCTTTTTCATGCTCGCTCAGTACCCGAAGAAGTGCCGGTGGAGCAGCCAGAGGATCGTGAGATGCACAGGGTAGAAGCAGTAGAAGAAATACTTGGCGGCCCTGCCGCGGACAAAGCCCCGCTCCCCGTTATAGAGGTTCAGGAAGGGAAAGGCGCAGGCTACCCCCGCAGGCCAACCCAGGAGCGTGATGCCCGCAAAAGCCTGGACCATGGGCTGCTCCGCCAGCAGATACAGCAGCAGGATCAGCAGAAAGCCTTTCCAGCCGTAATCCGCGTTGAGCTTCACCGCGACGACTGCCAGGCCGATCAGCAGCAGGGAACTGCCCAGCGGCATGTCCCGGAACTTGCTCAGGCACCAGATCCCCAGCCCGCCCAGCAGAAGGGTAAAAAACACGTTCTGCCGCTCATAGGGGAGAGCACCGCAGTTGAAGAGATCATAGGGGATCTCGGAGAGCAGCGCGAAGAGAAAGAGATTCAGAGCATAGCGCTGTTTGCTTCGGGTGTGGCGAAAGCCCTCCGCCAGCAAGAAGCAGAAGATGGGAAAGGCGATGCGTCCGAAGCCCCGCAGCAGCACATAGGGCGTGAAGCGTATATCAAAAAGGGTGAAGAGATAGCTGCCCAGCAGCGGCCGGAAGCAGATGGCGGAATGGTCCACCAGCATGGCCGCCATGGCCAGCAGCTTCAATGCACTGCCGTTCAGGACCCGGAAGCGTTCCGGGAAAACAGACCGCTGTGTCATGGAGAGAAAGCCTCCTTCTCATCTTGCCTCTTTATCATAGCACAGCAAAGGCGCTTTGAAAAGAGCGTGGGGGGAAAGGCATTGACAAAAACCGGGAATGTGCATATGATTACCGGGAAAGAACATGCGGAAGGGGCGTGCCTTATGAAAAAAATCCTGTTGTTTGTTCTGCTTGGGCTGCTGGTGCTTGGCCTGGCCGCCTGCGGCAGAACGGCGGAGAGGGACCCGTCGGAGGAGAGCTTCAGCGTGTCCACGCCGGTGATGACGCCCGGCCCGGACACCGAGCCTGCGCAAAAGCCCGCTGCGGAATCCACGCCGGAGCCAAGTCCGGAACCCCTGCAGGATGTGGAGACCGAGATCCGGCTGCGGGATGATCTGCTGCCGGAGGAGTATGCGCTTCTGGACTACGCGGCCTGTACCAACTCCACTCTGGACGCCCAGACTTATATCGACACGGGCATTTCGCCCACCAACAACACCCGCTTCTACCTGGATTTTGAGTGCCCGGGCGGTTACACGGTGAAGGACACCTGGTTCTTCGGCTGCTTTGACCGGGACAATCACATGTACATGGAAGTTGGCTACCACATGGGCCAGGGAAACCCTGCCCACTTCTACACCGCCACCGGCATCCGGTACAGCCAGACCGAGGACTCCGCTCTGCGGACGATCGCCTGGCTCCGCCCGGGCAATTACCAGTACCCGGACGTGGTCAACGGCCGGACCCTCTACGCCTTCGAGGAGCCCTGCGAGCAGCACCTCTTCCTCTTCTCCCGCCAGCACATGGACAGGGAGATCGCCGGGACCCATGACATCGTGGGAGAGTATGACCTTCGGATCTACGCCTGCCGCATCTGGCAGGAGGACGAGCCTGTGCGGGATTATCTGCCCTGTCTGCGCCTCAGCGACGGACGGGTCGGCATGTATGACCTGGTAGAAGGCAGGGCGTATTTCAGCGACGGCACCGAAGAGCTCACGGCCGGGGAGAAGCTGCTGCCGGAGCGCAGCGTGGACGCCCTGAACGGAGAGATCGGGGAGAGCGTCACGCCGCCGGAACTGCAGGGCTTCCTGTTCCAGGGCTATTTCACCGGCCCGAACGGGACGGGCGAGCAGATCCTGGATGAAGACGGCAAGCAGGTCGCCAAGGCCGGGACGGAAGAGGACCTGGTCCTCTACGCCTTCTGGATCCGGGACGAGGCGTATTTTGAGGAGTACTGATCCGGGAACAAAGACGGCGTCCCCATAGGCTGTCCCGTGATCCGGCGGGGAAGTTCCCCGCAGCGCCGAGCATTGCTCGGCGGCACACTGGAGGGTGACGAGAGAATGTCAGTTTGCTTCCTTCAGTGAAAGCTGCGGGTTTTGCCCGTGGAGAAGTACACCCTTTTCTCCCTCACCTGTCGCAGGCGACATCCTCCCCCGCTGGGGGAGGAACAAACCGAGCGGAGAATTCGCACTACACAGCTGCGAATTCTCCGCTCGGTTTTTTATTCGTTTCGATAGACCACGTCGTCCCAGGAGCGGAAGTCCTCCACCTCTTTCCAGTGGAGAAAGGCCTTTCGGATGGCGCGGCTGCGCTCGGTATCCCGCCAGCCGAAGGCGATAGAGGACAGATCCGCCGGGTAGCCCACCACAAAGCGGAGCTCCTGCCCCCGGCTGTCCAGGTAGGGCTTGACCATGGCCCAGGTCACCTTGCTGTTGCGAAACCAGCCGCTTCGAAAGTCCGGCATGACGTCGATGAAGCTCACATCCTCCAGATTCCTGCAGTAGGAGAGGTTCAGATCCATCATCTTCGGCATGGAGAAGAGACAGGAGAAATCTTCGATGTCGCAGCACAGGAAGAGCTCCAGATACATGAGATCGTGAAGCTGCCCCAAAGGGGAGATGTCCGTGATGCGGGGATTGTCCGCCAGGATCAGCACCTGCAGCTCCGAAAGCTCGCCGATAAGCGTCAGGTCCCCGAGGTCGCTGTGGCCCAGATCCAGGGCCCGCAGATGGCGGCAGAAGCGCAGCAGGGGATAGTAATCCGCCTCCGTGTAGCGGTAGGCTTCCTCTCCGGTCCACAGGGAGGAAAAACAGCTGCAGTCGCTGGACACGGTCCACTGCCGACGGCCCTCCTGTCCGAAGGTGAAATGCCAGAGAAAGTCCACCTCCGGATAGTTCATGTAGAGACGATCCATCAGCTCGAACTCCGGCGTGCAGTCGTGCAGCTCCACGGTCGTCAATTCCGGAAGCCCCGCCATGGCCTCCTCCAGCCCCTCGGTGGAGGAGAGAACCAGCGCCTGGGTGTCGTCGGGGTACTCCGCCCCCTGCAGGGGGACGGTCCATCGGATCTCGCAGTCCGGCAATCGCTCCCGCAGCTCCCGCAGGGTGGCGTATTCCCGGCTCCCCGCGGCGTCGATCCGGCGCAGGCCGGGGATCGACCCCAGGGCCAGGATCTCCTCCGCGCTCTCGTCGGTCACCGTCCACTCCGTGGGCGGAGGACTGGGAGCAAGCGTCGGCGCCGGCGTCGCAGCGGGAGGCGGCTCCGGCGTGGGGAGCGGGGAGGACGCGGGAGCGGGCGCCGGGCTTCCGCAGGCGCAGAGCAGGCACAGGACCGCCAGCGCGAGCAGAAGCAGCGCCTCAGTCCTCCGTGCCATACATGTGCCGGAGAATGACCCGGCCGGCCGTCTCGGCGCCGAAGAGCTTTGTCATGGTATCCACGGCGGGGCCGCCCTCTTTTACCAGCGTTTCGGCAAAGGAGCGGATCTTCTTGCCCTTTTCCCCGGCGTCACAGGCGGGAGCCTGCTCTGCCTGGGCCAGGAATTCCTTCACATAGCCCTCCGCCGCGGCGTTGAAGCGCTGGCTCAGGCCCTTTCCTGCGTGGTCATAGGAGCAGGGGTAGAGGATCGTGTCGTACCAGTGGGGCCTCTTTTCCCGCATGGGCAGGTCTCCGTCCCGGTCCTTCAGCGCCTGGAAGCGGCCCAGGGCCTTCTCCGGCAGCGGCTGGAGCTGGGTGTCATAGAGCTCCGCGAGCATCGTCTCCTTCCCGGCGGCGCTGACCCAGTCCAGATTGAAGAGGGGCAGGTCCTTTTCCTTCACGGCCAGGACTACAGTCTCCATCTTCATGAGCCCCAGAAAGGCCTTCATCCGCAGCACGCACAGGTGCCCCAAACCTTTTACCGCGTAGGACTCGGTCTCGAAGACCATGCCGCTTTTGCTGAGACGGGCGTCCGCGCCGATATCCTGCTTTTCCAGGGGATAGCGCCCCTCCAGGGCGCCGAGGACCATGGTTCCCAGATCCGCATGTTTGCTCATGGTATTCTCCTCCTATCAGTATCAGTCTTCCGTCAGCTCCCCGTGGATCTTCACCCGGCCCTGGTCGGGACAGGCGCCGTCAAAGCAGCGGGCTTTTGTATCGCCATGATCCAGACTTGCCCCGTTCAGCAGAGCGAAGACCTGGGGGTAGATGCTGTTCCAAAGTTCGTGGCAGAGCGGCGGGCAGAGACCCTCCACGAAAAACACGTCTCCGGTTTGGCAGCTGTCGTCCCGGCAGCGGCTTTCGGTGACAGTGAGTTTGACCTTTGCCATGCCTCAGTCCTCCCGCCTGTTTTCCGGGAGCAGGGGCAGACGGACGCCCCGGAAATAGGCCTCCACCGCCAGCCTGTGATCGGGGAAGCAGAGCTCCGGCAGTTCCTCCCGGGAGAAAAAGCGCAGCTCCAGGGACTCCTCGTCGATCCTCGGCTCGCCGGAGAGGATCTCAGCGGTGTAATAGGCGGCGATGGTGTGGGCCCGGTCGCCGTTGGGCCACATCATGTCATAGTTGTGGTAGATCCCCAGCAGGGCGGTGAGGCGCACTGTGAGCCCGGTCTCCTCCCGGACCTCCCGGATGGCCGCCTCCTCATAGGTCTCGTCCAGCTCCAGGATCCCGCCGGGGAGGCCCCAGGCGGCGTTGTCGCTGCGGCGCTGGAGCAGGATCCTGCCCTCCCGGCAGACCACGGCTCCCGCGCAGTTCAGGATGATCTTCTGATGCCCCAGCTGCGGGCGGATGCTTTTGATGTAATCCATGGCTTCTCCTTCGCGTCAGATCTTCTCCGGCTCCTTCCGCTCGATGCAGAGCATGGTCAGATCGTCAAACTGGGGCGCTTCCCCCACAAAGGCGTTCACGCCGGCGTAGACCGCGTCCAGCACGCCCTTCGGGCCCTGCTCCTTTGCCTCGTCCAAAACGCGGAGCATCCGGTCGATGGTGAACATCCTCTCGTCCTTGTCGGTGGCCTCGGGCACGCCGTCGGTATAGAGGAAGAGCTTGTCACCGGGCTGAAGCTGCAGTTCAAAGTTTTTGTACCGGGACTCGGCGAAAGCGCCTACCACCATGCCGTGCTTGGACTTGAACAGCTTGCAGCTGCCGTCCTTCCGGAGAATGGCGGCGTCGTCGTGACCGGCGTTGGCGGCAACGATCTTCCCGGTGGAGATCTCCAGAATGCCAAGCCACAGGGTGACGAACATATCCGCCTTGTTATGCTTGCAGATCTCGGCGTTGGTGAAGTTCAGAACATCCGCGGGGCTGCCTCCCATCCGGGCGTGGTCGCTGATGAGAATGTTGGTGACCATCATGAAGAGGGCCGCCGGGATCCCCTTGCCGGAGACGTCGCCGATCACAAAGGCCAGGTGATCCTCGTCGATCAGAAAGAAGTTGTAGAGATCGCCGCCCACCTCCTTGGCAGGCTCCATGAAGGCATAGATATCAAAGTCCTTCCGGTCGGGAAAGGCGGGGAAAACTCCGGGAACAGAGTTGTCCTGAATGGTTCCGGCCAGGGCCAGCTCCGCGCCGATGCGCTCCCGCTCGGCGGTGATGGCGGTGAGCTCCTCCATACGCTGGAGCATCTCCGTTTCCATCTGTTCGATGGAGACTGAGAGCTTTGCGATTTCATCGATGCTGCTGATCTTGCCCAGGTCCTCGCCCTTGCTGTTTTCCCGGGCGAAACGGGTGGCCTCCTCCGAGATCTTCTCAATGGGCACGATATAGGTCTCCTTCAGAAACAGAACGGTGAACACGGAGGCCACCACCGCCAGCATAAAGGTGGAGATGCCGATGGTGACCAGGTAGGACTCCCGCGCTTCCTTCAGCTCCCGCATGGGCCGCTGAACGCAGAGGAGGCCGCTGACCTGCCCTGAGGAATTCTTGACGGGCACCATGGTGGTGATGTGGGGATGGGCCCCGTCTGTGGGCTTGCTGCGATACACCGTCTCACAGGAGGAGCCGTCTTCATAAATGACCCGGTATTTCTCCCGGTACTCCTCGTTGGTGGTTTTGCGCCAGTGGCCCAGCTCCCACTCCGTATATTCGGAGTTGTCCACTTCGTTGTTCACCGAGTTGAAGACGGAAACGAAGCTGCCGTAATCGCTCTGATCCACCCAGATCACATAGATCAGGGAAACGCCCATGTTCTTGCAGTAGGAGTCCAGAATCCTTTTCGTGTGCGCATACTCCTCCGGCTCTCCTCCGGCCAGATAGAGGTCCAGCCGGTCGCCGTTGACGAGCCTGGCGGCGGTGCTGGCGATGTGGAAGGTGGAGTTGGAATACTCTTCTTCAAAGGCTTTGGTATAGCTTGCGTAGCCCAGGGCGCTGGTCACCACGGCAAACACCAGCAGCAGCATCAGAATGACCCCGATGATGTTCACGGCAAGGCTGGAGCGCTTGCTCAGTATGTTTTCCATGCAACGATCCCCTTATTCTGCGGCAGTTTCTTTCCGGAGAAAGCGCAGCAGGCGCTCCTTGTAGTCCGGCGCGGTGTCAAAGGCGGCATGACCGAAGCCCTCTTCGTAAAGATAGAGCTCGCTGTCAGGCCGCTGAGGCAGATGGCGGAAGATCTCCCGGCTGGCCTCGGCGCCCAGCACCCGGTCGTCCTTTGCGCCCAGCACCAGCACCGGGCAGGCGATCCGGGCCAGATCCGCCCGCACATCAAAGCCCTGGAGACTCTCCGCCAGGATCACAAAGCGCCGCAGATCCTCTGCAGTGAAGCTGTCCGCCTGGGAAAGCAGCAGCTCCCGGGCAGATTCAAATACAGCCTTGGGATAGAGTGCCTCCCCAAAGGCCAGGTTCAGCTCCCGGGACTGTCCTTCCTTCGCCAGGTCGATCCAGCGGGCAAAGAGCTCGAAATGCGCCGCATCGACGTGGGCGGAGCTGGAGCCCAGCACCAGCTTTTGCACCAGCTCCGGGTGTTCCGCGGCCAGCGCCATGGCGATCATGCCCCCCTGGGAGGCGCCGAAGAGGGCAACCTTGGAAAGCCCCAGCGCCCGGATGGCTTCCGCCATGTCCCGGGCCATCTCCCGGATGGGGTAGACGGCGGGCAGATCCTTCCGCCGGTCGAAGAGATAGACGGTATAGTCCTCCGTGAGGCTCTGATAGGCCTCCGCGATGAGATCGCCAAGGCCCATCACGCTCTGCACGCTGAGCCCCGGCAGGATCACAAGGGAATCCTTGCCTTTGCCGAAACGGAGATAGTCCATGGTGAAGGATGCGGTTTTCACGGTATTGATGGTCATGGTTTCTTTCACTCTCTTTTCACTTCCCTTGCCTTAGACAAAACCTCACATGTTGCTTGGCGAAGAGGAGCGGAATACAGTATCCCACTGCGCGGACAGTTATCCGGCTTGATCAAAGATAGCGTCAAAATCGAAAGAATATATGTATTGACGCATGTCTGCGAGTGTTTGGCGGAAATTCTTTTGTGTCAATCGGTTCCGATCAGCTGCCATCGCCGTTGTCAGATAGCTGTTGATCCATTTGCCGTAATGAGAATAGTCCTTGTAGTGATCAAGGTTGGTGATGATTTCTTCTTCCTGGTGGAAAAAGTAGATCTTCACGTTTTCATAACACAGCAATTGTCCGATGGCGTATTCAAGCGCATCCATCGTCGAATTGAAATTGCCTTCTCTCACTTCTTTGTCCCAATACAAAATGCTGAACGGGACAAAATAGAAAACAAATTGCGTTTCCGGGTGGCCCTCGATCAGCGGCCTGATGTTTTGCGACAGGTTTGCTTCTGTTTTTGCCATGACTGCAGATGCATCCCGCGGTTTTCCGGATTCCTGTGCCCTGGAATAAGAGCGCAATACAGCCTGCTTGCTGAACTCGCCGTATAAGCTTTCGCCTCTGCGTTCCGCTGACTGAACTTCTCCACGGAGGGTACCGATGATGTCATTTACCGCGTAATGATAGAAAATATCCAGATTCAGCAAATAAGACAGGTCTTCTTTTGTGTCATCACGATACAGGTATTCCGGTAAAGGGTATCTGGTTTTGCCAGGATTTGAGAACAGTTGGAATTCATCCAATTCCCAATAGACAGCTCGGATGTCATTGCCGCTGGAAAAACACACGTCCAGAATCGTCTTCATGTTCAAAGCTGTACCGCCGGAGTAAGGAAGACGGACGGCTTTCGTGTGCATGAGTTTATCAAATTCATCTACATCCGTGTTCTCGATCATGGAGGTCCCGACAAGAACAGTGTCATACTCATAATGTTGAGCGATGCCCGGATTTGAATACATCTCGGAATAAGCGTAATAAGTAAGAGGTGCGGACTCCTTTCCATATTGCAGCAACGGATCAAGCAGGAACATCAGTCCGGCAAATCCGCTGAGAGTAATAGCTAACAATATGATCATGGAGATCAGCCATGTCTGCGCTTTTTTCATGGAAACTCCTTAGAAGTTCGAGTACAGGAAAGTACTTACACCCGAAATCGAAAGAATACTCATAATCAGTAAAACAAAGGTAAATAACCAGGTTTTCGCGTTTGGGTGAAAGGAACGGATCAGATCGTTGGAATTCTTCAGCAGGGCAACGGATAATACCGCGATCAGATAAAAACCCAGTATAACCAGATCGAAGGGGAGAATCTGTGACGGCACATTGAGAAGGAACGGCTGCAGCATGGTTTCTGTCAACTCCGCATTCACACCAAAGCCACCCGCAAAAATCCGATTCAGCAGACGCAGCGCATCGGAAAGACTCCCGGCCCGGAAGAAAGTCCACGCGAAACTGACAAAAACGAAGGTGACGGACCGCTGAAGAAAAAGCGGGATCCTGTCAAAGAGCCTCTTTGAGAAACGGTAAAGAATACTTGCCGCGCCGTGAAGGGCACCCCATATGATAAAGGTGTATCCGGCGCCGTGCCAAAGGCCGCTGATGAGAAAGACGATCATGATATTACGATATGTTCTTGCCTTCCCCTTTCTGTTGCCCCCGAGAGGAATATAGATGTATTTGGTGAGGAACCGAGTCAGCGTGATATGCCAACGTTTCCAAAAATCGTTGATGTTGTTTGCCTTGTAAGGAGAATTGAAATTGACGGGAAGCTCGATATTCAACATTTGGCTGATTCCGATTGCCATGTCGCAGTAGCCGGAAAAATCGAAATAGATCTGCAAAGAATATCCAACAAAGACAAGGATCGCTTCGAAGGAATTGAGGGATGAAATATGTCCGAATCCGAAGTCAACGATTTTTCCGAAGTTATCAGCCAGCAGAACCTTCTTGGAAAGGCCGATCGCAAAGGCCATCAGGCCGGCAGAGAAACGGGAAGAGTCAAATCCGTTACGGACACAGTCTCGGAACTGGGGGAGCAGTTCATTGTGATAGACGATCGGACCCTGAAGCACTTTGGGAAAATATGCTGTAAAGAGGCAATAATCCAGAAATCCGGTTGCGGGTACTTCCCCACGGGCAGTATCGACCAGAAAGGCGATCTGCTGAAAGGTATAGAAACTGATACCAAGGGGGAGAAAAAGCTGCAGTGTGGGCAGATTCAGGTGAAAGACCTGATTGAAGCTGTCGACGAGGAAATTGGTATATTTGAAAAAGATAAGAAGCGCAACGTTGAAAAGGATCCCCAAAGTCATCCAGAGCCGATCTTTTGACCGCCCGGTGCGGATCTTTAAGCTGATAAGGTGATTGCAAACTGTACTGAGCAAAAGGATCAGGGGAAACAAAAGATTGGCATAGCCAAGGAAAATATAGGAAGCCAGAAGCAATACCAGTTTAGCACCGGTGCAGTTTCCGCTCTTTCCGACAGTATAATAAAGAATAACCGTCAAAGGGAGAAAAAACAGGATAAAAAGGTAAGAGTTAAAGAGCATACGGGTCACACCTCATATCATCAGCATGAAAAGAAAGAAGGAAGTGCGGCAGAACGATTATGTACACATCCTAACCCATCGATCAATCACGAAGGAATACAGTGGCTGAAAGAAAAAGGCAAGTATCCTGGGCATATCAGGGATTTGGGCGAGAAAGACATATATCTTGAAGCCATCTTCCGGGTCCGGCAGGAAGCCTTTTAACCGGCTTTGCACCGCTGCAAGACGATTCGCACGCCGCATGGCGCAATTCAGTGTCGAATCAGTTTCACAACGGATTCCACATGTTCCGTCCAGGGGAACATGTCCACGGGCTGGATCTTCTCCGCCCGGTAGCCGCCGGCGGTGAGGAGCTTCAGATCCCTGGCCAGGGTGGCGGGATCGCAGGAGACGTAGACGATCCGCTCCGGCGCGCATTTCAGCAGGGAGCGGAGGAAGCGCTCGTCGCTGCCGGAGCGGGGCGGGTCCAGAAAGACCACCTCCGGCCTGAGACCGGAGCGGGAGGTCTGCTCCATGTATTCTCCCGCATCCCCGGCGGTGAACCAGCAGTTCTTAAGGCCGTTGAGCCTGGCGTTGCCGATGGCGTCGCGCACCGCGTCCCGGTTCAGCTCCACGCCGATGACCTGCCTGGCCTTGTCGGACGCGGTGATGCCGATGGTGCCGATGCCGCAATAGGCGTCCAGCACGGTCTCCTTCCCGGTGAGGGCGGCAAAGTCCACCGCGCAGCGATAGAGCTTTTCCGTCTGGACGGGATTGATCTGATAGAAGGACCGGGGGGAGATGCGGAAGCGATGCCCGCAGAGCTCGTCTTCAATATAGCCCGGACCGTAGAGCAGCTTTTCCCGGGTGCCCAGCACCACGGGGCCGAAGCGGTCGTTGAGGTTCAGCACCACGCTGCGGATCTGGGGGTGCTGTTCCGTGAGGGCCTTTACAAAAGTCTTTTGCAGCTGGAAAATGGGGGACACCGCCACCAGCACCACCAGGATCTCCCCAGTGGCAAAGCCTCGGCGCACCAGCACGTGCCGCAGCCAGCCGGTCCCGCTGCGCTCGTCAAAGACCTTGATCTTGAAGGCGGGCAGCATGTCCCGGATGCTGCGGATCACGGCGTCGCAGGCGGCGTCCTCAATGAGGCAGTCCTCCACCGGGACGATGGCGTGGCTGCCCGGCTGATAGATCCCGCAGGTGGGGCGGCGCCGATGGTCCAGCGCAAAGGCCGCGTGGACCTTGTTGCGGTAGCGGAAGGGCTCTGCCATGCCCCAGATGGGCTCCACATGGCCGAATTCTCCCAGCAGCGCGATGCAGCGTCCGGTTTTCCGCCGCAGCTGCTCTTCATAGGGCAGTCTCTGCAGCTGGCAGCCGCCGCATTTTTTATAATAGGGACAGGGGGGCGTAAAGACTGCTTCCATTCGCGCCGTACCTCCAAGCTGTCATCATATTTCATATCATCATAACACGATTTTTCCGGTTTGCAAAGGGAGAAGACTGTGTTAGTATAGAGAAAATCGTGAATGGGAGGGAAAAAGATGGAAATCCTCTATCGGGACAGGGCGGTCCTGGTCTGCCGCAAAGATGCGGGCCTTCTCTCCACGGACGAGCCCGGCGGCGTTCCGGAGGCCCTGCGGCAGCTTCTGGGCGAACCAGAGGCGGAACTGCGCACCGTGCATCGGCTGGACCGGGTGGTGGGCGGCCTGATGGTGCTGGGCTGCAGCGCTTCCGCCGCGTCGGAGCTTTCCCGGCAGATCCGGGAGGGGCAGTTTCGGAAGGAATATCTGGCGGCGGTCCACGGCCTGACGCCGGAGGAGGGGAGCCTGCGGGATCTGATGTGGCGGGACAAGGCCAGGAAGATGAGCTTTGTGGTGCCCCAACCCGGCAAGGACGTGCAGGAGGCTTTGCTGGACTACCGCCGTTTGGATGCCGCCGAGGGCCTGAGCCTGGTGCGGGTGCGCCTGCACACCGGGCGCAGCCATCAGATCCGCTGCCAGTTCGCTTCCCACGGCTGGCCCCTGGCGGGAGAACGGAAATATGACACCCGGGAGGATCCCTGGCCCCTTGCCCTCTGGTCCTGTTTTCTTGCCTTCACGCACCCGGAAAGCGGCGAGAGACTGGACTTTTTCCTGCCTCCTCCGGAGACGGAGCCCTGGACCTTTTTTGCGCCGGAAGCCCTCCTTTCCGGACAGTGCTTAGTCGATAGCGAAAGTCGCTGACAGGCGCAGACGATTGCCCCGGAGAGCATTTCAATCCGTTTTTGAGGCAGCTTAGCCGTCTCAAAAACCCCTCCGCCCTGAGCCGAGTGGAGCGAGGCCTCGCGTCGACCAAACCCGGCGCGTCTCCCGTGCGCCGGGAACGATAAACGCGAGCTTTCAATTGCGAAACCAGAGTTTCGCAATTGCCTAAGGTGAATAATCTGAAAACTGACAAGCCCTTCCCTTGAAAAGCGGGGGGCGGGAGGGTATAATGGCTCCAAAGGCGTAGCCTGGATAGCCCGGATGCGCCCATTTCACTGGGAGGGACTGGTCCCTCCGAGGGAGTGTAATATGGATATTTGGAAATACGCGCTCGTCATTGCCGCGGGATATCTGCTGGGTTCGCTGAGCGCTTCGATTTTGATCTCCCGCACTGCCCTGGGCGAGGACGTGCGCAGCAAGGGCAGCGGCAACGCCGGCGCTACCAACATGGCAAGGGTCTACGGCCTGGGCATGGGCTTTCTCACCCTGGGGGGCGACATGCTCAAGACCATCCTGGCCACCTGGCTGGGATCTTACCTGCTGGGAGATGTGGGTCTTGCCATCGGCGGCATCAGCTGCATGATCGGCCACTGCTTCCCGGCGTTTCACAACTTCAAGGGCGGCAAGGGCATCTCCGTGGGCGCGGCCCTGGGCCTGATGATCGACTGGCGGGTCTTCGTCTGCATCATCGCCACCTTCCTGATCGTGGCTTTCCTCACCAAGAAGGTCTCCCTGGGGTCCATGGCGGCTGCCGTGGCCATCACCGTCTTTTCCATCGTGTTTCAGGTGAGCACGCCCAAGCTGGTGCTGGCCATCGCGGCCATGTGCCTTGCCATCTTCCAACACCGCACCAATATCGACCGCCTGAGCAAGGGCACCGAGCCGGACTTCAAGGCCGCCGACGCGGACAAGCTGAAAAAGAAATAAGCATAAATTATTTAATGTAAGAGGAGCGGGATTATGGACGAAGAACTGCGGCGGGATCTGGACCGCTTTGTCGAGGAAAACGAAACGGCTATCTTCCGGGATATCGCAAGGCTTGTGGCCATCAACAGCGTGGAAGGGGAGCCGTCGGAGGGCGCGCCCTTCGGACCCGGCCCCAAGGCCGCCCTGGAAAAGGGCCTGGAGATCGCCCGGGAGCTGGGCCTCAAGGCCGTGAACTGCGCCGACAAGATCGGCTATGCCCAGCTTGGCGAGGGAGCGGAGGACCGCTATCTTGCCACCATCACCCACCTGGATGTGGTCCCCACCGGCGAGGGCTGGGAGCACGACCCCTTCACCATGCGGGAGCGGGAGGGCTGGATCATCGGCCGGGGCGTGCTGGACGACAAGGGCCCCAGCGTCCTCTGCCTCTATGCTCTCAAGTACCTGAAGGAGCGGAATATCCCCCTGCGCTATCCCATCCGCGTCCTGCTGGGCGCCAATGAGGAGACCGGCATGGGCGATGTGGAGTACTATCTGGCAAACTACCCCGCGCCTCTCTTCTGCTTCAGCCCCGACGCAAACTTCCCCCTCTGCAACGGGGAAAAGGGCATCTATCACGGGCGTATCCTCTTCCACGTGGCTCTGAACAGGATCCGGGAGATCCGCGGCGGCATCGTGTCCAACGCCATCCCCGACAAGGCCGAGGCCCTGGTGGAGGCGGAGCACCTGGAGAACGCGGAGCGCGTCACCGCGGAGCAGGAGAAGCCCGGCCTCTGGCGGGTCCGCAGCGTGGGCCTGGGCGGTCACGCCTCCCTGCCCGAGGGCACGGTGAACGCCATCGGCGTGCTGGTGGATTATCTGCTGGCAAACTGCATCGGAGATGAAAACGAGCGGCGCATGCTTAAGCTGCTGCAGAAGCTGCACAGCGACTGGCGGGGCAGGGGCCTTGGCGTCCAGGCGGACGACGGCCTCTTCGAGCCGCTGACCATCATCGGCGGCGTCATCGGCGTGGAGGACGGGAAGGTCTTCCAGACTCTGGACAGCCGCTATCCCACCAACACCAGCGGCGCGAAGATCGCGGAGATCATCGGAAAGCTGGCGGGGGATCTGGCGGAGGTCACCGTGGACCGGGATGCCGAGCCCTTCTACATGAGCCTGGACAATCCCTCTGTGCAGGTCTGCATCAACGCCTACAACGCCGTCACCGGCGAAAATGCCAGGCCCTACACCATCGGCGGCGGCACCTATGCCCGGGATTTCCCCAACGCGGTCTCCTTCGGACCGGAGCATCCCGAGCGGCCCATGCCGGACTTTGCCGGTCCCATCCACGGCGTGGACGAGGCGGCCAGCAAGGATTATCTGCTGGAGGCGCTGAAGGTCTACATCCTGGCGCTGGTCGAACTGGAAAAAATTGAGTATTGAGCAAAATCACATTTCTCACAATAATTTCAAGTTATTTCCAGGGAGCCCTTTCCAATTTCGTATATTTTTCACAAGGGAAGCCCCGGCCGATAGACCGAGGCTTCCCCTTTTTGACGGAGCAAAATCCGTTGACAAAGAAGCCCGAAAACGATATACTTACGAAGAGAATAAACAGTATTGTGGGCGCATTGCACGCAGGAAACAGAAAGGGAGAAAAGCAGTGAAAGCACGGCTTGCATTTCGGAAAACGGCAGCTTTCCTGCTGATCTTCGCGCTCTTGTGCGGCCTGTTTCCTGTCTCGGCTCACGCGGAGCCCGCCTCTCTTTGGGAGCGCCTGTTCTGGAACGCCGAAGAGAGAAGCGAGGAGCTCACGGATGAGCAGCGGGAGGAGAACGTCCGCATTGCCGCTGCCTTTCTGCGGGAGGAGCTGAAGCTTCCGGATTCCGCCGTGGCGGCGGTGCTGGCCAACATCTACCGGGAAAGCGCCTTTGATCCCCTGGCCGTGGACGCGGGACGCGAATTCTTCGGTCTCTGCCAGTGGAGCAAGCTTCGCTGGACCAACTGCTTCTTCTTCTGCCGGGAGCAGGGGCTGGACCGGATGAGCATGGAAGGTCAGCTGGCCTTCCTGAAGTATGAGCTGGAAGGGGAGTACCTTTGGGTCTACGAGAGCTTCCTGCTTCCGGCCGAAGACGACGAGGACGGCGCCCAGGAGGCCCAGTACTATTTCTGCGAGCTTTTCGAGGTCCCCCTGGATCTGGATTGGGAGCAGGTGGTGCGCAGCAAGCTGGTGGCCTATGCCTACTGGCCCTATGTGTCCGAGGGCAAGGCGCTGGACTGGGACTGGACCACATAAAGGAGAACTGCCGTGCTGCCTGAGAAGATCCGTGCCGCTGTGAAGCTGCGGGAGAACTGCGAGGCGGAGCGCTTCCTGCAGACGCTGGAAGCCCTGCTGGAGCGTCCCCTGGGTCCGGTGCGCGTGCTGAAGCGCGCAGGTGTCCTGTCTCTCCGACTCACAGAGGCGGAGCTGGAGCGGGTATCCGCCCTGCCGGAGGTCCTGGTGGCCCAGCCGGAGGGGAGGGCGGAGCTTCCGCCGAAGCCTATTTTTTCGCGCAGATAATTTAGCGAAATAGGCATGTAAAGTGGTATATAAAGTGGAGACACCTTATATAAAGTATTTTAGAAGGAGGAAAGAAGCATGAGAAGGACCTGGAAAAGTTTCCTGTCCTTGCTGCTGGCCCTCGCGATGATCCTTTCCCTGGGCACCGCCGGCTTTGCTCTCGATGACGAGACCGAAGCCGCCGCACCCGCGGAGGAGACCGCCGAAGAAGTCAGCGGCACCGGTGTCGAGCTTCCCTTTGAGAAGGTCGACAACGACATCATTTCCGAACGGCTCCCCCTCGCCAACCAGGCGGTAGAAGAGGAAGAGCCCAGCTACGCTGACGATGAGCTCGTCCGTGTATCCATCGTGCTGAACGGTGCTTCCGCGATTGACGCGGGCTACGCACCCGCCAGCGCCGGAGCCTACCGCGCCGGCCTGAAGGCCGAGCAGCAGGCTATGGCCAGCAAGATCTCCGCAGAGGCTCTTGGCGGCGCCCAGCTGGACGTTGTCTGGAACCTGACCCTGGCCTGCAACATCATTTCCGCCTACGTTCCCTACGGCGCCATTGAGGCCGTTCGCAACGTGATCGGGGTCAAGGATGTTGTCATCGAGCTGCGCTACTTCCCCAATGAGGAGGAAGTGAACAACAGCATCGCCACCCAGATGACCGGCGCCACCGAGGCCTGGAACCTGGGCTACACCGGCGCCGGCAGCGTCATCGCCATCGTGGACACCGGCCTTGACATCAATCACCAGTCCTTCGACCCCGATGCGTTCCAGTATGCCATCGACGAGTTGGATGAGACCCGTGACGTCCCTGTCAAGCTGATGACCGCGGACGACGTGGCCGCTGTGTGGGATCAGCTGAACGCGGCGAAGTTCCTGGATCTGGACGGCGTGTACCGCAGCGCCAAGGTCCCCTTTGGCGCCAACTACGTCGACCAGGACTATGACATCACCCACGACAACGACGCCCAGGGCGAGCACGGCTCTCACGTGGCCGGCATCGCCGCTGCCAACAAGTACATTCCCGCCGGCGGCGGCTACGACAAGGCCCTTGACGCTGTCAACACCCAAGGCGAAGCTCCCGACGCTCAGCTGATGATCATGAAGGTCTTCGGCAAGGGCGGCGGCGCTTACGACTCTGACTACATGTCCGCCATCGAGGACGCCATGACCCTGGGCGCCGACTCTGTCAACCTGTCCCTGGGCTCCTCTGTGGCCGGCTATGTGGAGAATGCCACTTATGCCGAGACTCTGAACAAGCTGGTGAGCTACGGCATGGTCTGGGCCAACTCCGCAGGCAACAACTTCAGCTGGACCAACGATTCCACCGGTCCCCAGAAGCTGTATGCCGACGACGTGAACTACCAGACCGGCGGTTCTCCCGCTACCTACCACAACTCCCTGTCTGTGGCTTCCGTTGACAACACCACCGGCTCCATTTCCGTTCCTCTGGTGCTGTCCGACGGGACCAAGGTCACTTTCTCTGAGACCCAGGGCTACGGCAACGCCCCCCTCAGCACCATCAGCGGCGAGTTCACCTACATCATGCTCGACCGTGCCGGCACCGAGGAAGAGGATTTTGCCGCTCTGGCCGATGTTCTGCAGGGCAATGTGGCTGTTGCATGGCGCGGCGGCTCCTCCTTCTATGTGAAGGCCAACGGCGGCGCCCGCAACGGCGCTGTGGCTACGCTGGTCGCCAATAACGCCGCAGGCGTCATCAACATGAACCTGACCGGCTATGAGTTCACCGCTCCCGCGGTCTCCATCATGCAGAACGACGGCTTCCTGATGATGGCTCTGGCGGAGCAGAAGGAACTCAACGGCGTCGTCTACTATGAAGGCACCATCACCATCCCCGAAGGCGTGAGCAACACGCCCAAGTCCGAGTTCCAGCAGATGAGCGACTTCAGCTCATGGGGCGGCAACGGCGCGCTGACCATGAAGCCCGAAGTCACCGCCCCCGGCGGCAACATCTGGTCTGTCTGGGGCTCCAACAAGGGCAGCAGCGCTCCCACCACCGCTCACGACCGGTATGAGATGATGTCCGGTACCTCCATGGCCTCTCCTCAGGTCGCCGGCGTGAACGCTGTGCTGAAGCAGTACATCCGCGAATCCGGTCTGGCTGAGAAGTTCCCCGAACTGACTGAGCGTGCCATCGCCCAGTCTCTGCTGATGTCCACCGCCATGCCTCTGCGCGAGGCGGCCACCGGCAACTACTGGTCCATCATGAAGCAGGGCGCCGGCCTTGTGGATGTGAACGCGGCGATCACCGCCCGCTCCCTCATCCAGATCGTCGGCCTGCCCGGCAGCGCTCCCGCTTCCGCCTATGACGCCATTGCCGACGGCAAGGTCAAGGTGGAGCTCGGTGAGGTGGACAGCGGCTTCGGCACCAGCTTTGCCGTGACCAACTTCACCGACGAGCCCATGTCCCTGTACCTCAACGGTGATTTCTTCACCCAGTGGATCCAGGGCGGCGCTTACCGTACCGAGTACACGGTCCCGTTCAACGCCCGCATCAGCTGGACGGTGAACGGCGAGGAGTACGCTCCCGCCGACCTTGGTCTGGACTTCAACAACGACGGCGTCTCCAACAGCGTGGACGCGCAGATCCTGCTTGACTGGTGCGCGGACGACAGCATCGAGATCTACAATCTCCAGGATGCCGATCTGGACGGCGACGGCGACGTGGATACCGCCGATGCCAAGATCGCTTTCGAGACCCTGAACGGCGCCTCCATCCAGCTGGCTGCCGGCGAGACCGCTCTGATCAGCGCCTATGTCAACTATGACATGAGCGAGTATGACGCCTTCAACGGCAACTATGTGGAAGGCTTCCTCTTCGTCCGTGAGGGCGAGAGCGCCGACGGTGCCCTGGGCATCGAGCACTCCATCCCCGTCTTCGGCTACAACGGCAGATACACGGATGCCACCATGTTCGACCGCGGCTCCCGCCTGGAGTACATGTATGGCTTCGGCGACGGCGATGAAGAAGAAGGCGTGCTCCCGTACATGTACTACGCTGCTGCCACCGCCGGCGGCCTGGGCGAGGCTGCCCTGGAGCAGGAGACCTTCCTGGTGAGGTATACCGGCGACAGCGGCACCTACTACTTCGGCGGCAACCCGCTGATCGACGACGAGACCTATCACCCCGAGCGCAACGCTCTGAACGCCGCTGACGTTCTGTACGGCGCGCGCTTCACCCAGATCCGCAACTCCGGCGCCTCCCGCTTCTACGTGACCGACAAGTACGATCGCGTGGTGAAGGGTTCCGAGATGATCGGCGGTCCCGCTTACGCGGTTTACTACTACCGCAACCAGGCGACCTGGCAGACCACCACCACCAGCCCCGCCTTCAACTATGTTCCCAGGAACGCGAAGGAAGGCGACGAGCTGACCGCCCACTACCAGCTGGCTCCTGAGTACTATGTGGAGCCTGACGGTTACGTCCGTTGGGAAGATCTGGGCGAGGGCAGCGAGATCTCCATCCCCTTCGTGATCGACAGCACCGCCCCCGACATCGTCAAGGTCTACCGCGACAGCAGCCCGGCCCCCGAGGGAGACGAATATGAGCTGCCTGTCAACGGCCAGGATGCCGGCGTGAACGAGGGCGAGGACGCTCCCGTCACCGACGAAGAGCCCGCCGAGGAAGAGACCGCCACCGACACCCTGGAGATCACCACCCACGATAACCAGTACATCGCGGCCGTGGCCCTCTTCACCGACGAGGGCGAGCTGCTGGATGCCAAGGGTGCTGTGGAAGACACCATCCGCGGCAAGGAAGTGTACTACAGCTTCGACCTGAAGGCGCTCTTCGGCGAAGAGGAAGTGTACCCCTACCTGCTGGTTCAGGTGTATGACTACGCCTCCAACCTCTCCACCTACAAGGTGAACCTGGTGGACGACCTGGAGAACGCCGAGGTGGAGAGCGTTGAGCTCAACACCAACGAGGCGACCATCATCGGCACCGGCAGCATCCGCCTCACCGCCATTGTGCGGCCCTGGGGCATCGATGACGCTGTGACCTGGACCTCCGACAACGAGGCTGTGGCCGTCGTGGACGACAACGGTCTTGTCACCGGCGTGAGTGAAGGCACCGCCGTCATCACCGCCGCCTCTGCCCTGGATCCCACCAAGTCCGGCAGCTGCGAAGTCACTGTCAAGTTCATTGACAAGGAACTGAGCGGCATCGTTTGGGACGAGAACGGCGAGGTCTGGTTCTCCGACTTCAACCTGAACAGCCTGCCCAACTATGAGAGACTGAACGCCTCCAACCTGCGTCTGCCCATCAGTTCCGCTGCCTACGATGAGAACGGCGTTCTCTACGCTGCGGATCTGGACAGCGACGAACTGATCTCCAACCTCTATACCGTGAACACCGAGGATTGGTCCGTCGAGATGATCGGTGCTTCCTCCGTCGGTTACATGGACATCTGCCAGGCTCCCAGCCTCGGCGAGAACCACATGCTGGCGGTCTACGGTCCTTATGTGCTGATTGTGGATAAGACCACCGGCGATTACGAAGGCGCCCTCAACTTCGCCAGATACACCGGCAATGCTTCGCTGGTCGGCATTGCTTACGAGGAGCAGTATTATCATCCCAGCTATGGCAATACCGACTGGGTCTTCCTGGTCGACACCAACGGCAAACTGTACAATGCCGGCTTCCTGCCCTACAACGGCAGCTATGCCAACTTCACCCCGAGCGCGATGGGCAGTCTGGGTTACACCTGTGACCTGGATTACTGGCAGTCCCTGTACTATGACGGCGTCAGCCTCTATTGGAGCTGCTTCAACATGGCTTCCAATAAGGTCGACATCATCATGGTGGACGATCTGTACCACGACGGCAGCATTTACATGACCGGCAGCTTTGCCGATGGCGTGTGGCCTGTGGGCGGCCTCTTCGAGAACGGCATCAACCCGTACTTCGGCGAGATCGCAAAGGCTGACCACAGCGATGCTGTGATCGATCCCAACGGTACCTTCCTGACCGAGATCCAGCCCATCAACGGCAGAGCCCCTGTTCAGACCCCCGATGAGGAGCCCATCGACGATGAGGAAGAGGGCTTCATCGAGGTCATCGACGACAACGAAGGCCAGATCGGCGGCACCCTGAGTGCTGTCAGCGTGGAGGCCGCTCCCGTCACCTCCGAACAGCAGAAGGTCGACACCATGGCCATGGTGCAGATCTCCGCGGACGAGCTGAGCTACAACGGCAAGATCGTGGTCGACTTCGATCCCGAGACCGCTACTCTGATCAGCGCCAGCTCCTCCGCCCAGTTCAACGGCATCCTGAACCGCAGCGAAGATCTGGGCAAGTACGTGCTGGCCTGGGTCGACCTGGATGGCATCGATGCCGACGAGCCCATCCTCACCCTGATCTTCGACAAGGACAGCCAGGGCACCGTGACCATCACCACCCTGGAAGTGAACAACGAGTCTGAGCCGAAGGAAGAAATGGTCAAGCTTAACATCTCCGAGGTGCTGGAGCCCCACGATCACGCCTATGATCTGATCGGCTGGACCTGGGCCGATGACTTCAGCAGCGCCATTGCCAAGTTCACCTGCCCCGTGGACGGCTCCACCAAGTCCGTTGAGGCCGTGGTGACCGAGAGCATCCAGGAGCCCACCTGCACCGAGGCCGGCCTTGCCACCTACACCGCCGAGGCGGAGTTTGAGGGCGAGACCTACACCGATGTGAAGGAAGCCGAGATCGAGGCCATCGGCCACGATTGGGGCGAGCCCACCTGGACTTGGGACGGCATCAAGGCTGCCGAAGCCAGCTTCGTCTGCAAGAACGATCCGACCCATATCACCACGCTGGAGGCTGAGATCAGCGCCGAGAGCGCTGACGGCAACGTGACCTGCACCGCCACCGTGGAACTGGACGGCAAGACCTACACCGACACCAAGACTGCCGCGGTTGACGTCACTGTGGCAAGCTCCACCCTGACCCTGGGCGATACCTTCGCCGTGCGCATCTACATCAAGCCCTCTGAGGAACTCCTGGCGGACGATGGCGCTTATGTGACCATGAACGACAAGAAGATCCCGCTGAGCGAGGGTATGAAGAAGGGCAGCGGCGATGAGACCCGCTACGGCTTCAGCTATGACATCGGCCCCACCACGCTCAACGACGACGTGACGCTCAAGGTCTTCGACGGCGAGGGCAACGAGATGATCCTGCTCAAGAAGGACGGCACTGTGCTGCCCGACGGCTACATCTACCGTGCCCAGACCTACATCGACAGGAACGCCTCCTCCAGCAACGAGAAGCTGGGCAATCTGCTGAAGGCTCTGAACGACCTGGGCAACTACGCCCAGACCTTCTTCCAGTACAACACCGAGAACATCGCTCCTCTCATGGGCGACATCTCCGGTGTCAGTGCTGCGGACGTGGCTGACTACGCTGTTGTCACCGAGGTCCTGAACGAGGATATGATCGGCTACACCGGCAGCACCATGCTCCTCCAGACTGAACTGAAGATCCGTCAGTACTACAGCCTGGCTGATGGCGTGGATGCCTCCACCCTCAGCTTCACCATCGATGGCGTCCAGGTCAGCCCCAAGGTGAACGGCAAGACCGTGACTGTGGACAGCAGGAATGTTCCTGCCAGAGACTTCGACAAGACCTACACCTTCGAGGTGAAGGATGCCGAGGGCAATGTCATCCTGAGAAGCCAGTACGGCGTGTACAGCTATGTGAACGCCGCGTTTGAGAAGGCTGCGGACAACGAGGCTCTGATGAACCTGGCCAAGGCCCTCTTCGTCTACGGCAACGCTGCCAAGACTTACTTCGGACAGTAAGCGGCAGCAGATCCTGTCCCCGAATCTGTCCGGGCGCGGGGGAAACACCTCCGCCCCGGCAGATCCGGGCAAAGCGCCCCCAGGGCCGGAAAAAGCCTGAACATGGCAGATTCCGGCCCTTGACCGGGTGTATCGTTCCCCATATAAGAGGGAAAGGAAACATCCTTCCATGGAGAACGGTGCGGACCGGCAGAGGGGCTAGGCTTAGCGGATACGAACACCTACCGCCTGTGAGCGTCCCTTTTCGGCATTTTTTGTCCCGCCTCACTTGCTGGGCGCCAGCCCAGCGGCGTTCGTTGGGCGCAAAAAACCCTCGAAAATTGCCAGCTCACAGGTGCTTCGCAGTTTCCGCGGAGCAGATTTGGGCTGAGGCGAGGCGCAGACTGCAGGGAATACTCCTGTATTTCCAAGGGCTGGAACGAAGCATCAGCCCAAATCTGCCCGCGAAAACCGGCAGGGGTTCGAATCCGCTAAGCCTATCCCATCCGGCCCGGATGGGAAAGCAGATCGGGAGTATCCCGGTAAAGAAGTAACAGATCCGTGAACGGAAGGACGTGGTCCCGGGCAAGGCCCACATCGTCACCGCCGGCGACGAGCTGCCGGACGATGATCTTGCCCTTGGCCGCGAGACTTTGGAATTTGTGCGATGAAGAAAAAGTATTTGTGGGCGATCCTGGCAGCCGCGGTGGTTTTGATCCTGATCCTGTTCATCACCCTGCCAAAGGCCAACAGCAAAGGCCAGGCGGCACAGGAAGCCCAGTCGCAGACGGAAAGCACTGCGGCAGAGCCTGCGGAGCAGGCAGCTGAGCCGGAGCAGGAAAAGGAAGAGAATTCCGGCACAGAACCGGGTGAGCTTCCCCTGGACACGACCCAGCCGAAGATCGTGAGCGCCATCCCCGCGGAGCCCAGCACGCAGCCTGCCCAGCAGCAGGAGGAGAGCGCGCCTGCGGTGGATCCCGCTACCGGTATGGAGCTGGACGAAAACGAGCTGCCTCTCGACGAGCCCTGATCGGCCGCCGCTTTCCCGGCAATCATAAGAACAACAAAAACCTCCCGTTTTGCGGGAGGTTTTTTGCGCTGCACGTCTGCTTTCCGTTGCGTTTCCCTGGAGACTGTTGTAAGATAGAAAAAAGGAAACACATTGAGCCGAACGCTGTGAAACCTCGCACCGACCAAAGCGGGCCATGTGTCCGCTGCGATAAGCGCGGGGGAGCCAAACGATTTAGCCGCCCAAAAGGGGACTGAATGCTTACGAAATAAGGAAAGGGAGTGCCCAAATGAAAAACATCCTGGTCAATCTGAATGTGGAGCCCCGCCACAAGGCCAAGCTGGAGGCCGCCGCCCCCGGCTGCGTCTTTACCTATGCCCCGGGAAAGGAACTGACCCGGGAGCAGGTGGAGCAGGCCCAGATCATCATCGGAAATCCCCCACCCGCCTGGATCGGCGCATCGGAAAAGCTGGAGCTGCTGCAGCTCTTCTCCGCCGGAGCGGACCCCTATCTGAAACCCGGCATCCTGGCGACCGGGACCGCCCTGACCAATGCCACCGGCGCCTACGGCAAGGCGGTTTCCGAGCACGCCTTCGCCCTGACCCTGATGCTGATGAAGAAGCTGCATCTCTATCGGGACTATCAGCAGCAGCACGCCTGGAAGGACGCCGGCCCCGTCACCAGCCTCTCTGACGCCACGGTCCTGGTGGTGGGCCTTGGGGACATCGGCCTTGCCTATGCCCGCCTGGTGAAGGCCATGGGCGCCCGGGTCATCGGCGTGAAGCGCCGGGGCGGCCCCTGCCCGGAAGGGATCGACGAGCTCTGCCTCACCGCCGAGCTGGACCGGGTGCTGCCGGAGGCGGACGTGATCTTTTCCATCCTGCCCGGCACGGCGGACACCTTCCACTTCTACACGGCGGAGCGCTTTGCCGCCATGAAGAACAGCGCCGTCTTTGTCAACTGCGGCCGGGGCAGCGCCGTTTCCATGGAGGTCCTGGCTCAGGCCCTGCGGGAAGGACAGATCGCCGCCGCCGCCATCGACGTGGTGGAGACGGAGCCTCTGCCTGCGGAGAGTGAACTCTGGGGGCTGGAGAATCTGCTCATCACGCCTCATGTGGCCGGAAACTTCCACCTGCCGGATATCCTGGAACAGATCGTGGAGATCTCCTGCGACAATCTGCGCGCCCACCTGGCCGGAGAGCCCCTGCGGAATGTGGTGGACTTCTCCACGGGCTACAAGAAATAGGCATCCCCGCGCAATAGGACTGGAAAAGCAGGAAAGCGCGTGATATAATATCTTGTCAAAAGGTTTTCGGCGCTTTTTTGGAAAGGAACATAGGAACAGGAGAGATCAGATATGAAGTGTCCGTTTTGCGGCTATACCGAAAGCAAGGTCATTGACTCCCGCCCCGCGGAAGAAGGGGCGACCATCCGCCGCCGGAGAGAGTGCCTTGCCTGCCAGAAGCGTTTTACCACCTATGAGATCATCGAGCGCCTGCCTCTCGTCGTTGTGAAGCGGGACGGCAGCCGGCAGTCCTTTGACAAGGTCAAGCTCATCAACGGCATGGTCCGCGCCTGTGAGAAGCGGCCCGTGTCCCTCCAGACCCTGGAGGAGATCGCCGACGATATCGAGCAGGAGCTGCAGAGCAATCTGGAGCGGGAGATCAGCACCGTCAACATCGGCGAGATGGTGATGAACCGCCTGAAGGACGTGGACGAGGTGGCCTATGTGCGCTTTGCCTCCGTCTACCGCAGCTTCAAGGATATCAACACCTTCATGGAAGAGCTCTCCAAGCTCCTCACCGAAAAGCCGGGGCCCTAATCCGGCTTTGGCTTTTCAGAATACGGTTCCCGGGGAGACGTGCTCCATCCGGATCAGCGTCTGCAGATGATAGCGCAGCAGCTCCAGCGCCGCAGGCCAGGCCCTGTCCTCCTGCCGCAGGAGCTGCTCCAGCGCGGCAAAGGCCTCCTGCAGGCTGTCCAGGTCCGGGTGACGGAAGAAAACCTGGGCGTATACGCTGGATGCCTGCCATACTTGCCGCCCCTCCCGCAGCGCCGCGAGGGCGGCTTCATAGTCTTCCTGCCGGGCGGCCTGTTCCGCCCGGTCTAAACTGTCCTCCACCCGGGCGGTGAGTTGATCGGCGGTGTGCAGATGCCAGAGGCTTCCTGCCGCAAGAAGCAGCAGCAGAAGCGCTGCCCAGAATTCCCGCTTCATCTGTCCGCCTCCTTTGCCGCAAAGTAGCTTTCCCCGGCGCTGCTTGCCGTCAGGAGGAAGACCTCCCGGGGACTACTAACACCGTGGCAGCGCAGCCGCTCCTCCAGCCAGCGCCTGTCCAGACCCAGGTGACGGAGATTGCCCTCCAGCACCCGTCCATCGCTGATGATGATGCTGGGGTAGCCCTTGTCCTCCGCCGGCAGATGCATCTGCGCGGCGGTCACGGGCTGCCTGGCGGGGGAGAGGATCAGGCTCAGCCTGCCGTTGGTCTCCAGCACGCCGTATTCCACATCCTGCGGGTCGGTGATCCCCTGGGCCCGCAGCTCCTGCATCAGCTCGTCCAGGGTAAAGCGGTTGCGCAGCATTTCCTGCTGCAGGATCCTGCCCTTCACGATGAGCAGACTGGGCTTACCGAAGATGAGACTGCGCAGGCGGATGCTTTTGAGACTCAGGCCCGCGATCAGCACCTCGCAGCAGAAGAGCACCAGAATGGGCAGCAGCCCGTTCAGCAGGGGAATGCCCATATCCTGCAGCGGGTGGGCGGCCAGATCCGCGATCAGGGCCGCCACCACAAATTCCGAAAGCTCCATCTCGCCCAACTGCCGCTTGCCCAGCAGACGCAGGGTCAGCAGCAGGGAAAAATAGATGATCAGGGTACGTACCAGAACGATTGCCAAAGCGCTCCCTCCTCCGGAATCCAGTATTCCCCGGAGACCGTGCTTTTATTGAGAGGAAGAACATGAAAACCATCGTTTGTGAAAAAGAAGAATGCTGCCGCCGGGCGGCGGATCAGATACAGGATCTTCTGCAGAAAAAACCCACCGCCGTTCTGGCCCTGGCCTGCGGACGCAGCATGCAGCCCCTGTTCGAGGAGCTGGCAAAGCGCTGCGCCGCCGGGGAACTGAGCCTGAAAGAGGCCCGGGTCTTTGCCCTTACCGAATATGAGGATTGCCCGAAGGAGCTGCGCTGCCGCAGCGAACTGGAGCGGGAGCTTCTGGCACGGACGGATCTGCGGCCTGAAAACTGCTGTTTCCCGGAAGACGGGGACGGGGAGGCCTATGAGGCGCGCATCGCCGCTGTCGACGGCCTGGATCTGGCCGTGCTGGGCCTGGGGGACAACGGCCACTTCGGCTATAACGAGCCGGCCACGCCCTATGATTCCCGCACCCACCGCCAGAAGCTCACCGACGCAACCCGCCGCCAGCTGGTCTGGCGCTTCGGTTCCGAGGAGGCTGTGCCTGCCTTCGCCTGGACCATGGGGGTCAAGACCATTGTGGAGGCCAGAGAAATCCTGGTGCTGGCCTTTGGGGAGGAGAAAGCCAAGCCCGCTTTCCAGATGCTCTATGCCCGGGACGACAGCTTTGTCCCCGCGGCCTTCCTGCAGCTGCCGCTGAACGTCACGGTCTATCTGGACCCGGCAGCCGCCGCCAAAATCTGAATAAATCGACAATAAAAACGAATACAATCAATGAAGAAGGAGAGAGCCAGAATGAAGAGAAACGTGATCTTTTGCTTTTCCGGCACCGGCAACTGCCTGGACATGGCAAAAAACATTGCCAAGGGCCTGGGAAACACCGACATCATCATGATGCGCCGGGAACCTGTCGTCACCGACGTGCGGGAGGCCGAGCGGGTAGGCTTTGTCTTCCCCTGCTACGGCGGCGGCGCCCCGGAGGACGTGCTGAACTATGCCAAGTCCATCCGCGTGAGCCCCGAGGCCTATACCTTTGCCGTGAGCTCCTCCGCCAGCTACGCCGGCACTGGCCTCTACGAGCTGGACAAGATCATTCCCCTGCACTATTGGCGCGCCGTCACCCACCACTGCAGCTGCATCTGGCTCTTCCCCCACAACATGATGGTCCCGCCCCTCAGCACCGAGAAGGCCCAGAAGCGCAGCGAGAAGCTGGCTCAGGAGATCGCCTATGACGTGACCACCGGCAAGTGCAGCGACAAGCGTCCTCCTCACAACCTGCTGAACGCCGGGGAGAACAAGGCCTGGGGTCTCATCGCCGCCAAGAAGGCCGCCGCCTTCCAGGTCAGCGACGACTGCAACGGCTGCGGCCAGTGCGCCCGTCTCTGCCCCCGGAGCAATATCCGCATCCAGGACGGCCGCGCCGTCATCGGCACCAACTGCGTCCAGTGCCTGGGCTGCCTGCAGTTCTGCCCCACCGAGGCCATCTCGCTGGGTAAGATCACCATGAAGCGGGAGCACTACCACAATCCCAATGTGAAGCCAGCCGACCTGATGCAGACCGTCATTGAAGTCAAGTAAACATAATATGGTTTACATAATTTAAATGGGAACTCCATGGGAGTTCCCATTTTTCATTAGACTACAAAACTGAAAAAGCCTCGCAGAGTTCGCGCCCGCAGGCGCGAAGAGGATTCAATCCGTTTTTGGCGGGGCTTTGCCTCGTCAAAAACACCCTAAGCCGAGCATAGCGAGGCCTCGCGCCGACTAAAGCGGGCGTTTGCCCGCTGCGATAAGCGCGAGTGTCCCACGATTCAGTCCCCCCCCTTATAAAGGGGGGACTGAATCGTTTTGTTATAGCATGCTTCTGTAATCCGGCTCGTTCTCCACCACATTGGGCGGGAAGAACTCCTCCACCGGGAAGCGGATCTTGCTGAACATCTCGCAGGGATCGTCCTGGTCCGTGCTGGGGCACTCCTTGTCGGGCAGGCTGTACTCATAGGCCGGGATCAGCAGCTGGGTATCCCGCTCCAGACGCAGGATGGTGAACTGGCCGATGGTGGCGTACCAGCGGCGGCCGGTGTCTGTGAGCACCAGCGGCTCGGGGAAGGCCCCGGCGATGAAGTCCGGGATGGCACGCTGCTCCAGCTCCGCGGGAGCGGGGCAGTCGGCATCGGTGAGCTTCATGTGCAGGGCGATGGGATCTACCGCGTTCACCACTGCCACCGGGAGATCGTCTGCCTCCACGGGGACGCCGTCCTCCACGGAAGAGAAGGTTTTGATGCTGCCCTCGCTGCCGAAGAGCATGGCCCGCTTGTCGAACACGGCCAGACCCTGGATGGTCAGGCCGCCGGGGAAGGTCTCGCCGGTGACCCGGTAGAAGTAGGTGCAGTCCACGGTGTAATAGCCCCGGTTAAAGCTGATGGGCTCCACATTCACCGCGCAGTAGAGCAGTTCCGCCCTCCGGGGCCGGATGCTCAGGGCGTTTTCTATGTAATTCTGGGACGTGACCGTGGGGAAAACTCTCAGATCGTCGATGCAATCCTTGTCGCGGCAGCTGTCGAAGATCTTGCGGGTGTTGATGGATACGGCTTCCCGGATCACGGCCTCTCTGTTCACCGGTCCGGGCATGACGCGATCTGCCATAAACTTGCCTCCTGTCCTTGGGATTTCAACACAGTCTATGCAGCGGAAAGCCGTCATGTGATTTTAACCTTGAAAAATAGTCGGAATGCAGTATAATAAACAAGATAAGAAACTGATTTCGGAGGGCTTTCCATGGACCAGCTGGGCTTCATTCACGACAAACTGGATATCAAGATCCTGATCCTCTTCGTGCTGCGGCGGCTTCCCGCCCCGGTGGACCCGGAGACGCTGCTGGAGCTCTGCCAGGTGGACGGCGGCATCGGCTACTTCGATTATTCCGACTGCATCAGCGATCTTCTGAAGAGCGGCCACATGGAGGAGACGGAGGACGGCTTCAGGATCACGGAAAAGGGCGCCCGCAACGCCGAGACCGTGGACAACTCCCTGCCCTATTCCGTCCGCGCCCGGGCCATGAAGCGCATCGCCCCGGTGGAGGAGCGAATGCGCCGCCAGGCCATGATCACCGCCCGCCATACCATAGATGAGAAGGGCTGCATGGTGGAGCTGGCCGTGGCCGACGGGAAAGGGGAGATGATCCATCTGCATCTGCTCTGCTCCGGAGAAGAACAGGCAAAGAAGATGGAAAAGCGCTTTCGCAAGGACGCGGAGAACTACTATCAGAAGATTGTGGAGCTCCTCAGCAAGTGAGACGGCGGGTTGACATAATGCAGAAACGAGAGCGCTTGAAAATGAGCAGCATCCTGATCAGGAGATGAAAGCGAGCGTAGGGGCGCTTCATGAAGCGCCCGGCGTTCTATAGGAAAATGATACAAAAGGGCCAGGCGAATTCGCAGATTTTACGAGTTCGCCTGGCCTTTTAAAGCCCTTTTTCGGCGCGGGCGCTTCGTGAAGCGCCCCTACGAGAGGATCAATTGCTCCTGGCGAGTGGACATAGCGTGCCGGGGCAAATAGCCGGTATGATCAACATAATACAGTTGACATAATATATTCAACGGATCCGGGACAAAACGATCAGCAGCGTGCCCTCCCGCAGGGTGATCACCGCCTCCGGCCCCGCCCACTCGTTGCTGACGCCAAGGGGAAAGTCGCTGGTGAGCTCCGCATCCTGCAGCTCGTATTTGGCGCCTCGGATGCTGACGCCCCGGCAGCGATCCTCCGCCGCGAAGACGGAGAGGGACCAGCCTTCCTTCCGGGGAAGCCGCAGAGTCCCGGAGCGGAGCGTCAGGATCTCGGTGTCCGCGCCCAGGATGCGCAGCGCGGCGCCCTGTCTGGCGGCGAAGACAGCGGCCTGAAGATTGGCCAGCAGATGGTCCAGCCGCCCGCCCAGAGCGCAGACCAGCGTGATCTCCTGATAGCCCCGGGCCAGGGCAAAGCGCAGGGCGCTCATGGTGTCGGTGTCGTCCTTTTCCATGGGGAGCTTCTGCACGGGGATCCCCGGGTCCAGTTCACCGCTGTAGGAGTCAAAATCTCCCACCACCAGATCCGGCCTGACGCCGCAGCTTTGGGCATAGGCATAGCCCCGGTCGCAGGCGATCACAAAGGCGCCCGCCGGGACCGTGAAAGGGGAGAAGTCCCCGCCGGAGATGATGAGGCAGGATGACATGGCAAAACCCTCCGATCGTTCTGGATTGCGTCCCCAGCATAGCACAGAATCATGGCTTTGGGAAGCTGGACTTGGCAAGGGGGACCGAGGAGAGAGAACCAAGAATGTTGAATGAGATCTGTTTATCGTGTATACTTGATTTGAAACCTTTTTGGCCTCTCATCCGTTATTCTATAGGGGGAAAAAGGCTTGGGTCCGGGATGCATGCCGTCGGATTGCCTTATGAAAGGAGAATGAATCAATGAAAAACTGGAAAAGGATCTTGTTTTTCCTCTGCATGTTATGCATGTGCGTGTTTTTCTTTGGCTGTGAAACATCGACTCCTCGACCAGATCTATCCGTGACGGAAATGGAACGAATCTTTCTTGCAAATCAGGCTGACTTCCATGCGGTACAGGAGCAGATTGTTCCCTTGTTTCAAGACCAAAACAGGAGCGATCTGCACCCGACGCTTCTTATTTCAAGATCTGATGCGGAGAAAACAAATAAGGACGGAGCAACAAAGGCAGAGTTGATCCTTTCCACGGATCTTTCGATTTCCGAAGCGGAGCGTCTTGCACTTCTGCAGGCAGCCGAGCCTCTGTTTGATCAGACCCCGATCCTGGACATCTTTGCGAACAAACGTGAGGTCTATTTTTATTTTTATGAAAAGTGGGGCTATGAGCACTACGTTGCATATCGGGGGGATGGTACGATCCCGAGCGGCTCTTTCGGCAATGTGCAAGACAGCAGACAGATCGACACAAGCTGGTACGCGGTTATAGTGTCTGATTGAAGAATTCCCTCGATTGAACGAGCGGATGAGAGGGAATCGCTTGCATTTGGTTTTCCCTTGCGACGCGAAGATAGTCCTTTAGGGCCGGGGACGGGAAAACCAAATACATTAGATCCACCAAACTATGAGGATACGATGAGAATCATAGATAAAAACGCGGATTATTACGACTTCTGGCAGGGCGTCTATCGGGACGACTCGATCACGTTCGATCGCACAGACTCCTTTGTGCTCACAAAGGAGCTTGTGTGCGAACACCTGTGGAACGCCAGACCCGGTCGGCGCGACAAAAGAGAATACTACGGGTATAGCTTTGTTCTGCTCCAAATCTGCCATAGCTTTTGGCTTCTCCTGGTTGAGGACGCGAAAACCCTGGAATGCGGCAAGCCGACGGATTATTCCATGGAGCTGTTGTCCTCCTGGAAAGACTATGACAGGCCGCGCTGCCTGATCAGGTTGGAAATCATAAACTTCGGCCACGATGTATTCTGGCGGATGACCAACTATTCCTATCGATCCGGACTCCGTTATGACAAGACGAAGATCCTGGAGCGTCTCGGTACGCTCAAGGATGAGATCCATCATGGCAATTACAAAGTCACAGAGAGCATGAACCAATACATTATGTCTATGGGCGACGGCAAGAAAAAAGAGAAGCATATTCCACTTTTAAAGGCTTCCGGGATCGCAGCCTGCGCGGATGCACATGAGGTTTACCTGTCCTTTGAGGAGTTTTTCCTGCTCGAGAAGGCTGCTTCCGAGAGAACCGAATCGGTTGGATTGACCAACAATGAAAAGGTCGAAAACCACGGATTTGACCTGACAAGATCCTTTCGGGGAAAAGTGGGAGAGTAGCGCGGAAAGTAGGGATAAGGGCATGAGGCCGGGGGGCGTGCAGGCTGTCTCTGCGAGCTGTCCGAGCAGAACAAAGGGTTTCCTGTCCCCGCCGTAGGGGCCGAGCAAAGCTTGGAACGTCGCAGCAGAGCTTGGAACGTCACGCGTTTCTCGCGCGTCGGGTTGCCCTCGGCGGCCCGCAAAGCCTTCCCCGCGCACGGGGAAGGTGGCGCGAAGCGCCGGATGAGGTCCCCACGAAGCGGATTCATGCTTCATTTGTGCCGGTTCAGGCGGGACAGGGAACCGTCTCCTCATACATGGGAACTTTGCGTCTCTGTGCGCAGAAGGAGGACACAATTGAACAGCAACAAAGGAACATATGCACTTGCCGTCCCGGCCGGCATCTTTCTGCTCCTCTACGGGCTGATTTCCGTGATTTGCATGCTCGGTTTTTTTGCCACGCCTGTGCTGGAAACCTTCCTGGACTGGACACGTTACTTGCTCCCTGGCCTCGCAGGGCTTTTCCTGATTCTTCGCAAACCCAGAGCCGCCGCAATCCTGATGGCCCTTGCAGCGGTCGCCGTTTTGCTGCGAGAGCTGCCGGAGATTCCCCGCTATCTGGAGCCGAACGGCTATCTGACCAATCCGTGGGTGAAAATCGAGTACGCGGAGTACATTCCCGGCAAGTATGTGATTCTGCCGATCCTGAGCATCCTTGCGGCGCTGTGCTTTGCCGCCGCCCTGTATCTGCGGGGCTGGCCCTCGCTGCTCCTTTCTCTCTGCGCAGCCGCGGCAGAGCTGGCTTATATGGTGGAGCAGATCGCTTCGATTGCCTATATCACCGGACATCCGACGGGTTTCAACGTCTTTTTCCCCCTCAACTTTGCCCTTGGCGCCCTGTTCGCCGGACTCTATCTCTTTTCCCTGCGAAAGAGGGAAAGAGAATAGCTGCTGCCCGTCTCTCTTCGTGATTTTCGTTTTTCCGCCGGGCGGGGACAAGCCGCCGCCCCTACGGCAAAGACGGGGGTGCGGTGTGAATATCCATGGAGACGCCAGAATCCGCCCCGGCGCCGCCGGGATCCTTCGTCGGTTTCAGCGCCTCAGGATGACGCCCCTTCCGGTTCCGGACTGCGAGCAGCCCGGAACCACCTCCCCCGACGGGGAGGCAAAGGCGTCCCACTCCCGCCGGGAGGGGCGAACCCTCGGCGGCCCGCTGTGCTTCCCCCAGCGGGGGAAGCTCCCGCGAAGCGGGTGATGAGGGAGAATGTCGAATCACAACAAGCAGATAGAAACAGCTGGAAATTTCTCCCTCACCTGTCAGCTGCGCTGACATCCTCCCCCGCTGGGGGAGGAACATACCCTTCCGTCACCACCGCAAGCGGCAGTGATATCTCCCTTTGCAGGGGAGGCAAGGGTGTCCCGCTCCCGCCGGAAGGGGCGAGCCCTCTGACCGATACCCTTTCCTGTGCTCCGCAAAGCCGACAGGCTGCACGGAGCAAATGAACAAAAGAGCGGCCGACCAATGGTCGGCCCTACGGGAGCGAGGTCCTCGGCATGTACGATTAAGATTCGATCCCCTCGATTGAAAGAGCGGATGAGAGGGAATCGCTTGCATTTGGTTTTCCCTTGCGACGCGAAGCTAGTCCTTTAGGACGGGGGACGGGAAAACCAAATATAGGTATTCAACAGTGTGCGCACTGTTTCATGCAGGCCACATAGGTGGCCTGCGGACATGATTCGATTCCCCTCATCGCCAAAAAGAAAGCCAGGCCGATTGGCCTGGCTTTCTTTTTGGAGCGGATGAGGGGAATCGAACCCCCCTTATCGGCTTGGGAAGCCGGCGTTCTACCGATGAACTACATCCGCGTGTATGGGAAGTATAGCACGGAACGGAAAAAGAATCAATCCCTTTTCCGGTGAATTTTTTCGAGCGGATCCGCGGAGGAACAAAGGCAGGACAAATTCGTCTTATGTCCGGTCAGACCGGTAAATGACCCCTTGATTTTTACTGCGTCTTCCACTATATTTAATCGTAGGACAGTAGCGCGGTGAACCGATCCCGCGCCTAAACAAAGTCAAAACAATTTCGCAAATATGGAAAGGAGAAAACACTATGGGTCTTATCTCTGCAGCATTGGGTGCCGCCTCCGGCGTTCTTGCCGATCAGTGGAAGGAGTATTTCTACTGCGAAGCGCTCCCCAACAATGTTCTGGCCGTCAAGGGCAGAAAGCGCGTTTCCGGCCGCTCCTCCAACCGGGGCAGCGACAACATCATCTCCAGCGGCTCCGTCATCGCCGTGGCTGACGGACAGTGCATGCTCATCGTGGAGCAGGGCAAGATCGTGGACGTCTGCGCAGAGCCGGGCGAATACATTTATGACTCCTCCACCGAGCCCTCCATTTTCTCCGGCAAGCTGGGCGAGGGCATCCTGAACGTCTTTAAGCAGATCGGCAAGCGCTTCACCTTCGGCGGCGAGGCCCCCAAGGATCAGCGCGTGTATTACTTCAACACCAAGGAAGTCACCGGCAACAAGTACGGCACTCCCTCTCCCGTGCCCTTCCGCGTGGTGGACAAGAACATCGGCCTGGATATCGACATCTCCATCCGCTGCTTCGGTGAGTACAGCTTCCTGCTCTCCAACCCCCTCCTGTTCTACACCAATGTCTGCGGCAACGTCAGCGCCGATTACACCCGCGAGCAGCTGGAAGGCCAGATGAAGACGGAGCTGCTCACCGCTCTGCAGCCCGCCTTTGCCCGCATCTCCGAGATGGGCATCCGCTACTCCGCCCTCCCCGGCCACACCACCGAGCTGGCTGACGCCCTCAACCAGGAGCTCTCCGCCAAGTGGCGCGACCTGCGCGGCATCGAGATCGCCTCCATCGGCATCTCCAGCGTGAAGGCCAGCGAGGAAGACGAGGCCATGATCAAGGAACTGCAGCGCAACGCCGCCTTCCGCAATCCCAACATGGCCGCCGCCCACCTGGTGGGCGCCCAGGCTGCCGCCATGCAGGCTGCCGCCTCCAACACCGCTGCCGGTCCCGCCATGGCCTTCATGGGCATGAACATGGCCGGCCAGGCCGGCGGCGCCGATGCTGCCAGTCTCTTCCAGATGGGCCAGCAGCAGGCTGCCCCCGCCGCTCCTGCGGCAGGCGCCTGGACCTGTCCCAGCTGCGGCGCCACCGCCACGGGCAAGTTCTGCCCCGAGTGCGGCGCAAAGAAGCCCGAGCCCGCTGTGGGCTGGACCTGCCCCAGCTGCGGCACCGTGAACAAGGGCAAGTTCTGCGCCGAGTGCGGCGCCAAGAAGCCCGCCGCCGCCATCCAGTATCGCTGCGACAAGTGCGGCTGGGAGCCGGAAGACGGCGCCACCCCGCCCAAGTTCTGCCCCGAGTGCGGCGATCCCTTTGACAACAACGACATTGTCGGCTAAGCCCTTGCGGGGGAGGCGCGGCAGACTCCCGGCGCTGCTTCTGGCGCTGGCGCTGCTGCTGTGCCTCTCCGCCTGCGGGCAGAGCGACCCGGCCTGCGGCCGCTGGACCTGCGTCTCCGCCCAGACCGGGGAGCTCTCTGTGCCCGCGGCCCTTTTGAGCACCGAGCCGGTCACGCTGCGCCTCAGCGCCGCCGGGATCGGGACCCTTTCCCTGGACGGCCGGGAGGGCAGCCTCCGCTGGACGCGGGAGGAGGGACAGCTTTTTCTCCTTTTGGAGGAGAGCCGGATCCCCTGCGACCTGGAGGAGGACTTGCTGCTCCTGGAGCTGCAGCCCGGCCTGACCCTCCGCTTTGCCCGGGGGGTCCGGGCCGAGGAGCCTGTCCTGGAAGAGCGCCTCTGCTGGTACGGCTGGTGGGAGGTCTCGGACTCCCAGGGTCGGATGCCGGACTCCTGGCGGGACTGCTGCGCCGAGCTCAGACCCGGGGACTTCGGACCGGAGCTTCGCCTCTGGGACGAGGACGGCTCCCAGGCGGAGCCTCTTGCGGTTTTGCAGATGCATTGGGACGGCTCCCGCTTCCTTTCCGACTCCGGCTTCTTCCTGCTGGAGCAGGTGGGGGAGGGAACCTGGGTCCTGGACCCCGCCGCTGCGCCTTTGGAGTTTGCCGGGAGCTATCGGCAGGGGGAGGAGAGCTTCTCCTACCGCATTCTGCTGCGCTCCTGGGGCCAGCAGTGGAGCGGGGAGCAGAGGCTTCCCTTCCGTTATAACGACTGGTACCTGCCCCTGATCGGATCCGGGGAGCCCATGCCCGAGCGGATCGGCTGAATGTATCTGCGTTTACCTTAAACGAGAGGAGGACAGATATGCCCTCGCAAATCACCAATTATCAGTGCCCGGCCTGTACCGGCCCGCTGCGCTATGACGGCGGCAGCGGCAAGCTCGTCTGCGACTACTGCGGCAGCAGCTTTACCGTGCAGGAGATCGAGGCCCTGTATCAGGAAAAGCTGGACCAGGCGGAGGCTGCCGGCGTAGCCCAGGCCGCCAAGGAAGAAGCCCAGGCCGAGGCCGCCCAGGTCGGCGCGGAGGATCCGGAATGGGACCTGGCCCAGGCGGGGATGAAGGCCTACAGCTGCCCCTCCTGCGGCGCGGAGCTCATCTGTGACGCCACCACCGCCGCCACCAGCTGCCCCTACTGCGGCAACCCCACCGTGGTGCCCGCCCAGTTTCACGGCATGCTCAAGCCGGACTATATCCTGCCCTTCAAGCTGGATAAGGAGGCCGCCAAGAAAGCCCTGCGGGACTTTTACAAGGGCAAGCATCTGCTGCCCCGGGCCTTCACCACGGAGAACCATATCGAGGAGATCAAGGGCATCTATGTGCCCTTCTGGCTCTTTGACGGGCAGGGAGATGCGGATCTGAACTTCACGGCCACCAAGGTCTCGAGCTATCGCAGCGGGGACTATCAGGTGACGGTGACGGATCATTTCGCCGTACGGCGCGCCGGTACGGTGGACTTCCACCGCATCCCCACGGACAGCTCCAGCAAGATGCCCGACGCCCATATGGATGCCATCGAGCCCTTTGATTTTTCCGAGCTCAAGCCTTTCTCCACCGCCTATATGCCCGGCTTTTTTGCCGAGCGCTATGACGTGGACGTGGAAGAGTGTGAAAAGCGGGCCCGCCGCCGGGCGGGCAACACCACAGAGCAGGTCATTGCCAACACCGTCCGGGGCTATGCCTCGGTGACGCCGGTGGGCAAAAACGTGTTCATGCGCCGCAGCGCCGTGAGCTATGTGATGCTGCCGGTGTGGATGCTCTCCACCCGCTGGAAGGGCAAGAGCTTCCTCTTTGCCATGAACGGCCAGACCGGCAAGCTCATCGGCGATCTGCCGGTGTCCATGGGCCGGTTCTGGGGCTGGTTCGGCGCCATCGCGGCGCCTCTGGCGGCGATCCTGACGGGATTGCTGTTCCTGGCGTTTTAAGGAGGGAAGAACATGAAAAGATGCTTATCCCTTCTTATGATCCTGCTGATCCTTGCTCTGTTTCCCGTCATGGCCCTGGCGGAGGACGCCGGGGAGACGAGCTTCCCCTATGTGCTGGATAATGCCGGCATCCTGACGGAGAACCAGCGCAGTACGCTGGAGTCCCGTGCCGCTTCCCTCAGTGAGGAGCACGGCTGCAAGCTCTACATCGTCACCGTGAAGGACCACAGCGAATACAATCCCGACGTCTACGAGGTCGCCAAGGGCATCTTTACCTCCTACAACCTGGGTTATGGCGAGGGAAAAGACGGCGTTCTTCTGCTGCTGAGCATGAACGAGCGGGACTATTCCTTCGTGGGCCACGGCGACAAGGGCGAGACCATCTGCGGCTATGAGAGCAGTTGGCTCGTCGAGGACGAGTTCCTGGATAACTTCCGCCGGGATGACTGGTTCGGCGGCTTCTCCGACTATCTGGAGGCCTGCGGCAAGCAGCTCGCCATGCTGGAGAGCGGGGAGGACATCACCGAAGGCGCCGATATCATCGTGGGACCCAACGGCCAGGAATACCACAGCTACAACGCTCCCGGAGCGGCCACCCGCATGCCCACCGGAGCCAAGCTCGCCATCGGCCTGGGCGCGCCCTGCCTCATCGCTTTGGGCGTCTGCGCCACCTTCAAGGCCCAGATGAAGACCGCCAAGGAGAAGACCACCGCCGAGGAATATGTGGTGCCCGGCAGCGCCGCTCTGCGTGTCCGGGACGATCACTTCATCAACCGCACCGAGACCCGCGTCCCCATCCACACGGAGAGCTCTTCCGGACGGGGCGGCAGCTCCGGCGGAAGCAGCTTCCATTCCGGCGGCGGCTTCTCCGGAAGCAGCGGGAAATTCTGAAAAAGCAAAAAGCCGCCCGACGGGCGGCTTTTTCCAAAGGAGAAGGCTATGAAGATCTGGATCATCTGCACCGGCGAGAAAGAGGGTTTGCGGCCAAAGCGCTGCAGTGCGCAGGACTTTGACGCTCTCTCCCGCCGCGCCCTGGAGGAGGCCCCCGGCCCCCGAGCGGAGAAAAAGCTCCCCTGGGAGGGAAAGCAGGTGCTGGTGGCGCCCTGTCCCGCTGCAAAAAGGACGGCGGAACTGCTCGTGGACGGGGGAGAGCTCCGGGAAGAGCCGCTGCTGGCCCCGGTGACGGAGCGTGCTCCATGGGACAGCGGCACAGCGCCTCTCTGGTTCTGGCGGGAGGCGGCGCGGATCCAGCGCGGCGCGGGGAGCAGCCGCCAGCCGGAGAGCCGGAAAGAGATCGCGGCCCGGGCGGAACAGCTGATGGCCCGGCTGGAGCGGGAGGAGAAGGACTGCGTTTTGATTGCGGACTGCATCCTCACCGAGGAACTGCTGGACCGGGCGCGGGTCCGGGGCTATACCCGGGCGCGCACCGGCATCTTCCGCTATCAGCCCTGGGAGCGGGTGCTGCTCACCAAGCGCAACGTCCACTGCGGCGGCTGCGCCCACAACTGTCTGCTCTCCAACCCCGGCTGCGGCATCGGCAGAGACAAGGCCGCAAGAAAAAGTGATTGATACATTGCCCCCCCCCTGAACCTTCGTTCAGGGGGGGTCAATGTGTAGGCAAAGACCATGTCCTCCCCTGCAAGGGGAGGTGGCATCCGGCGTGACGCGGTCCGCCGGATGACGGAGGGGTAGGCTTAGCGGATTCAAACCCCTCAGTCACCGCCGTTCACGGCGCCGACAGCTCCCCTTTCAGGGGAGCCCTGTTTCCCCACTTCGTCGACAGCTTGCACCCCCTGAACGAATGTTCAGGGGTGTTTTTGCGGCTTAGCCGTTCAGCTTCCAGACGCCAAGGTTCAGCCAGGCGGCAAACAGCACCCAAAGCAGATAGGGGATCTGCAGCCAGGCGGCGGGACGGTCCACATCGTAGAAGGACAGCAGCATCCGCACGATCAAAAACCACAGCACTGCCAGCCACAGGAAGGCAAACCCGTAGGCCCGGAAGGAGAAGAACAGAAAGCTCCACACAAAGTTGAAGGCCAGCTGCAGCAGGAAAAGCCGCAGGCTTCTGCTTCGCCCGGCAGAGGGCGGCTTCAGCCAGATCCTGGCCGCGCTCACGCCCATCAGCGCATAGAGGATGCCCCAGGCGATGGGGAACACAATGGGCGGGGGAGACAGCGGCGGCTTCAGCACCGTGTTCTTGTAGATCTCCATGCCGGAGCGGGTCAAAAAGCCTGCCAGACCGCCTACGGCTTCCGTGAACAGGATCCAGGCGGCATAGGGTTTCCAGTTTTTCGCGTTCATTTCATCACCCGGTATCAGGGTATGCAAAAAACCGGCCTTTCATTCACCTGCGTTTATACTTGATAAAAGCAATGGCCTCTCGGCGCTCTCGGAGGCTTCTTCCCCTTGATCATGGCTTCGATCACCCGATGGTGAACGCCAAGAAAATAGCCGGTCCCCAGCAGAAAGACGCCCAGCAGCGTCACGCGCAGGACGCGCTTCACCTTCTTGCGCAGTTTCTTCTTTTTCTTTTCCACAGCCTTTTCGGCAACTGCTTCCACAGCTTTCTTTGCGATCATTTCACGGCCCTCCCATTTCCAAGATAGTCCAAGTATAGCATATTGGAAGACAGAAGAAAAGATGAAAAAAGGGCGCGGAGACCTTGGCTTTGGAGTAGGGGAGGGGCTCGCCCCTCCCGGCAGCACAAGGCGCTGTCTTGAAACAATGTTCGGCGAACTCGCAGATCGTACGAATTCGCCGAATAATCTTGTTATACAGGCCCGCTTCCGCCGGGAGGGCACAAGGCCCTCCCCTACGGCGGTTACCGGAATGCGCGTGTTTTCTGCACGCCTGCTTGCTTTCCGGCATTTACCGGTCCTGGGGCCAGGAGCTGGAGGGCCAGGCCTCGCCGCCGGAGAGCTTTTCGTAGCTGTCGATCACCACAAGGGTGTTCTCATCGATGTGCTGCATCACATAGCGCATCTGGGCCTCCTGGATGGCCACGCAGCCGCCGGTGAAGGGCCGGGCCGCGCCCAGGCAGTGGAGGAAAATGGCGGAGCCCAGACCGGGGACGCAGTCCTCGTTGTAGCTGATGTTCAGACAGTACGCATAGTTGTAAGGATAGTCGATGATGTGCTCGGAGTCCCCGCTCTCCAGATCCAGGCCGGGCAGCTCCTTCAGGCTCACCAGTTCGTTGTAGCGAAAGCCCTCCCGTGTGTCGCCGGACCAGTAGCTATCCTCGTCCACCTGAACGTAGGGGATGGCGCAGCCCGGATCCTCGGCGATGCCGAAGGCCCGGTTGAAGTGAAAGACGCCGGTGGGCGTTTTGCCATCGCCCTCCCTGGTCTTGCCGAGGCCGTTTTTGCCGATGAAGCCGGGCGAAGTCATGGTCATGTGCCAGCTGCCATCGGGCTGCTTCTCGTGAAGAGAGACCCAGGCGCCGGCAGCATCCTCGCTGAAGGCGGCCACAACCAGCAGCTGATCGGCGTCCTTGGCGGCCTCCAGCTTGCCCACCCACGCGGGGGAGGCCACGTCCAACCCCGCATAGGTGCCGGGCTCGGAAGGGGCGGCGGTGGGCACCGGTGTGGCCTCCGCGGCGGCGCAGCCGGTCAGTACCAGCATCAGAAGCAGCAGGGCCGCGATCATAGCAGAATGTTTCATGTGGATAACCTCACTTTTCTCCGCCGTCGGGCGGATACTTCACAACATCAGTATAGTCAGAAAGAGGGAAAGAATCAACCGCCGTGATGGAAAAATCAGGGGACAGCGGGGAATCGTACTCCCTCAGTCACGGCGGCAGGCCGCCGCGACAGCTCCCTCGGGGAGGGAGCCAATATGCCCCTGCTGAGGAGAAACAAGCGGCGGCCTGTGGTCGCCTGGAAAAAGGGAAATGGCTGAGGCGGCCAAAGGCCGCCCCTACGGCGGGAAACAGACCCCAACGGCTCGTAGGGGCGACCTGTGGTCGCCTGGAAGATGGAATGGAAAAAGGCCGCCCGCAGGCGGCCTTTTTACAGGTGCATACAAATCCAAAATTGTCATTGTGAGCCAGTGTCGCAACACTGGCGTGACAATCCGTTTCTTTTGAGCTGTGTTTGTTTTTCTCAGATATACTGGTCGTGCTCCTGGTGATCGTACCACTTCTCCAGCCAGGGGGCCAGAAGGGCGGTGGCCTTCATGTCCAGGTTGAAGAAATAGATGGTGAAGGTGACCACAAAGAAGGCCAGGGCCGCGATCAGGAGCTTTCCCAGAAGCTTCAGGCAGGTATTCAGCATGTTTCTCTCCTCCGATTACCAGGATTCCTCGTCGTGCAGGATCTCCAGGGACGGATCCACCGGCTCCTCCTGCATGACGGTGCGCATGTAGTTGTTGATCTGGTCGCGTACGCCCTGACGGGAGATGATGCGGGGATCGAACAGGTCGTGGCTGACCCAGACCAGGTGGATGCCCAGCTCTCTTGCCCGCTCCTCAAACATGCCGTGCATGCCGTCCAGAGCCTTGCAGCTCATGTGCTCCCAGAGGATGACCATGTCGGCGTTGAACTCCTGGGTGTACTCCCACAGCTCGTCCAGCAGGACCTTGTAGCCGCCGTGGGTGCGGTTGCGCATGATCATGTTCTCGGTGAGCCAGGCCATATCGTAGTAGGCCTGCTCCCGGTTCTCCAGCGTGTTTTCGGTGACAAGCTGCCGGGTGGAGACCATGGAGAGCATGTCGGTCAGCGGCACGATGCCCCAGCAGTTGAGAAGCCACACCAGGAAATCCATGTAGAAGTGGGACTGCACGCCCCAGATGATGGCCCGGTGGCGATACTCCCGGGCGGCCATCTTCTTTTTCTTGTAGGCCTGCTCGGCAAGCTTGCTGATCTTCCGGTCGGCCTTCTCGAAGGCCGGGATCTTGCCGCAGATGGCCATGTAGTTGGTTTCGGTGTAGAGCGCCAGGTTGGAGCCAAAGACCTGGGGCCAGGGCGTCTTGTTCATCTCCAGCCACTCCAGGCGGCACTTGGTGGCGTAGTTCACGCGCTTGGCGCACTCGAAGTAGTAGTCCCAGTCCCACTTGGCGCCGGTGTGCTGCTCGATGAAGGCGATGGCGTTGCGGATCTCCTGGGCGGCGTACTTCTGCACGTCGTCCTCCCGGTGGCGCAGGGGAGCGGCCAGCTGGAACACGGGGATGCCGTCCACATTCTCCAGACGGCGGGAAATGACGCCGTTGGAGAGGAGGGAGCCGTCGCAGGTGGTGTTGCACTGCACGGCGCAGGCGCCCAGGACCGGCGCGTCGCCCTCGATGGAGACGCCGGCCTCGGCCTCGGGCATGGGGCAGACGTCGCCGGCCAGGCCGAACTGCTGGGCAATGTCGATGTAGTGCACAGCGGCGTGCTGGTTCAGCAGCACGGAGACGTAGGTGGAGGGCGTTTCCCGGCTCAGACCCTTCAGGGTGGGGAAGCCCATCATCACGGCGGTCATCTCGTTTTCGTCCACCAGCACGACCTTCTTGGAAAACTCCGTGTCGTTGCCGATGCGGCGGTCGCCGCGGAAGAGGTTATTCAGCAGCTTTGCCACGTCGTCGATGATCAGGTCCTGCTCGGTGTGGCAGATGCGCAGGTATTCGCCCCGGAGGCCCTGGGTGTGCCGGTCCACCATCATGGGCACGGCCAGGTAGTTTGCCATCCAGCGGTAGCGCAGCATGGCCTTGATGTTCCGGGGGACCACAATGAATTTTGCCAGGATCAGCATGATGCCGAGCCAGCGGGAGTAATCGTAAAGCGTATCCACAAGGCCGCGCCACTCGCGGCGCTTGCGGACGACGGCGCCGTCCTTGTACAGATCGCCGTAATGGATGTCGCCGCGAATCTTATTCATGGTTGGCACCTCCCTGAATCTTCTTGATCTCCACGCTCTCCACAAAGGCCTGGACGCGGGTGCGCATCTGGCCGGAGGAGGCGATGGCATAGGGGCGGTCAACGGCCAGCACGGGGTAGCCGTAGTCGCTGCGCAGGATGTGGGAGCCCAGCATCTTTTCATAGGCCCAGGGGTCGCAGAACTTCATCTGCTCGTAGATGATGCCGTCGGCCTCGTACTCCCTGGCGAGCGCATCCACATAGGCGCGCCGGGCGTTCATCTTCTCGGTGTTCATGTAGCGCGGGCACTGGCCCCGGTTCATGTAGATGCGGCAGATCTGGGTCAGGGCATCCTCGTCCTCGTTCAGCTCGATGGGGTCCCGGCCGGGGAGAGAGCCGTAGCAGTAGCGGTCGGCGCAGACATAGGCGCCGGAATCCTCCACCAGCTTGATAAAATCGGTGTCGTCGATCTCGGAGCCCACCACCAGCACGCGGGCGCGGTAGGCGCTCTTGGCGTCGGGCTCCCGGGTCTTCAACTCCTCCAGGGTCTCCTCCAGCTTCTCCAGAATCAGGTGCTTGGGGCAGACGTAGCTGCAGAGGGTAAGCACCGCAAATTCATAGCCGGTGATGCGGGGCTGGGGACCCTTGCGATACTCGCCGATGGCGCGGATCACCTCGCAGATGCGGTTGTGCTGCTTTACAGCCTCACGGATGGCGGCGTCGGAAATGTCGATGCCGTAGTGCTCGTGCAGGGGCTTGAGAATGTGGTTCTGGCACTGCAGCACATAGAGCTCCAGACCGTTGTCGTCGGCCTTCATGGGGATCTCCATGTACTCGTAGAAGAAGTGCTCCTTGTCCTTGCCCATGGTTTTCAGCAGCTCCATGTTCTCCACGCAGCGGTTCATCATGGAGCAGCCGTCCGGGGTGATGATGGCGTCGGCAAAGTTGTAGCCGCCCTCAATGGCCCGCTCCAGCAGGGCACGGCTGTACTCGCAGAGAAAGCTGGTCATGTAGTAGGTGGCCATCTCCATGGAGCCGGTGCGCGGGGCGCGCAGCCGGGCGGAGAAGGCGCCGGGCAGGTTCAGCAGGGGCTCCGGGGTGTTCTCGCAGACGTAGGCCACGCAGACCTTGCCTTCGCTCTGCGCCTGGCGGATCAGCGCATTGTCGGCGTTCTGCAGCAGATCCTCAAAGAAAATCAGGTGCTTTAAGTCTTTCAAATCGCTTTCCTCTCTCTTATTGGCGTCGTTGGATGTTCCTCTCTCTTCCTCGTGTCGAAAACGACACAAGCCCTCATATTTTATATGGTGCAATGGAGAATGTCAAATACTTTTGCGGGGACAGGAAGGCTTTTTGCGCCGAAAAAAAGACGGGCCGCTCTGCCGTGAGCGGCCCGGCCCTGCCGTAGGGGCGCTTCACGAAGCGCCCGCCTCTCAGCCCATACAGGCCGCAAAGTCGATGGGAGCGGTCAGCGCCTGCTCCGTCTCATCGAGACAGGCCCGGATCGCGTCGGGATCCTGTCCGGCCTTCTTCAGCGCCTCCACCCGCGTAAACCACAGCGGCTTGAGACAGCGGTACAGCATCAGCGCCGTCTCCTTTTCCAGATCGGAAAAGCGATAGCATTCGGAAGCGATCTGCAGAGCCTTGCAGATCCCGGAGACGCCGCTGCTCTCCCGCATCAGGTAGTTGAGAAACACCTCCCGCCCGCAGAGATTGAAGTCGTAAACGCCCACGAATCTGCCCTCCTCGTCCAGAAGAATGTTCGAGGCGTTCAGGTCCGCCTGAAACACGGAGGTGGGGAGCTTGGGGTAGATCGCTTCCAGCATTCCCCGGTTCTCCGTCCACAGCCGCCAGATCCGCCCGACCTGGTCGGCAAAGTCCCGGGGCAGCGTGTCCGCGTACTCCTTCCAGGCCATGGCGTTTTCCAGCACCTCGTCGGTCTCGTCGCTGGGGCAGAAGGTCTCGAACAGGCAGTAGGCCGAGGGGTAGTCCGTATAATCCAAATGCTCTGCGGCGATCCTTGCCGTCATCCGCCAGATATCCGGCAGATAGCGTTCGTACAGTGCGGCATTCTGACCATAGTCCTGGGAAAAGCGGTCCTCTACCGGCGTGTAGGGCGCAAATTCCTCTCCATAGGCTGCGCATCTGTGCCCGCGGAAATCGACGAGGGGGAAGGCGCCGGCCTTGTCCCGGAAGATCCTGGGGCAGAAATACCCGAGCTTGCGATATTCTTCCACCGTCCTCTGCCAGACGGCGATCTTCTCCGGGAAAGTAAAATCGTTGTCGGCCAGCTTCAATACCCGCTTATGCCCGGCGTCGGTTTCCACAAGGAAGGTCGCCCGGAAATCCGTGTCGCCACGGCTGGTATCGATCTCGTGAAAAGCGAGCGGCGCCTCGTCAAAAAACAGGGAAAAGATGCTTTTGCTCTCGTCATCCATGGCTGTGTTCTCCCTTACTGAATCACATAAGGCTGCTGAAGCGGGGGCTTATATCGATAAACTGGAAATCATGCCTTTCTTTGACTAGCTTTCCACCTTAACCATAAGGGGCTGAGAAGTGTTGCCTTGGGATCTGTTTGAATTCTGTAGCACGGAAAATCTTTACAGTGCCCACATGATACGAGTTCTTTTTGCAGCGCACAGTCTCTTGCATGGCATACCCCATTCGCATTCCCTTGGATACATCCGAGACACTCTTTGTCCAAAAAGCTTGGACATTGTCCGCAATAGTAACCGCATTTTCCCAATAGTCGTTCATCCATATGATAGGTCCTCACAAATGTCGATTCACTGGGACGATTATACCAGACCAGACACAATATGGGAAGAAAAAAAGAGACTCTGATCAATCAGAATCAGAGTCCGTACAGCGGTCGGAGTGGCGAGACTTGCCTGCATTTTCGCCTTGCGGGAGACGGCGAAAATCAAGGTATTCACCAGGGTTTCTGAACTCGCGGCCTCATCGCTTCGCGCCGGCTTGCGGGAAGGCGAAAAACACTTCGGGCTTACGCAATTCCTCGTGTTTTTCGACCGCTGCGCAAAAAGCAGCCTGCCTTCTTCTGCCACCGGCAGCGGCAGGCCGCTTTTCCCCAAACCATGCTGCGCATGGTTTGATATTATGAGGCCGCAAACCCAGGGTTCTCGCCACTCCGACCAAAAAGGACGGGCCGCCATTTGGCGGCCCGTCCTTTTTGGTCGGAGTGGCGAGACTTGAACTCGCGGCCTCATGGTCCCGAACCATGCGCGCTACCAGCTGCGCTACACCCCGTAAAGCCTGTTTATTATAATGACTGTTCCGGCAAATGTCAAGAGAAAAATACCCGCGGGGCTCGGCTTGCAGCGCGTTTCTTGTCTTGCCCACGCCGAAAGCGAGAGGGGGGATGGCGCGAAAGCGCCTGAGAGGGGAGAGACGCTGCGGATCGGGCGACAAGCCCTCCGTCAGCAGCGGCCCCTCTCCGTCACTTCGTGACACCTCTCCCCGACGCGGGGAGAGGCAGGAGTGCTTCTTTTGCCGCTGGCAGCGCGATGGCACTTTCCCCCGACGCGGGGAGAGGCAGGAGTGCTTCTTTTGCCGCTGGCAGCGCGATGGCACTTTTCCCCGACGCGGGGAGAGGCAGGAGTGCTTCTTTTGCCGCTGGCAGCGCGATGGCACTTTCCCCCGACGCGGGGAGAGGCAGGAGTGCTTCTTTTGCCACTGGCAGCGCGATGGCACTTTCCCCCGACGCGGGGAGAGGCAAGCGTGCGATTTGAGGACAGGATGGCCTGAAATTGCCTTCACGCGCATGCTATGTCCTATGGCGGTTCACATTTCATGACTCGGGCATCTTTCCCGACCCGGGGACATAGACTGGCCATCCGGGGAGGGATGCCTGTGAAAAAACAAAGCCTTTTGCTCTGGGCGGCGCTGCTGGTGCTGCTGGGGCTTTTGAAGCTGCTGTTTCCGGGAAGAACGGAAGAACTGCGCCTGCGGGTGGAGGAGATCTTCTGCCCGGGCAGCGTGGAGGCGGTGGAGGCCTGGGGCAGGGCCTTCTCCGGGGAAGAGGAGCGCATCGCCGTGCTGGCGCCGGGGGAGGAGCCATGAGGAAGCTGCGCCTGGAGGTAAGCCCCGGGGCGGCCTTTCTCGCCGCGGCGCTGTTTTTCTTTCTCCGGGGCCGGGAGCTGCTGGCCCTGCTGCCCGCGATCCTGACCCACGAGCTGGGGCATGCGGCGGCGATCCTGGCCCTGGGACTGCACCTCCGGGGCGCTCGCGCTGAGGCGGGAGGCTTCCGCCTGGATTATGCCGGGGACACCACGCCCCTGGGCCACGCCCTGATCGCAGCGGCGGGACCGGCGGCGGGCTTTGCCTATGCCTTTCTCGCCTCCTTTCTCTGGCGGGAGACGGGGCAGGACTGGCTCTCCCTCTCCGCGGGGCTGAGCCTCCTGCTGAGCATCTTCAATCTGCTCCCCGCGCCGCCCCTGGACGGGGGCAGGATCCTCGCGCCCCTGCTCTGCGCCCTACTTGGCAGCGAAAAAGAAGAGCGCATCGGCCGGATCCTGGGCTTTGCCGTTGGCTTTATCCTCTGCGCACTTGGCATCGTCTCTGCCCTGAAGGGGAAAGGGGCCGCGCCGCTGCTGCCGGGCCTGTGGCTTCTTCTGCGGGAGGACTTGTAAAAAGAGGAAAAATACGCTAAAATAAATAAGATACTGATAAGCATGGAGTGTGCCATGGATAAAGCGCTGGAACGCATCCTTCCCCGGGTGCAAAAGCCCGCCCGGTATACCGGCGGCGAATACAATCAGATCATCAAGGACAAGAGCCAGGTGGACCTGCGTCTGGCTTTCTGCTTCCCCGATACCTATGAGATCGGCATGTCGAACCTGGGCATGAGCATCCTCTACGACACCATGAACAGCCTGCCCTTTGTGTGGTGCGAGCGGGTCTTTGCCCCCTGGGGGGACATGTATGAGGAGATGAAGAAGGCCAACATCCCCCTTTACGCCCTGGAAAGCGGCGACCCGGTGGGGGACTTTGACTCCCTGGCCTTTTCCATCGGCTATGAGATGGCCTATACCACCGTGCTGGACATGCTGGACATGGCGGGGATCCCCCTGCGCACGGCGGACCGGCCGAACCTGCTGCCTCTCATCTGGGCCGGCGGCACCGCCGCGGTGAACGCCGAGCCCATGGCCCCCTTCCTGGACCTCTTTGTGGTGGGCGAAGGGGAAGAGGTGGACAACGAGCTGCTGACCCTGCTGCGGGAGGCTAAGCTGTCCGGCTGGTCCAAGCAGGAATTCCTGGTGAAGGCCGCCCAGATCCAGGGCGTGTACGTGCCCTCCCTCTATGACGTGCGCTACAACGCCGACGGCACCGTTGCCGCCGTGACGCCGAAGGACGGCGCTCCCGCCCGTGTGACGAAGCGCATCATCTCCGACTTGGACAAGGTGCCCTTCCCCACAAAGCCCATCGTGCCCAGCACCGAGGTGGTCCACGACCGGGTGAGCCTGGAGCTCTTCCGGGGCTGCCCCCGGGGCTGCCGCTTCTGCCAGGCGGGGCATGTGTACCGCCCCCTCCGGGCCAAGAAGCCGGAGACCCTGATCCGCCAGGGCATCGAATCTCTGGAGAACACCGGCCACGAGGATGTGACCCTGCTCTCCCTCTCCACCAGCGACTACAGGCCCCTTCCCACCCTCTGCGACGGACTGCTGGAATACTGCGAACCCCGCAGCATCGGCCTGTCCCTGCCCTCCCTCCGGGCGGACAACTTCTCCATGGAGATCATGGAGCGGCTGCAGAAGGTGCGCAAGAGCGGCCTGACCTTTGCCGTGGAGGGCGGCAGCCAGCGCCTGCGGGACGCGGTGAACAAAAACGTCACGGACGAAGACGTACTGCACACCTGCTCCATCGCCTTTGCCGGCGGCTGGAACACGGTGAAGCTCTATTACATGCTGGGCCTGCCCACCGAGACGGACGAGGACATCCTGGGCATCGCCGAGATGGCCAACCAGATCCTCCACTGCTGGCGGGTGAACGCCAAGAACAAAAACCGGGGCGTGAAGATCACAATTTCCACCTCCTGCTTCATCCCCAAGCCCCAGAGCCCCTTCCAGTGGGAAGCCCAGATCTCCCTGGAGGAGTACCTGCGAAGGGTGAACCTGCTGCGCTCCGCCATCACCGCCCGGAACGTGACCTACAACTGGCACGACGCGGAGACCAGCCTCATCGAGGCGGTGCTCTCCAAGGGGGACAGACGGGTGGCCGACGCCATCGAGGAGGTCTGGCGGCAGGGAGGACGCCTGGACGCCTGGACGGACTACTTCTCCTTCCAGCGCTGGATGGACGCTTTCAAAACCTGCGGCGTGGACGTGGACTTCTACGCCCACCGGGTCGCGGGGAAGGACGAGATCCTGCCCTGGGATCATATCGACGTGGGCGTGCGCAAGGCCCACCTCTGGCACGAGCGGGAGATGTGCTACAAGTCCCAGCTCTCGCCGGACTGCCGGCACCAGTGCGCCGCCTGCGGCGCCGCCAAGCTCCTGACAGGAGGGATCAAGTGCGATGAGCGATAAGCTGAGACTGCGTTTTGAAAAGACGGGCCGGGCCGTCTATATCTCCCACCTGGATCTGATGCACACCATGCAGCGGGCCTTTAACCGGGCGAGTCTGCCCCTCAAATACTCCGAGGGCTTCAACCCCCACCCCCAGATCGCCATTGCCCTGCCCCTCTCCGTGGGCACCGGGAGCCTCTGCGAGATCATGGACTTCAAGCTGAAGGAGGAGACGGACCTGGCAGCGCTGCCCGAAAAACTCACCGCCGTGATGCCCGAGGGCATCCGGGTGCTGGAGGCCTATGAGCCCCAGCGCAAGGTGGCAGAGCTCAAGTGGCTGCATGTGGAGGGCTTCTTTGAATATGACAAAAGGGACCCGGGAGAGATGGAGGAAGCACTGCGGCGCTTTTTCGAGCAGGAATCCATCGTGATCACCAAGAAGACCAAGCGGGGCATGGGCGAGACGGATATCCGCCCCGGCATCCGGGCTTTGGGCTTTGAAGCGAGGAAAGAGGACGGACAGGACGGCGTATGGGTAGAAGCTGTCGTATCCGCTCAGGAGCCCACCATCAACCCGGAACTGCTGGCGGAGGCCCTGCGCCAACGCAAACCGGAGATCGCGCCGGACTTTGCCAAATTCACCCGCATCGAGACTTACGACGCCGGGATGCAGGTATATCGCTGAGGTGCCGGGATGAAAACGATCCGTATTCTGGCCCTGCACCTGGCTTATGGCGGGGTGGAAAAGGCCATCTGCAGCATGGCAAACCTCTTCGTGCAGCGCTACCCGGTGGAGATCATCAGCGTCTATGACATGCCAAACTCCCCGGCCTACCCGCTGGATGAGCACGTCAAGGTCCGGTATCTCCTGAAGGATCGTCCCAACCAGAAGGAATGGCATGCCGCCCTCCGCGGCCTGCGGCCCATTTCCTTCCTGCGGGAGAGCATCCGGGCCGTAAAGGTCCTTGTGGGCAAGAAGCTCGCCGTGCGCAGGACCATCCGCTCCATCCACGACGGGATCCTCATCACCACCAGGCATGAGGACAATCTGGTCCTCTCCCTGCTGGGCGACCCCAAGGTGTGGAAGATCGCCCAGGTCCACGAGGACCACTGCTTTGATCTAAGGTATCTGGACGGCTTCCGCCACGGCTACAGCGGCCTGGACGTGGTGGTGATGCTGACCCCCGGTCTCGCTGAGGAGGTCCGGCAGTGGATTCCCGCCGGGGCCAAGACCCGCGTGGTGTCGGTCCCCAATTTCCTGGAGCACTTTCCGGAGCCCTTCCCCCTGGAAGAAAAGGAAAAGCGGATCGTGGCCGTGGGGCGCCTCTCCTGGGAGAAGGGCTTTGACCGGCTGCTGGACTGCTTTGCCCTGACCCGGGAGAAGCACCCGGACTGGAGTCTGCACATCGTGGGGGACGGACCGGAGCAGGAAAAGCTGGAGCATAAGATCGCGGAACTGGGCCTGGAGGGCGCGGCGGTGCTTACCGGAAGGCTTTCCCCCGCCGGCGTGGAGGAGGAGATGAAACGGGCCTCTCTCTATGCCATGACTTCTCTCAGCGAAGGCTTCCCCTTCGTGCTGCTGGAGGCCCTCAGCTGCGGCCTGCCCTGTTTGGCCTATGACGTGCGGGTGGGCCCCGCCGCGGTGATCCGCCCCGGCCTTGACGGCATCCTTGTCCCGGATGGGGACCGGGAGGCCTATGCCGCGCGCCTCATGGAGCTGATGGAGGATGATGCCCGCCGCCTGGAAATGGCCCGGGAGGCGCAGCTGCATGCCCGGGAGTATTCCCGGGAAAAGGTCGCCGGGATCTGGGAAACGGTGCTGGAGCCCTGATACCCGCCGCAAAGGCGGAAAGACCGCCGGTTTCTCGGAAAAAAGCTCTTGCATTGCCGGGAAAACTGTGCTACAATACTACAGCTTGCGCGGGAAATCCCCCGCCGGCATAGAAAGGCGGTCCGCTGCCGCGCCTGGGTTGAGAGCCAGAGCCTCCGGTATTGAACGTCTATAAGAAAGAGGATCGTATTATGGATCTGGTCAAAATTCTCAGTGAGCGCTACATGAAGCCCGAGCTGCCCGAGATGAACGTGGGCGACACCGTGCGTGTCCTTGTCCGCGTCAAGGAAGGCAACCGCGAGCGTACCCAGGCTTTCGAGGGCACCATCATTGCCAAGAAGCATGGCGGCATCAACGAGACCATCACCGTCCGCCGCATGTCCTACGGCGTCGGCTGCGAGAAGGTCTTCCCGGTGCACTCTCCCTCCATCGTCTCTGTCACCACCGTCCGCAAGGGCAAGGTCCGCAGAGCCAAGCTCTACTACCTGCGCGACCGCGTGGGCAAGAAGGCCAAGGTCAAGGAGAGACTGTAAGCAAACTCACATGTTTTATGGCGTCTTCCGTTGGGAGGCGCCATAAATCTTATGAAGGGTGGATCCTATGGAGAAATGGAAATCCTGGCTTCGGGACCATTGGCTTGTGCTGCTGATCGCGGCCCAGCCGCTGCTGGACACCGTGGCCTATTTTAACCAAAACCAGAACGGCACCGTGTCGGGCTACATCCGGCTCGCCCTGCTGCTGATCCTGCCGCTGATCGCCCTGCTGAAGGCGGAGCGGAAAAAGCCGCTGCTGCTGGGCTTTGCGGTGATCGCCGCGTTCTGCCTGGTGCGCCTGCTCAACTGCTATCGGGTGGGCTTTGTGGACCTGCGCTATGACCTGGCCTATCTGGTCCGGGTGGTCCAGGCGCCGGTGCTGGCGCTGAGCTTTCTCTGGTATCTTCGCCGGCCCCAGACCCGGGAGCAGGCCCTCCGGGGCATTCTCCTTGCGGGCCTCATCATGGCGGCCTCGGTGCTGATCGCCCGGCTCACCGGCACCGGCAACGTGACCTATGGCGAGGGCCTGGGTTACAGCGGCTGGGTCATCGACGACAACCGCTGTGCCAACAGCATCCTGCTGGTGACCCTGTCCTCCTTCGCCGTGGGCTATGCGCTCAAAACGGAGCGCCGCTGGCTTTCGGTGCTGATCCCCCTGGTGGTGGTCACGCTCTTTCTCACCAACGGCACCAAGGCCTGTTATTACGGCATCTTCGGTATCTTCGGGGCTTATGCCGCCTTCCTCCTGGGGGAGAAGCTGCTGCTGAAGCGGCCTCTCAAGCGCGGCATGCTCATCCTGCTGGTGGGCTTGATGGTCTTTTCCGTGGTCATCTTCCCCTGTACGCCCCGGTATCGGGTGGACCAGCACCTGGCCAAGAGCCACTCCGCCGGTGAGATCGAGGCGACCTTGCTGGAAAAAGGCATCGATGTGACCAAAATGAGCTTCGAGGAGCGCTATGCCGATCCCGTGGTCAAGGAAGTCTTCGCGCACTACTATTGGCAGTACCTGGGCAGCCTGCCGGATCTGATCGACCGTTTCGGCATGGATAAGGTGCTGATCCAGTATCGCATGACCACAGACGTGGGCCGCCTGACGGATACCCGGGTGATGGAGCGCAGCTATGCCGCCCTGATCTGGAAGGAAGAGACCGACACGCTGACGAAGTTCGTGGGCTTTGAGACCTCCCGGGTGGACACCGAGGGCGATTACGACATGGAGAACGACTGGCCCGCCGTGTTCTACTATTACGGCTATCTGGGCTTTGCCCTGTATGTGGGCTTTATCCTCTATTTCGTGCTGCGGATCCTTCGCACGCTGCTGCGCGATTTTACCGGCAGCTTCACGGCGCTGAACTTCGCCCTGGCCCTGACCCTGGCCCTGCAGCTGGGGCTGGCGCAATTCTCCGGCGCCCTGGTGCGGCGCCCCAACGTGTCCATCTACCTGGCGCTGATCCTGGCGCTGATCTGGTATCAGACCCGGGGGAAGGAGGCTGAGGCATGAAGCTCAGCATCATCGTCCCGGTTTACAACGCGGAACAGTATCTGCACACATGCCTGGACTCCCTCCTGGACCAGAACGTTCGGGACAGCGAGATCATCCTGGTCAACGACGGCTCCCGGGACGGCTCTGGCCGGATCCTGGAGGAATACCGGGCTCGTCAGCCGGAGCGGATCCGGGTGCTCACGGTGGAAAACGGCGGCCAGGGCCGTGCCAGAAACCTGGCGCTGGACCTGGCACAAGGGGACTTCATCGGCTTTGCCGACAGTGACGACTGGGTGAAGCCGGACATCTACGAGAAGATGATCGCCAGGGCCGAGGAGACCGGCGCCGATCTGGTCCTCTGCGACGCGGAGGAGTACTGGCCGGACGGGCACCGGGTCTATATGGACCTTTGCCGGTATGAGCGGCCCATCAAGATGTCCACCGGCGTGTGCAAGCTGGTGCGGCGCAGCACCCTGGGGGATCAGCGCTTTGCAGAGGGCCTCTGGTATGAGGATCTGGCCTATGTGGCGCGGCTGCTTCTGCGCACGGACAGGATCGCCGCCGTGCCGGAGCCGCTGTACTGCTACCGCTGCGGCCACACCTCCACCATGAACAACAACAATTCCCGCAAGAACCTGGATGTGCTGAAAATCATGGATCTGCTGAAGACTCCCATGCGGGAAGCGGGTCGGGACGAGGATTTTGAGACCCTGGTGCTGAACCACGCTCTGCTGGACGCCATCAACCGTGTCAATCAGCAGAACAGCAGTGATAAAGACGCCATAATCCATGAAATCAGAGATTATGTCAACCGAGAGGTGCCGAACCTGACGGCCTCCCCGGCCTATCGGCTGGAGAGTCGGAACCGGAGGCTTGTGATGTGGCTGAATTACCACGGCCTGGACAAGCTCTCCTGCGCGCTGCTGAAGTTGAAAAACGGCTGATACCTCTCTGATACTGCTCAAAACCGCCCTGAAAAGGGCGGTTTTATTGTGTAGACAAAGACTGAGGCTTCCCCTGAAAGGAGTCTTGGGTGTGTCATCCGGCGTGTCGCGGTCCGCCGGATGATGGAGGGCTATGCGTGCAGAAAACAAGAAAACCGAGGTAGCATTGGTACTATCGTAACCCCTCAGTCACCGCCGTTTACGGCGGCGACAGCTCCCCTTTCAGGGGAGCCCTGTTGCCCCGCTTTGTCGACTGCTCAAAACCGCCCTGAAAAGGGCGGTTTTTTGCTGCTTTCTGCGGTAAGATTCGCCGCTTATTTGCGAGAACAGGGATGAGAGAAAACTGCGTTCTCATGTTCGTCGCGTCTCTTTGCATTTATGAAAGCTTAAGACTCTTTTCTCCGGTCTTCTGGTATACTGAAAGCGAATTCTGGAAAAAACTGTGTTTTCGTGCAACCATCCCGTCAAAACACGGTTTTTATGGGTGAAGGGAGGTGCTGCCCATGAAGGACAGCGAGATCGTGGATCTCTACTGGCAGCGCTCGGAGCGGGCCATTCAGGAGACCGATCACAAGTACGGGCGCTACTGTGCGCATATCGCCTTTGCCGTCTGCAGCGACCGGCTGGACGCGGAGGAGTGCGTCAACGACACCTGGCTGCGGGCCTGGAACGCCATGCCCACGGAGCGCCCCTCCGTCCTCTCCACCTTTTTGGGGCGGATCACCCGGAACCTGGCCATCAACCGCTTTGAGAAGCGGACGCGGCAGAAGCGGGGCGGCGGAGAGACGCCCCTGGCCCTGGATGAACTGGCGGAATGCGTCCCCTCGGACGCGGACCCCGGCCGGGAGATAGAGCTCAGGGAACTGCAGGAGGCCATCCGCCGCTTTGTGGAGGGACTCCAGGACACGGAGCAAAAGGTTTTTGTGGCCCGCTATTGGTATCTGGCCTCGGTGGAGGAGATCTCCCGCCGCCTGGTCTGGACCGAGAGCCGGACCAAGAGCCTGCTCTTCCGGCTGCGCAAGCGGCTGCGGGCCTTTTTGGAGGAGGAAGCGCTATGCTGAACGCCATGCTTTTGCTGCGCGCCATGGATGGCATTGACGAGGAAGCTCTTCTGCGTGCAGGGGACTTCCTGGCTTGGGAACGGGAGAAGCGGCATAGCCCCAGCAGGCGGAAGCTCTGGCGCACGGTGCTGGCGGCGGCGCTGCTGGCCCTGCTGCTGGCGGCCTGCGGCTACGCGGTGTATCGGGCTGCCATGAGTCACCGGAACCTGGACCCCGGGGATGAAAAAGGCTATTTCTTCAACGGTTTGGACGGCTCGCGCAACGAGGGGCTCCACCTGGAGCTGAATTTCGGGGACTGCGCCATGGCCCTGCATTTTGACACGGAGGAGACAGGCTGCGCCCACGCTTTCCGCCTGAAGGAGGGGGCGCCCATCCCGGAGACTTGGATCGGCGGCGGCAGCAGCATGCTGCGCTTTTTCAAATCCTATGAACCGGGGGGCTTTAAGGAGCCAGAGCAGCAGCGGTCCCTGGACCAGTGCCTCCGGGAGGCGGGCATGACCGAGGAGGAGGCGGAGCGCTGGGAGCACTCCCGCACCTACTCTTCCGGCACCACAGCGCAGCGGCCCGCCCTGCGCATGGAAGTGCTTGACGGAGCCTATCTCCACGGAGTGGACCTGATCATGGGCTGGCCCAAAGGAGAGGCCACGGTGGTGAAGGAGGAGACCCGGGGTGACATTCAACTCCTGGAAGCCCTGATCCGCGTGGAAATCGGGGACGGAGAATGGGACCGGCAAAACTATCTTCTTCGCTTCGATACCCGGCAGCAGATGCTGCTGGTGCTGGCGGCGGGGGAGGAGAGCATGAGCTTTGCCCAGTTGGAGGAACTGCTGGATTATATCGAGCTGCGGGAGACGGGCTTCCGCTACGCCTATGACCACAGCGGCCAGAACTTTTCGGTTCTTTCCCTTGCATATGGATGAACGACAGAAGGAGGAAACACATGAAAAAAGCGATCGGCATTTTGTTGCTGCTGGCGCTGTGCCTGAGTCTCTGCGCCTGTGGGGAAAAGAAGGAAAAAACGGAGCCGCCCCAGGCGGTGGGCGGGGTGGACCCCGTCACCGGCGCCTGGCAGGGCCAGGGCGGCTGTTACCGCACGGAGCCCCTGGAGCTTCCCAAGGGGGCGGGCGTCCGCTTCTGTCATGAGGGACAGATCTACGCCATGGGCAATCCCTCCATGGGGGAGACCATCGTCTACCGGGACGGGGAGGAACTGTTCCGCTACGCGGGCATGGCCTTTACTGTGAGCAGGGGCGAAGATGGGATCTGGGTCCAGGACGAGGAGCGCTCCGAAACCGGGGACACCCTGGTGCTGAGCCTCTATTCCTTTGAGGGCGCGTATCAGGAAACGCTGCGCCTGGAGCTGCCCGCGGGCTGTTTCTCTCTGGGCATGGCGGCGGCTGGGGACAAGCTGTACCTCAAATGCAGCGACACCCTGCGCGCCTATGACAGGGAAGGCAATCTCCTCTGCGTCATCCCCCATGAGGAATTTCAGGGAGATCTGCTCCGCGGCGGTGACGGGGAGCTCTATTTCCTGACCGAGCGCGAGAACGGCAGCGGCGGCGTGATCAGTACCATCGACACGGAGCAGGGCTGTTTGACCGAGCTTCTTTCCTGGGACAGGGGCTTTGTCGGCTCCGGAGACGAGGAGAGCCCCTTTCTCCTGATCCTGCCGGAGGGCCTTTACCGGATGGACAGAGAGGGTCAGACCCGGCCTCTGGTGCTTTGGGATGAGTGCCTGCTCAGTGTCAGCGGCATCACGCAGACCCGGGCCCTGGGGGACGGCCGCTTCCTGCTGGGCGGTCTCTTTGCCGAACCCCTGCTCCTGATCCCGGCTCAGCCCGAGGACATCAAGCCCCGGACCATGCTGACCCTGGCGGTGCTGGCTACCCAGGATGCCCTGGACTACGAGCCGGACCCCACCACCTACTATGCCAATGTGGCCCACAGCATCAGCGCCTTCAACGCGCAGAGTACCGACTGTTATGTGAAGCTGCTGGACCTCTCCGAGGGCGGGAGCCTCACCGCCGAGCAGGCCCTGACCAGACTGAACACCCAGATCCTCAGCGGCCAGGTGCCGGACATGCTGGTGCTGAACGGTTCCCTTTCGCCTTTCGCCTTTCTCCGCCAGGGCCTGCTGCGGGATCTGGCGCAGGATCTGGAGGCCGACCCGGATTTGAGCGCAGCTGATCTGGTGCTGGCTCAGGCCATCGAGCATGACTGCGGCGGGCTTTACCTGATGACGGATTGCTTCTCCATCGAGACAAGACTGGGCCTTCGCAGCCGCTTCGGGGAGGCCTGGGGCTGGAGCTTTGAGGATTACCGCCGCATTGACGCCGAGATGACCGACGGAAAAATGACCATCTATAATCTGACCCGGGACTATTTCCTGGAAAACAGCGCCAGCCGTTACTTGCGTCAGGCCATCGACTGGAAGAACGGGACCTGCGATTTCGAGAATCCGGACTTTGTGCGTCTGCTGGAAGCCTGCCGGGATATCAGGGAGACTCCCGAGGACCCGGAGAACATGATCTTCGGCATGAACCTGCTGGGGGACGGCGTGGAAGCCACAGACCTGGTGATGCTGGGCGACGCCACGGACCTTGCCAAGGAGTGCCGCCGGGTGGGCCAGAGCGTCAGCGTCATCGGCTGGCCCACGCCGGACGGCAGCTGCGGCACGGATTTCGGCATCTCCTATCCCATCGGTGTCATGAAGAACGGAGAGCATCCGGAGCTCTGCTGGCAGTTTTTGAAGTACTGCCTGCTCCACGCGGAGCGCTCCATCCCCAACTACCGCCCCCTGCTGGAGCAGCAGATCGAAGAGGCCAGACACATTGACCCGGAGGAAGAAAAAGACATGTGGTATGACGGCCTGAGAAGCCCCATCACCGAGGCGGAGGTCAACCAATTCTATACACTTCTGGAAAAGGTGGAGCACACCAGCCTCAGGGATGAGACCGCCCTTTCCATGATCCGGGAGGAGGTGGCGCCCTTCCTGGCCGGAGAGCGCAGCGCGGAGGACGCCGCCCGCCTGATCCAGAGCCGCATCAGCATCTATGTGGCGGAGCAGAGACAGAGTTAAGGAATAGGGAAAAGGGAAGAGGAGCGACGGTGACCATGGGGGCAGACCCCTCAGTCGCGGCGGCAAAGCCGCGCGACAGCTCCCCTTGCAGGGGAGCACATATGCTCCGTCCTCTCGCGTAGGGAGCGCAGACTGTAGACAAACCTATGCGGCCAAGCTTGGACACGCATGGGGGGATTGTGAAGGGGGGAGGGTATGCCCCCCTTCACGTTCAATCCTTGCCAAAATGGGAACTTTTTCGGAAGTTTCCATTTTGGCGTTTCAAGCTGTCGACACTTTGTCGACAGCTTGAGCGATCCCCTGATCGCTCCGGATGACGCGTTTCTCTGATCGGCGGCGGGATGAAGGCATCCCGCCCTACGCGAGGGAAAGACCTGCAGACGCGTGGGAGTGATCCCCTGATCGCGCCGCGTCCACAGCGTAGGGGCGACCCTTGTGGTCGCCCGTGATGCTCCCCCTATCGGCCTTCGGCCACTTCCCCCAAGGGGGAAGCAAGGGCTGTTCCTTGGCCTGTAGTAAACGCTGATCAAATCGCCTGCGGCGCCTCCTGGACAATTTGTGCCCTGATTTCGTCACTTTTTCTTGGAATACACAATACGACTCGCTTTGCTCGCATGCATAAGTTCGCGTCAGCCAAATCAAAGATTTGGACGCTTACTTAAGTATTCCTGCGAAAAAGTGCCTTCATCAGAACTCATATTCTCTCGGGATTCGCTCTTGCCGATTTAATCATCGTTTACTGTAGAGGACGAGCAGAGCTTGGAACGTCGCAGCAGAGCTTGGAACGTCGCAGCAGAGCTTGGAACGTCGCAGCAGAGCTTGGAACGTCGCGCGTCGGGATGTCCTCGACGTCCCGGAATGCTTGACATAAATTATGTAAACTGAAATATGTTAATCACATTATGTAAATAAAATTATGGAAACCGAATTATGGTAACCTATTGCAATTTGTTTTTTCTAAGAAAACGACTGTAAGATTTCGCTCTCTTTTGCGAGTAGATAGGTGAGGCGGAAAGGAAGTGACGCATATGGAGGACAGCAAGATCCTGGACCTGTTTTTTGAGCGCTCGGAGCAGGCAATCCGGGAGCTGGATTCTACATATGGAGCTGCTGTGAAGAAAACGGCGGGGAACCTGCTGCGCGATCCACAGGATGTGGAGGAATGTGTGAACGACGCGTATCTGGGGGTTTGGAACAGCATTCCGCCTCAGCGTCCCGAATCGCTGGTGGGCTACGTTTGCAGGATCGTCCGCAATCTTGCGGTGTCGCGCCTGCGCAGCGAGACCGCGGCCAAACGCAACAGCAGCCTGGACCTGGTCCTGGAGGAGCTGGAGGACTGTATCCCGGCCAAGACCGACGTGGAAGGGGAGCTGGAGGCCAGGGAACTGGCCCGGGCCATCGACCGCTTTCTCGCCGCTCTCAGCTATCCTGACCGCTATCTCTTCATCCGCCGCTACTGGTTTGCCGATCCCGTCAGCGAGATCGCAGCCCGTACCGGCTTTCGGGAAAACCGGATCTCGGTGCGTCTTTTCCGTCTCCGTGAAAAACTGTGGAAACACTTGCAAAAGGAGGGCCTGCTGGCATGAATCGGGAAAAGCTGTTTTCTGCTCTTGGTGATATCGACCCCCGCTATGTGGCGGAGGCGCTTCGCTACGCTCCCGGGGAGGCCGCCGCGCCCTCGGAAAGGAGCAAACATATGAAATCCAAGCGCATTCTCTCCCTGGCTTTGGCGGCGGCACTGATCCTGGCTCTGGGCTTCACGGCCTACGGCCTGTACCTGGGCTTTGAATACCGGCGCCCCGCAGCAGAGGAGACCTTCTCCATCCATTGGGACGACTCCCCGGACGGCACCATCACCTGGAGCGACGCCAAGCTTGCGGTCACCCTGCCGGAACTGGAGGAGAGCCGGGAGATCGAATTTCGCACCGGCTGGCTGCCGGGCGACATGCTCTCCCTGCAGTCTGAGGATTGGAAGCAGTACTTCACTGCCGAAAGACTCAGCGATAACGGCAACAGCGCTGGCGTCCCGGCTTACCGGGGCACGATGCAGCCTCTGCAGATCCAGACCTACTGCAGCACCCAGTTCAATCAGGGCGGCGCCCTGCTGCTGCTCTACCAGACACCGGGAGATATCCGGGAGGAGCACTGGGACGAGAAGAACCTGGATGTGCTGCTTTTCCACTCCTCACAGCATTGTGACGCCGTGCCTGAATACAATATCCCCGCAAGGGATTATGAATTCGACAATATCCTGCTCCTGAACCAGGAGGAGGGTTGGGTCGTGAAGCTGGTGGGCCAGATCGGCGAGGAGCAGCTCCGGAAGGTGGCGGAGAACCTGGAGTTCCGCCCCACCGGGAATACCCTGCGTTATGAGGACTTTGACAGCCACTTCGTCTTCTTCGACGCCGGCGTGGGCTGAGCACTCTGCCTTCTCCTTTCGTAAACGCTGATCAAATCGTCATCGGCATCTTGCGGATAATTTCCGCCCTGATTTCGTCACTTTTTCTTGCAATATACAAAGTATTCCTGCGAAAAACTGCCTTCATAATTTCGGCTTTCAATTTTCAGCTTGAGAAGCAAGCTGAAAATGCACAGCGTAAGCTGTGCCCAGCAAAGCAATGCTTTGCTGAAAGCCGGAATTAAAAACATAATTGTTTTTGCCGAAGAAGAGTATCAGAACGCAAATTCTCTCGCAATCTGCTCTCGCCGATTTAATCAGCGTTTACTTGAGGAGAAGGTGGATTGCCCCGATCTCACGCGAGGGGCAAGACGGATGAGGTGGAAGGGCCGGGCCATCTATCAGGGTTCGGTATCAGTTCCTTGTTGTTTCGCAATGATCTACAACGCAAAAAAGATGGAATGTGATCGCTCACATTCCATCTTTTTTTTGCAGCTGTGCTTTATTCTTTGGGTTCGGAGTCGTCCACGACCTGTTCAAAGTCGGCGTCCTGGACCTTCTCCTCCTGGACAGCCTCCTCATAGCCCTCCTTGACCTGGCTGACCACCTTGGCGGCGGCCTCCTTCACGTCCTGGATGACGCCGGCGGCGGTGTCCTTGGCCTTCTGGCTGTCCTCCTCGGAGACTACGTTCAGGACTTCGCCGTCGTCCTTCACGATCTCCACCGAGCAGCCGAAGCCCACCGTGCCCAGCACGGCGGCCAGCAGGGCCCACTTGGCGGCGGTGATGCCGATGACAGCGCCTACAACGCCCACGCTCACGGGGATGCTCAGCAGCACCTCGCCCTTGCGGCGAACCACGATCTTGGAAACATTGCCCTTTCTGACCAGTTCCTTGATCTTTTCAACAGCAGTTTTGACGTCCATGTTTGTACTCCTTTCCGCCCCTCAAAGGGGGCACGCTTGTGTGTTTTGTATTGTACACGCACTTGGACGTTTTATCAATCCATTAGTTCCCAAACTGGTATTTCTTATCAAAAAGTTCATAAATCGGCAGATAGGGATCCTCCCGGGGCCCGATCTGTTCGCCCAGCTCCAGCACGGTCTTCCCGCCTCCGGTCTGCTCCCAGCGGGGCAGGCCCGGTCCGTTGGGGTCTCCCGTTTTGCAGAAGTTTGCAAAGTAGTAGCAAAAGATCTCGCTGAGGGCCCGGTCGCTCTCGTTATAGAGCGGGGACGCTGCCGGGATGTTGCCGTAACAGTAGACCTCCTCGCCGCTGTGCCAGGGGCCAAGACGGCCGTTTTCCTTGCTGAAATAATATTCGTAGCAGGGGATGTCCAGCGCCTGGGCCTGACGGCTCCAGCAGTAGTGGCCGTAGGAGAAAAAATAGGAGGAGTAGAGGTCGATCCAGTTGGCCTTGGCCTCCGCGTCGCTGGAGGAGGGGCGCAGGGCCAGGGCGGCCTCGGCCTGCTCGCCGAACATGCGCGTGACCTTTTCCCCGTAGTTTTTCAGATTGGCGTTGTCGAAGAGGATGAAAGCGCTGCCCTCCTGGGCGTTGAAGCCGTGGAGGATGGCTTCCTCGTTGTGGATCCCCTTTTGATAGCTTTCATAGGGCGTCTGGGGCAGCACGTAGCCGTCCACCGTCATGTGGTGGATCCGGTCCGCGGCGGCAACCAGGGTCTTGGCGTCAAGCTGCCGCAGCTCCATAATGCTGCTTACCCCGAAGCGCTCCTTGATCTGTCTGCCGTTTTCGAGCCCATCGGCCAGCAGCTGGAAGGAGTGGGCAGGCTGGGGCGCGGTCACCGTGGAGCTTTCCGCGATGACCCGGCGGAAGAGACCCTTGACCAGGGGAGAGGTGCAGAGGGCGCTGACGCAGGCGGCGCCGGCGGATTCCCCCGCCAGGGTCACGTTGCCGGGATCGCCGCCGAAGGCTCCGATGTTGTCCCGCACCCATTCCAGAGCCTTGATCTGGTCCAGCAGACCGTAGTTGCCGGTGGTGCCGTTGGGGGATTCGGCCATCAGCTCCTCATCCGCCAGAAAGCCGAAGACACCCAGGCGGTAGCCCATGTTCACCACGATCACGCCCTTGCGGGCCAGACCCTCACCCCGGTAGTCGGCGTACCAGGGCTGCCCGGTCTGGAGGGAGCCGCCGTGGATGTACACCAGCACCGGCAGATCCTGCTGCGCTCCCGCGGGCTTCCAGATGTTCAGGTACAGGGCGTCCTCACTGTTCAGGTCCCGGAAGTTGTCCTCCAGGCTCACTTCATAGTCGTGATAGCCGATGATCTGCGCCATGGAGCTGTACCAGGCGGCGTTCTGGGGCTGCATGGACATGGGGGCGAAGGCATCCGCCGCCAGGACGCCTTGCCAGGGCTCGGGATCCTGAGGCTCCCGCCAGCGAAGCTCGCCCACCGGGGGCTTGGCATAGGGGATGCCCGCGTAGACCTCCACGGCGCCGTCCTTGGTGGTGACGCCGGTGAGCTGCCCGTCCCGCAGGGTGACGATCTCCGTCACGCCTCCAGTCTCGCCCTCGATTGCGGGGTGGGCCTTGTAGGGCCCCAGGGTCCCCCGGCCGATGGCCCAGAGAAGCAGGAGCAGTACGAGAAAAGCGCCCAGGCGCAGATACCATTTTTTGCCCCACAGAAGCTTGATACTGATCGTTATGTAAACCAGAAAGACCACCAGGCTCTGGATCCAGCCGGAGAGGGTATTTTTGTTGATCTCCAGATAGAAGAACCAGAGCAGGGCCAACAGCACCGTCAGGAGCCAGAAGCCCAGGTGCAGCTTTTTCTTTGTTTTCTTTTCCATCAAAACACCGCCTTGCGAAAGGATGTGACCGGGAGCGGGGAGTATCGGTTCATCGGTTCTTCCCCTTGATCCGGTCGTTTGCCGCCATCATGGCATGGACCGCAGCATAGTGGCCGCCGTCGATCAGCTTCAGCAGCAGCCGGTGCTGGAGGGGAAGCTGGGATAGATAGGGATTGCTTCGCCAGCGGGGCCAGGTCCTGTCCAGGTTCTGCTTCAGCTCCTTCTGCAGGGGGGAGCGGGGATCCATCTGGTTCACCCGCACCGTGGAGAAGAGCAGCTGGTGCTTCACCGCGCTGATCTCCAGCTCCTTTTCGTAGCGCTTCAGGGCGCCCTGCTGCCGATAATCCTCCCGCACGAGGGAAAGCGCCGTGATGATCTCCCGGTTGCGGGAGGGGTCTTTGGCGTTGGTGATGGAGTCCTGGCGCAGCAGGTAGCGCAGCCAGGCCTTGGGAACGGCGCGCATCTTCCCGGCCCTCAGATAGAGCCGGGGCGTGGTGGCCAGGTCCTCGAACCACAGCCGCACGGGGAAGCGGATGCCGCTTTCCAGAAAGAGCCGGCGCCGCCAGAGCTTGGTGCAGGCGCTGGGCAGCTCCAGCAGCAGGCCCGGGTATTCTTCCAGGGTGAACACGCCCTCCCGGGCGCAGCTGACGCTGTGAGACAGGAGCTGGCCGTTTTCGTCCACCTGGTCGTCGTTGAAAAAGATCACGTCGCAGCCGTCGTCCCGCTCCAGCTCCCGGAGCATTTCCTCCAGGGCGCCGGGAAAGAGACTGTCGTCGCTGTCCAGAAAGAGCAGAAATTCGCCCTTCGCCGAATCGATGCCGGTGTTGCGGGCGGCACCCAGGCCGCCGTTGGGTTGGTGGATCACCCGGATGAGAGCGGGATGGCGGGCGGCGTATTCCTCCGCGATCTGGCCGGAGCGGTCCGGGGAGCCGTCGTCCACGGCGATGATCTCATAGTCCTCCCGGCCGGGGAGCAGGATCGAATCCAGACAGGCGGGGAGATAGTCTTCCACCTTGTAGATGGGAACCACGATGCTGAGCTTCAGCACAGCTGTCACCTCACTTTTCTTTACCGTATTGTAGCATAGGGCGTCTCTGCTTGCAAGCGGGGAAAGGCTGGGACAGGGGAAGAACAGGGGAGCGGGCGGATGATACCCGCCCTTATGGTGAGAGAGGCACGGCCAGGGAATCACGCTCTTGAAAGAGGAATGATTCTTTATTATAATGATAACAAATGCAAGATGAAGCGGCGGATACAGAGCCAAAAAGGATGCAGGACAAGGAACAGGTCCCAGTCCTGCTTATATATGGTATGAGGGCATGGATTCATGAAAACTGACGCAGTAATTCATTGTTATTTGTCATCGTTGCTATCGTCATTCATTTGCAGCTTTTTTGCTTACATGATTGCGTATAGTATACAAAGCAGGTACAGCTATTATAAAAACAGATTTTCCTTAGTTGACAAGGATGCTTTGGGTTTGTGGAAGCCGTTTATCATTTTTCCTGCGGGATATAGAAAGCTGAAGAATCCGTTTGTTATTACAGCGGATGGTGAAAAATGGGCGATTGTTCATTTTCTCACAGATACAGTTATCCTGTTTGTCTTAGTTTTTACGCTGTGTCGGAGGACGTCGTTCAACAGAAAAGATGTGTTTTTCTGCTGTTTTGTCATATCTGCAGTTCCGTTAATGCTTTCGTCCATGTGGATTCAGATAATCAGCAATCGCATACTCGCATTACCCCAAGCAGTCAGAAACTCAGATGCTATGTTGGATAAGCACATTGCAAACCATTTGAAAAAGCTTCAGATGCAGTATTCCGGGCCTGAGTACCAGTTTAAGCGAATCGTCATAAGAAAACAGCGGTTTGGCGAAACAAAGGATTTATGTAAAGTCATAGTCTGTAGAACGAATGGTGATATTATTGAAGAAAACACATTGGCAATTAAACAATCCTCAAGATATTACGAAGGCATTGAGATAACACTATTGTAAAGACTTATGGATGCGACGGGGCACACCACCCGCCCCACCTGACCCGACGCAAATGAATCCTTAATCCGCCTCGCGGGGACCTCATCCACCGCCAGCGGTCCCCCTTCCCCGTGTGCGGGGAAGGCTTGGGCTGGCGCATCGTGATGCCCCCCCTACGACGGGAGGACAGCGGGCTGTCGAGGACGCCAGCCCCCCACAAAGAGACCGGGTTCGTATTCCCGGGGAAATCCAAAAGGGGCTCGCAAGCCCCGTTTGGTCGTTTGAATGAGGGAGGGTCCAGGGAGGGGGAGAAAACGAAATCTTCCCCTCCCTGGTGACGGATTGCCACACCAGTGTGAGCACTGGTTCGCAATGACAGCGCTTCGGGGCCACCTTCCCCGTGCGCGGGGAAGACTTTTGGCGAGCCGCCGAGGACGTCGGCCCCTACGAGAGAACGGGACGACCCCTTCCGGTTCCGGGCTGCGGGCAGCCCGGAACCACCTTCCCCGGAGGGGAAGGCAAGGCGGCCCCTCTCCGTCGCTTCGCGACACCTCTCCCCGACGTGGGGAGAGGCAAGCGGTGCAAAACTGAATTCCCTCGGAGAGGGAGCCTGAGACGGGCGACCGCAAGGGTCACCCCTACGGTGAGAGCACAGGGCGGGAGGATCGTTCCTCCCCCAGCGGGGGAGGATGTCGCTGCGCGACAGGTGAGGGAGAAAAAACGCAAGGTCGTTCGTTTCACAAGGTTTCCAGCCGCTGAACAGGATCCGGCCTTCTCCCTCATCCGCCCCAGAACGCCGAGCAATGCTCGGCGTTCTGGGGCACCTTCCCCCGCTGGGGGAAGGACAGCGGGCTGTCGAGGACGCCAGCCCCTACGGCGAGAGGGGGACGCCAGCCCGTGTTGTCATCCTTCGACTCCGGCTGCGCCTCCGCGAAGCTATGGCAGACGGGGACCTCATCCGGCCCCTTCGGGGCCACCTTCCCCGTGCGCGGGGAAGGCTTCGCGGGTGCGGGGGAAGGCGTTGGGCGGCGGTGCAGAAAAGGCTTGCTCCCCGGGGAAAGATGGGATATAATACACTTTGATGCTTCAAAACAACAAGCCAAGAATCTTCGATCCGGGAGTTATCAGATATGAGCAGAGAAAAAAAGACAAGAGCGGAGGAAAAGGCGGAGCGGGAGGCCATGACCCCGGCCCAGCGCAGCAGACGAGAGATCTATGACTGGGTGCAGAGCCTGATGGCGGCACTGATCTTCTGCGTGCTGCTGTTTTCCTTCCTGGTCCGGCTGATCGACGTGGTGGGACCCTCCATGAACCCCACGCTCTATGAGGGCAACAAGATGCTGGTCTCGAATCTGTTTTACAAGCCCAAGGCCGGCGACGTGGTGATCTTCAAGAACGTGGATGAGAACAGCGAGGAGAAAGCCCTGGTGAAGCGGGTCATCGCCACAGGGGGCCAGGAAGTCAACATCGACTTCGAAAACGGCATCGTCTACGTGGACGGAGAGCCGCTGGACGAGGAATACGCTGCCGAGCCCATCCACAACAAGCTGGACTTCATCGGCCCCAAGACTGTGCCGGACGGCTGCGTCTTTGTCCTGGGCGATAACCGCAACTCTTCCCGGGACAGCAGGGCCAAGAGCATCGGCATGGTGGACGAGCGGCTGATCCTGGGCAAGGTCTACGCCGTGGTCTATCCCATCGACGCCATCAGGTGGGTGCGCTGATGGAAGACAGAGCTTATGAAAAAATGAATATCCAGTGGTTCCCCGGCCACATGACCAAGGCCCAGCGGATGATCGAGCAGGATCTGAAGCTTGTGGACGCGGTGTGCGAGATCCTGGACGCCCGCATCCCCCGGTCCAGCCGGAACCCGGATATCGACAGACTCGCCGGCGACAAGCCCCGCCTCCTGATCCTGAACCGGGTGGACCTGGCGGACCCGGCGGTCACCGCCCGCTGGCGGCGGCAGTTTGAAAGCCAGGGCTATGCCGTCCTGGAGACAGATGCCAAAAGCGGAAAGGGGGTCAAGGACTTTGTCCCCGCCGTGCGGAGACTTCTGCAGGACAAGCTGAAAGAATACGAGGCCAAGGGGCAGACGGGCAGGACCCTGCGGGTGATGATCCTGGGCATCCCCAACGTGGGCAAATCCACCTTCATCAACAAGGTGGCGGGCCGCAAGGCCGCCATCGCCGGGGACAAGCCCGGCGTCACCCGGGGCAAGCAGTGGATCAGCATCGACAAGGGCCTGGACCTGCTGGACACCCCGGGCATCCTCTGGCCCAAGTTCGAGAGCCAGGAGGTGGGGGAAATGCTGGCCATCACCAACGCCATCAAGGCGGACGTGCTGGATAAGGAGACCCTGGGCGCAAACTTCATGCTGCGCCTGCGGGAATACTATCCCCAGGCCCTGACGGAGCGCTACAAATTTACCCCGGACCCCGAGGCCAACGGCTTCGAGCTGCTGGAGGAAGCGGCGAAGAAGCGGGGCTTTCTCGTCTCCCGGGGGGAGTACGACATCGAACGCATGGCAAACACCCTCCTGGGGGAATATCACGACGGCAAGCTTGGCCGTCTGAGCTTGGAGCAGCCGGATGACGGATCTGTGGGAAAAGGAGAATGAGCTTTACGCCGAGGGCTATGCCCTGCTTTGCGGCGTGGACGAGGCGGGCCGTGGCCCGTTGGCCGGGCCGGTCTACGCCGCGGCGGTGATCCTGCCCCGGGGCCTTGTGATCCCGGGCCTCAACGACTCCAAGAAGCTCACGGAGAAGAAACGGGAAGAGCTCTTTGAGATCATCACCGAAAAGGCGCTGGACTACGCCATCGCCTTTGCCACCGTGGAGGAGATCGAGGAGCGCAACATCCTGGGCGCCACGATGCTTGCCATGAACCGGGCCATAGCGGGCCTGAAGAAGAAGCCGGACCTGGCCCTCATCGACGGAAACCGCAACGCGGGCATCGAGATCCCCAGCCTCTGCGTGGTGAAGGGGGACGCTACCTGCGCCGACATCGCCGCGGCCTCGATCCTGGCAAAGGTCAGCCGGGACCGGGTGATGCTGGAGCTGGCAAAGGAATACCCGGAGTATCATTTTGAGCAGCACAAGGGCTACGGCACGGTGCTGCACTACGCGGCCCTGCGCCAGTACGGGCCCAGCCCGGTGCACCGGCCCAGCTTTCTGAAGAAGATGCACTGATGCGACTGTTGCAGACCATACAACAGTTTGTACCATGGAACAGAGTGTATTCTGGGCTGCTGGAAGATACGGATTGCACCCGCAGGGCAGACCCCACACCAGTGCGCGCACTGGTTCGCAATGACAGTGCCGGGCTTTGCCCGGCACATTGACGGATCGGAGCCAAGATATGGACAAACGGTCTTTGGGACAATTCGGAGAAGAACAGGCGGCACGGTATCTGCGCCGCCGTTTTTATACGATCCTGGAGCGCAACTACCGCTGCCGCTTCGGAGAGATCGACCTGATCGCAAAGCGGGCGGGGGTGCTGGCCTTTGTGGAGGTGAAGCTCCGCCGGGACGATCGGCACGGCGAGGCCCGGGAATTCGTCACGGCGCGCAAGCAGCAGCGGGTGATGGCCGCGGCCCAGCTCTGGCTGAGCCAGCATGAGACGCAGCTCCAGCCCCGCTTCGACGTGATCGAGGTCTACGCCCCTCAGGGCGAGGAGGGGCCGGTGCAGATCCATCACATCGCAAACGCGTTCCCGTAAATTCGGAATGCGGAGTTCGGAATTGCGTGTCCCTTGTGCGTGGGGAGACTTGCCCCGGCGGGGGCTTTATGATACAATTCAACACAGTGAGATCCCATGATATCGAAAGAATAACAGAGCGATGGAGGAGAACAGCATGAAAGAAAGCATCAGCGGCAGAAAGCCCAATTACGGTTTTCTCAGCCAAGTGGCCTACGGCATGGGTGAATTCTTCAACGGCGGCTGCTTTGTCATCATCAATTCGTTTTTCCTGGTCTTTCTGACAAAAGCCATGGGCATGCCCACGGCCCTGGCCGGCACCATCCCCCTGGTGGGCAAGATCTGGGACGCCATCACCGACCCCATCATGGGCAACATCACCGACCGGACCCGCTCCCGCTTCGGCCCCAAGCGCTTTTACATCCTGATCGGCAGCATTGCCTCTGCCATCACCTTTGTCACCATGTGGCTGAGCATCTCCTCCAGGTCCATGGGTGTGCTGTACGCCTTCTATCTCATCATGTACTGCCTCTTCAACACGGGCTTTACCGTGCTGATGGTGCCCTATAACGGGCTGCTGCCCGACATGATGGACGATTACACCGTGCGCTCCAAGTTCTCCAACATGCGCATGGTCTGGTCCACCCTGGGCGCCATGGTCTGCGGTCTGGTGCCCTCCTTCCTGATCCGGGACACCCTGAACCCTGCGGCCTATCTGCGCTGCGCGCTGATCTTCGGCGTACTGTTCCTCATCACCTCCATGACGGTGTTCTTCGGCACCTGGGAAAAGCAGAAGGAACCCGTCAAAACCTCTCTGAAGGACAGCATCCCCCAGGCCATCAGCGTGTTCAAGAGCCGCTCCTTCCTGCTTTTCATCGGCCTCTACCTCTTCGGCCAGTGCGGCATGGACTTTGTATCCGGCATGGCGGTGTACTATGTGGACGATGTGCTGAACGCCTATGCCAACGGCGTTTTCACCTATCTGATGGCGGCGCTGATGATCTCCCAGCTGGCCGGTATGGCGGTGTTCGGCCCCTTCATGAGCCGCACCTCCAAGAAGATGACCATCCTTGTCGGCGCGCCCATCCGCCTTGTCGGCATTCTGGGCCTGCTGGGCTTTGCCCATGAGGGCGCGCCCCTCGTGCCCATCCTGGGCTTCACGGCCCTGGTGGGCTTCGGCAACGCCGGCTCCCTCACCGGTATCTTTGCCATCATGGCGGACATGGCCGATGTGGACGAGCTTATCACCTCCGTCCGCCGCCCCGGCATCGTGAGCAGCATGGCCACCTTCATCCGCAAGGTGTCCTCCGGCCTCTCCGCCTCTGCCATCGGCTTTCTGCTGGCGGCTGTGGGCTATGACGAGGTGCTGGCCAAGTCCGGCATGAGACAGGCCGCCTTCACCCAGCGGGGCATCGCCCTGATCTTCGTCCTGGCACCCGCGATTCTGACCATCCTCCTGATCCTGGTGGACGTGATCTTCCCCATGACGGGCAAGGAGTTCTCCCTGGTGCAAAAGGAGATCGCCCGCCGCAAGGGCGAGGACAAGACCCTTGCCACCCAGGAGGAGAAGGAAATCCTCAAGAAGGTCACCGGCTTCGAATATGTCGATCTTTGGAGCGAAGGGAACACTTCCCTGGGCAGAAGAGCCTAGGTAAACGCTGATCAAATCATCTGCGGCGCCTCCCGGATAATTTGTGCTCTGATTTCGTCACTTTTTCTTGCAATACACAAAGTATTCCTGCGAAAAAGTGCCATCATCAGAACGCAAATTTTCTCGGGATTCGCTCTGCAGGATGACATGCGGAGGCTTACGGCCTGCGCCGACAGGGAGGCCCTTTCCTGACAATGCACCGGTTAAAATAGGTTCGGCGACTTCGCAGATCCTACGAAATCGCCGAACTTCTTTTCTGTTTTCAGCAGGTGCCTCTGGGGCAGAAGGTGCCGCAGTAGGTCTCGCCCTTGGTGATGGCCTTTTCGTTCTTTACCTTGATGTGCTGGGCAGAGCAGCGGCAGTCCACGGTGTTGTACTTGCAGGCGGTAACGTCGCAGCCCACGCCGGGATTTGTTTCCTTGGTTTCAAATTCCATATCGGTTCCATCCTTTCTTTTGGATGCTGTTAGTATCTGTGGCAGCCTGCCTTTTATGCGGAGTTGAAAAAATGGCATTATATGCGATCGGCGATCTCCATCTTTCTCTCGGAAGCGACAAGCCTATGGATGTTTTCGGCGAAAAGTGGAAGGACCACGCCCAAAAATTGAAAAACGGCTTTGCCTGCGTGGGCGAGAACGATGTGACAGTCCTCTGCGGCGATTTGAGCTGGGCCATGAGCCTCCGGGAGGCGGAGGCGGACTTTCGCTTTATGCAGGAGCTCCCCGGCAAAAAGCTGATCCTCAAGGGCAACCACGATTACTGGTGGAGCACCGCCGCCAAGGCCTACAAGTTCTTCGGGGAAAAGGGCTTTGACAGCCTGCAGATCCTCCACAACAACTGCTATGTCTACGGAGACTATGCCCTCTGCGGCACACGGGGCTGGTTTTACGAGGAGGAGACCGGCGGAGCGCACGACGAGAAGATCATGCGCCGGGAGATCCTGCGGCTGGAGGCCTCCCTGAACGCGGCGGGGGAGCGGGAGAAGCTGGTCTTTCTCCACTATCCGCCTATCTACCAGAAATACGAGTGCCCCGAGATCCTGGCGCTGCTGGAAAAGCACCGGGTGAGGCTCTGCTGCTACGGGCACATCCACGGCAAGGGCATCTATTCTGCCTTCAACGGCTGGCGGGGCTGCACGGAGTTTCGCCTCCTCTCGGCGGACGCGGTGGATTTCACCCCGGTCAGACTGCTGGACTGAACCAAGACATATGGGCTGACGAAGCGATGACCAACTGCAAAGCGAAAAACAGAGGGTAAAGTGCAGCAAGCGCAGGGGAGAGGCTCGCCCCTCCCGGCAGCAGAAAAGCTTTCACAGAAAACGGTTCGGCGAATTCGCAGATGGTTGTACGAATTCGCCGAACAGTTCTTTGTCGTCCTTGCCCTATACCGCCGGGAGGGCGCAAGGCCCTCCCCTACGACGAAACCAGGCTTCGCCGGCCCTGTTTCGATTTTGCGGCGCGCCCTTAAAAAGCCCGATTATTCAAGAATTTTTCATTGATTTTATTGGCGTTATCTGATAAGATAAGACGCTGTGTGTCAGAGAAACATACGATGCACGGATAAAGCGCGTTTATTCGTGCTTGTATCAAATAGGAGGAAAGCAATCATGATTCTGAAGAATGTGGAAAAGAAAGAAAATAACTCTGCTCTCTTTACGGTGGAGTCCGACGCCGCCGAGTTTGAGGCCGCCGTCAACGGCGCTTACCTGAAGGCCAAGAGCAGCATCAATATTCCCGGCTTCCGCAAGGGCAAGGCTCCCCGCGCCCTCGTGGAGTCCATGTACGGCCACGAGGTCTTCTACCAGGACGCTATGGACGACCTGGCCCCCAAGGCCTTTGAGCAGGGCCTCACCGAGGGTGAGCTGCGCATCGTTGGCCAGCCCGCCATCGACAATGTGGAAGTCACCGAGGAGCGCACCGTGCGCTACACCTTCTCCGTCACCCTGTACCCCGAGGTCACCCTGGGCCAGTACAAGGGCCTGAAGGCCCCCAAGGAGATCACCACCGTTTCCGACGAGGAGATCGACGAAGAGGTGGAGAAGACTCGCAAGCAGAACGCCCGCAAGGTCTCCGTGGAGGACCGCGCCGCCCAGATGGGCGACACCGTCAACATCGACTTCGACGGCTTCCTCAACGGCGAGCGCTTCGACGGCGGCAAGGCCGAGGGCTATGAGCTGGAGCTGGGCTCCAACTCCTTCGTGCCCGGCTTTGAGGAGCAGGTCGTGGGCATGCAGATCGGCGAGGAGAAGGACCTGGACATCACCTTCCCCGAGACCTATGTGGAGAATCTGGCCGGCAAGGCCGTCGTCTTCAAGGTGAAGCTCAATTCCATCACCTTCCCGGAGCTGCCCGAGCTGGACGACGAGTTTGCCAAGGACGTCTCCGAGTTCGACACCCTGGACGAGTACAAGGAGGACCTGCGCAAGCAGCTGCAGGAGAAGTACAACGACCAGGCCGAGAACGTGTTCCGCTCCCTCATCATGAAGCAGGCCGCCGACAACATGAGCTGCGACGTGCCCGACTCCATGATCCAGGAGAAGGCCGAGGAGATCATCCGCAACTACGCCGCCAACTTCGGCATGACCGACCGCAGCGTGGAGCTGGAGAAGCTGGTGCGCATGATGGGCATCGACAGCGAGACCATGAACCAGTCCATCCTGCCCTCCGCCCAGATGCAGGTTCGCACGGAGCTGCTGCTGGAGGCCGTTGCCAAGGCCGAGGGCATCGAGCTCACCGAGGAGGAGACCGAGGAGTATCTGAAGAAGATTGCCGACAGCGTCAACGCCAAGCCCGAGGAGATCCGGGAGTACTTTGGCCTGGAGACCATCCGCAACGAGTATCTGAAGGAGAAGGCCACCGACGTCATCATGAATTCCGCCGAGATCGGCGAGATGCCGGAACCCCAGGAGGCCCCTGCCGAGGAGAGCCAGGAATAAAGATTTCCGAAAGCGGATATGCTCCTGATGAAAGGAGAGTTACTCAATGAGCTTAGTTCCCTATGTTGTCGAACAGACCAGCCGCGGTGAGCGGTCTTACGACATCTTTTCCCGCCTGCTGAACGACCGCATCGTTATGCTGTCCGAAGAGGTGAACGATACCACCGCAAGCCTGATCGTGGCCCAGCTTCTGTATCTGGAGGCCCAGGACCCGGACAAGGACATTCAGTTTTATATCAACAGCCCCGGCGGCAGCGTCAGCGCCGGCATGGCCATCTATGACACCATGCAGTACATCAAGCCTGATGTCTCCACCATCTGCGTGGGCATGGCCGCCTCCATGGGCGCCTTCCTGCTGTCCTCCGGCGCCAAGGGCAAGCGCATCGCCCTGCCCAATGCCGAGATCATGATCCACCAGCCCTCCGCCGGCACCCAGGGCAAGGTCACGGACATGGAGATCGATGTGGAGCACTTCCTGAAGATCAAGGAGCGTCTCAACAAGATCCTGGCCGCGAACACCGGCAAGACCCCCGAGCAGGTGAAGGCCGACTCGGAGCGGGACCGCTGGCTCACCGCCGAAGAGGCCCAGGAATACGGCCTCATCGACAAGGTCATCTATCAGCGCTAAAGCATTTGCGGGGCGGGCGTCAGCCCGTCCCGCGTCTGATTCCTGTGCGTAATAGGAGAAATGTATGGCAAGAACTGACGAAACAAGAAAAAGCATCCGCTGCTCCTTCTGCGGCAAGCCCCAGTCCCTGGTGAACCGGCTCATCGCCGGCAACGGCAGCTACATCTGCGATGAGTGCGTGCGCATGTGCATGAGCATCATCGGCGAGACGCCCGCCGCCCCGGCCCCCCAGGTGACCGGCTATGACGGGCTGCCCCTGGCCTTCGAGAAGCTCCCCAAGCCCATCCAGATCAAGGAGAACCTGGACCAGTACGTCATCGGCCAGGAGCGGGCCAAGATGGTGCTGTCGGTTGCGGTCTACAACCACTATAAGCGCATCCTCCATGCCGCTGAGGACGACGTGGAGCTGCAGAAGAGCAACATCCTGCTCATCGGCCCCACGGGCAGCGGCAAGACCCTCTTCGCCCAGACCATGGCCAAGATGCTGGACGTCCCCTTCGCCATCGCCGACGCCACCACCCTGACGGAGGCCGGCTATGTGGGCGAGGACGTGGAGAATGTGATCCTGAAGCTGCTGCAGGCCGCGGATTTTGACGTGGAGCGGGCCCAGCGGGGCATCATTTACATCGACGAGATCGACAAGATCGCACGCAAGAGCGAGAACACCTCCATCACCCGGGACGTCTCCGGTGAGGGTGTGCAGCAGGCGCTCTTAAAGCTGCTGGAGGGCACCATTGCCAACGTCCCGCCCCAGGGCGGACGGAAGCACCCCCACCAGGAGTTCATCCACGTGGACACCAGCAACATCCTCTTCATCTGCGGCGGCGCCTTCGACGGTCTGGATAAGATCATCGAAAAGCGCACCGACAAGAAGACCATGGGCTTCGGCGCCGAGATCAAGAGCAGCACCGAGCGGGACGTGGGGGAGATCCTCGCCCAGGTCCAGCAGCACGACCTGCTGAAATTCGGCATCATCCCCGAGCTCATCGGCCGTCTGCCGGTGGTGGCGTCCCTGGACTCCCTCAAGCGGGAGGACCTGGTGCGCATCCTGCAAGAGCCGAAAAACGCCATGACCCGCCAGTATCAGGCGCTGCTGCGCTTCGACGGCGTGGAGCTGGAATATGAGCCCGCCGCCCTGGAGGCCATTGCCGACAAGGCCATCCAGCGCAAGATCGGCGCGAGAGGTCTCCGGAGTGTGATGGAGAGCGTCATGACCGAGCTCATGTACACCATCCCCTCCGACCCCACGGTGGAGAAGGTCATCATCACCGCTGCCTGCGTCAGCGGCGAGGAAAAGCCCACCATCATCCGCAAAGAGAACAAGTGAGAGTACCCCCCTCCGGAAAGGAGTAAAGCATGAGCGAAACGACAACCGAAATCATCCGCCTGCCGCTGCTGGCCCTGCGGGGACTGAACGTGTTCCCCGGCATGCTCCTGACCTTCGATGTGGAGCGCAGCGCCTCCATCGGCGCCCTGGCCGCCGCGTCCAAGCGCAACCAGATCATCTTCCTGGCCGCCCAGAAGGACATCAGCGTGGATCTGCCCGAGGCCGGGGACATCTACGCCGTGGGCACCGTCTGCCGCATCCGGCAGCAGCTTCGCCAGCCTCAGGGCAACATGTGCCGGGTCATGGTGGAGGGCCTGTACCGGGCCCGGGCCGAGGAGATCCGCACCGATCCCAAGGGCTACAGCGCCTCCGTCCGCCCCCTGCCCGACAAGGAAGAGCGGACCAATTCCACCCGCACCGAGGCATTGCTCCGCAGCTGCGTGTCCCTGTTCCAGGAGTATCTGCAGCTGAGCCCCGAGATGCCGGGCGAGCAGATCCTGAACGTGCTGGCCAATCCCAACCCGGCCTACGTGTCGGATTACCTGGCCCAGAACGTCCACTTCCGCCTGGAAGATAAACAGATGCTCCTGGAGGAGAGCGCCCCCTCCCGCCGTCTCGCGCTGCTGGTGCGGCTGCTGAACCGGGAGATCGATGTGATGAGCATCGAAAAGGAGCTCAACGAGCAGACCCAGGAGCAGATGAACCGCAGCCAGCGGGAGTACTACCTGCGGGAAGAGATGAAGATCATCCAGTCCGAGCTGGGCGAGGACGGTCTCACCGACGATTTTGACGAGTACCGCCAGCGCATCGAGGCGCTCCAGGTCACCGACGAGGTGCGGGAGAAGCTGAAAAAAGAACTGAGCCGCCTACAGAAGCAGCCCTTCGGCTCCGCCGAGGCGGCGGTGCTGCGGGGGTATCTTGACACCTGCCTGGAGCTGCCCTGGGGCAAGACCACCCAGGAGACCGTGGACCTGGCCAAGGCCCGCAAGATCCTGGACGACGAGCACTTCGGCCTGGATAAGGTGAAGGAGCGGATCCTGGAGTACCTGGCGGTGAAGCAGCTTTCTCCGGACATCAAGGGCGGCCTGCTCTGCCTGGTAGGTCCTCCGGGAACCGGCAAGACCAGCATCGCCATGAGCGTGGCCCACGCCACCGGGCGGAAGCTTGTGCGCGTGTCTCTCGGCGGCATCCATGACGAGGCCGAGATCCGCGGCCACCGCAAAACATACATCGGCTCCATGCCGGGCCGCATCATCGCCGGCATCCAGCAGGCGGGCAGCTGCAACCCCCTGATGGTGCTGGACGAGATCGACAAGCTGGGCTCCGATTACCGGGGCGACCCCAGCGCTGCTCTGCTGGAGGCCCTGGATCCGGAGCAGAACGCTACTTTCCGGGACCACTTCCTGGAGCTGCCCTTTGACCTGTCCGGGGTCTTCTTCATCACCACCGCCAACACTACCTCCACCATTCCCCGCGCCCTGCTGGACCGGATGGAGGTCATTGAACTCTCCAGCTACACCGACGAGGAGAAGCTGCAGATCGCAAAGCGCCATCTCATCCCCAAGCAGCGGAAAAAGCACGGTCTCAAGGCTGCCCAGCTCAAGATCGAGGACGCCGCCATCCGGGAGATCATCCGGGGCTACACCCGGGAATCCGGTGTGCGCGTGCTGGAGCGGGAGCTGGCCGCCGTCTGCCGCAAGGCTGCGGAGGGCGTGGCCGAGGAGAAGTACAAATCCCTCCCCGTGAAGGCCGGCAAGCTGGAGCCCCTGCTGGGTCCGGCCCGCTTCAAGCCCGACGCCCTGCGCACCCGGCCGGAGATCGGCCTGGTCCGGGGCCTTGCCTACACGGAAGTGGGCGGGGAGGTGCTGGATGTGGAAGTGGCCGTGCTCCCCGGAAGCGGCAAGCTGGAGCTCACCGGCAACCTGGGCGATGTGATGAAGGAATCCGCCCGGGCGGCCATGAGCTATATCCGCTCCCGCGCCGAGATGCTGGGCATCGACCCGGACTTCTATAAGAACAGCGACATTCACATCCACTTCCCCGAGGGCGCCGTGCCCAAGGATGGTCCCTCCGCCGGCATCACCGTGACCATCGCCCTCATCTCCGCCCTCACCGGGACGCCGGTGCGCAGCGACGTGGCCATGACCGGCGAGATCACCCTGCGGGGCAGGATCCTCCCCATCGGGGGACTGCGGGAAAAGACCATGGCTGCGCTTCGCGCCGGGGTCAAGACCGTGATCATCCCGGCGGACAATGAGCCCGACCTGCAGGAGATCGACCAGACGGTCCGCGCCGGGCTGCACTTCGTGCCGGTGGACCACGCGGACGCTGCGCTGGACGTGGCGCTGCTGCGGGGCGAGCTGCACGAGACCATGCCGCTGCCTGCCGCCCCCACCAAGGGCAGAAAGGCCCTTCGGGTGTAATCCATCATGGCAACATTGAATGTGAACAAGGCGGATTTTGTCAAGTCCGCCGCCGCTGCGGGACAGTTCATCCACAGCAGCGTGCCCAAGGTGGCCTTTGCGGGCAAGTCCAATGTGGGCAAAAGCTCGGTCATCAACCGCATGCTGAACCGGAAGAACTTCGCCCGTGTGGGCGCCCAGCCGGGGAAGACCGTCCATGTGAACTACTTCCTCATCGACGGAAAGCTCTACTTTGTGGACCTGCCCGGCTACGGCTACGCCAAGGTGTCCCAGGCGGAAAAGGAGCGCTGGGGCAAGCTGATGGAGGATTTCTTCGCCGATCCCGGGACCTTCGACCTGGGCGTCATGATCGTGGACGCGAGACACAAGCCCACGGCGGACGATATCACCATGGCGGAGTGGTTCCAGAACGCGGGCTGCCGTCTGGCCGTGGTGGCCAACAAGCTGGATAAGCTCAAAAAGAGCGAGATCGAGCCGAACCTCCAGCTGATCCGGGAGACCCTGGCCCTGCCGGAGGAGGTCCCGCTGATCCCCTTTTCCGCGGAAAAGGGCCAGGGCCGGGAACAGCTCCTGGCGGAGATCATGAGTTTGCTGTAAAAGCATAATAAATACAGGAACGGAGTGCCAAACGGCATCCGTTCCTGTTACTTTTATGGGGGATCGTTTTCTCGCTTTTCGTGAGAACGTTGGGGGGAAGGCACCCTGTGAGGCTGACGAGCACAATCGTGACCGCGCGAAACCTGAAAAGACCAAATCGCAGGAGAAGGACCTGAGCAAAATCAAAGCTCGGGGTGGCCACCGGTACAATAGCCGCTGATTCCACCACGAGGCATATACCCCGAGGCATATATATATCTGGAAGACATGATAAAAAGTTAAGCTAAACCATGTTTTGACTGCTTAGACCACACCACTCTATAATAAAGAGCAACGTGACGCGTCTCGAAGAGATGGTTATATCCTTTTTGAATAACTATTATTGAAAATGCTGACGCGACGTATTTCCTCCAGGAGCCCTAAAGGGTTGACCTTCACCCACAAATCTGATATCATTCTATCTGTGCTCCATGGCGTGGTACTACCCGGATTTTTATTCTAGGGATTCAAAATCCCAGAAAGGAGGTAGCACCATGAAAAAGCTCTTTGAGCGCGCCGTGGCTCACGCGGAAGACGTTCGGAAGCTCGGTGAAGGCTTTGCTAATCTCGGCAAAGCGTTCGGATGCTTTGGCGATTTCGCCAGAGTGGTTTCTGAGTTTCTGGACTCGTACAAACCCCGCAAGTGAGGACAGGCACCATCCCCAGCAGTAGGCACATGGTCTTCGGATTGTGTGCCTTTTTGATTCAAAAATAAACGTGAATAATTGAAGACTAGAGAGGGGATAGTTGCAGTGAACATTAAATTCAAGATGACAGAGATAGATGATTTGAGGATTGAAGCCTGTCAAGAGTATTTCAAGCAAGTGTTGAAAAACGGTTGGCAACAACAGCTGTACAGCATTGCGGAAAAAGAAGTAAAAAATAACGGCAGATTTAAGGACAAATATATCGAAACCTACAATTCTATGCGAGATAGAGGGATTTCTTGTTTCTCTGTTGAAGACATGGATATAACTATTATGTCTCAACTGCCTTGGAACAAAATGGTTGTTAATGACGGCCTTCGCAAAGTGATGGCCGCTATCACAAAAGATAAAAATGAAACACAGAGCCATAGAAATGGCAATGAGACAAACAATGAACTATATCGAAGAGCTCATTTATACCTTGAAAACCTGCGTGATTTCGTTCGTGCGGTTGACAAAGATGAAAGTATTGACGACATAGAACGTGCAGCATATCGACAAAAGTATATTTCAAGGATAGACTCTTTGGATAATGAAATAGATGATGAGCGGATTAAAACAATACAGAAAGAGAAGGAGATGGCAGACGGAATAGCACGGGTTTTGAGCAGTGCGGATCCTGGAACAGAGTGGATGAAAGTGTTAAAACCCTATATGGATAATCTAAGGGACGCACGTGGGCCAGAGAAATATGACGAGTTTTTTCAATTTGTGGTTCAAGCGTCAGATGCAGGAATACCGTACGCGCATTGGTACGTCGTTGAGTTTTGCCTGGATAGAGAGGACTATGCGGAAGCCACTAAGCGGATTGAACTGTGCTATCCTGAATTCAAAGGAATCTCGAAAACCAGACTTCATAGAATTGTTAAGACTATTTCTAACTCTATCCATGTTCACAAACTATCCAATGAAGTTTGGAACAGTGAAGAAGCAGCAAACGTTTTGATGGAAAAACTAAGGGCACATGGATATGATATAGTCAAAGGAGAGAACGGACAGTTTGATTTGAGCACTCAAGTAACATTCACAGAAAAGAAATGACGACAAATGCTCCTCGCAAAAAATACAACCCTTGTAATAGAAGCACCGGCCGGGTTCGTCCCGGCCGGTGTTCATCTATGAAAGGGTGAACGATATGTGCGAGAAAGACAATGTGCAGAGATGCAAGTTCAATGAGGACGTCAGTAGGCTGAACTTAGAGGGGCTGGGAGGCTTCCTGGAACAGAACGAGGGGGAGATGATTACTGAGGCGCGGCCCTTCGCGGCGTATATGCGCCGGAAGCTTCGGGAGAAGGGCCTGCTGCAGCAGGATGTGTTTCTGGCGGCGGACCTGTCGGAGGGCTTCGGGTACAAGCTGATTGCAGAGGAAAAGCGCACCCGGCAGCGGGATGTGATCCTGCGGCTCTGCCTGGCGGCAGAGTTTAAGCCGGCGGAGGTGCAGGAGGCGCTGCTCCGCTATGGGATGGCGCCGCTGTGGTGGCGGTTCCCGCGGGACGCGGTCCTGCTGGCGGCTTTCGGGAGCAGAGTGTACGACCTGCAAGAGGTCAATGTGCTTTTGGAACAGTACGGGCAGCCGCCTCTGCTGAAAGGGTATGAGTGAGAACTGTAGAGAAAGGACCTCATCCACCGCAAGCGGTCCCCCTTCCCCGTGCGCGGGGAAGGCAAGGATGGATTGCCGCGCCAGTGTTGCGACACTGGCGCGCAATGGCAGAAAAAGACTATTACACAGTGCTCGTTCCCACCAAAACGGTGGGAACGGGTGGCTTTTCTTCTTGGTATATTGATTGTCTGATGGCGAAACGCCGCAAAGCGTTTCGCCGAGCCGCTTTGCGGCTCAGCACAGCAGCGAGGCTGCTGCGCCAGACACTCAATGAAATGAGCATCGCGCGAATGATTCTTCGGATCATTCGCTGCCAAACATACCGTTTGGCAGCAGAATCGATCGGAAGCTCGATCGATTCTGCTGAGCGATGATCATTATAATCGGCAGACGAAAAAATCATCAAGGAGGGATACAGTATGTCCTATTGCAGAAACTGTGGGGCGGAGCTAGTGGAGGGCAAGCGCTTCTGTCCGGAGTGCGGCGAGCCGACAGGGGAGAGCCCGGTGCGGGCCGCGGCTCCGACGCCGAGCCCGGAGTACCCCGCGCAAAAGCCCAAACGCAAGCGGAAATCGCTCTTCAAACGCTGGTGGTTCTGGGTGCTGATGGTGATCGTTGCAGTGAGTATTTGGAATCGGAGCGGTGGACGCTCGGACAAAACAAGTAACCGCCGCACGGAACCGGTGGTGACGACAGCGCCCAGATCCCCCACGAGGCCGACCGTGAAGCCCACCGAGAACCCGGTGACGGACGAGGTCGAGGAGAAGGAGAGCGAGCCCGAGGAATCCGCCGAGCCGGAGGCGACACCGGAGCCCACAGAGGAGGCGCTTTCCCAGAGCGATATTCGCCTGGAGTTCAAGGAGTACATGGACTCCTACGAGGAATTCATGGATGAGTACATCGAGTTCATGGAGAAGTACGAAAAGGCGGATTCCACCAGCGCAGCACTGATGCTCGCGGACTATGCCCGCCTGATGGAGCGCTATACGGACTTTACGGAGAAGCTGGACGCCATGGACGAGAGCGACTACACCAAAGCCGAGTGGGCCTATTACCTGGAGGTCACCAACCGGGTGAACCAGAAGCTGTTGAAGGCTCTGGGATAAAAAAGTGGGAAGCCGCGCCTAGCGCGTCTTCCCACAAATCATATGAGGAGGAAAAGGATGCAGTTGGATAAGACAGGGATTTTCCTGCTTGGGGTCGGCGTCTTTGCGCTGGCAGTGATGGAGTGGATGAAACTTGTAAATAAGCTTTTGGAGCAGATCCATGTTGCGCGCAATCCGCAGCTGCGTACTTGGAATCCGGCCAGGGACTTTGATGAATACTGAGCGGGACCACGGGAGAGAGGGTAAAACCAGCCGATCTCCGAGTATGTCATCCTGAGAAGGTGAAACCGACGAAGGATCCCGACGGCGCATTGTGGGATGTATCGAAGCACCTGGTGATACCGACTTTGCGCCGGGGGCGAGATCCTTTGACTCCGGCTTCGCCTCCGCTCAGGATGACAGCATGGAGACGGGCGGGGCGGCTCCCTCAGCCCCGGTGTGCGCACTGGGGCAGCTCCCTCGGAGAGGGAGCCAGCGGAGGTAGACACCTCATCCGGCATCCGCCTCGCGGGGGATCGGCGGATGCCACCTTCTCCTCAAGGAGAAGGCTTTGGAGAGGCGACCGAAGGTCGCCCCTACGAGGAGAACGGGGAAGAGGCGACCGAAGGTCGCCCCTACGATCCATCGGGATCTCTTCCCCGCCGTAGGGGCGGCCTTTGGCCGCCTCAGCCGTCTTCCTCTTGAGTAAACGCTGATCAAATCGCCTGCGGCGCCTCCCGGACAATTTGTGCTCTGATTTCGTCACTTTTTCTTGAAATACACAAAGTATTCCTGCGAAAAAGTTTTCTCGGGATTCGCTCTTGCCGATTTAATCATCGTTTACTTGACAGGCGTCCGCCCCCTACGAAAGCACCCCTTCAGCCACGTGGGCAGGCAGATGCTACAGCTCCCCCGGAGGGGGAGCCAACAGGGGACGGACGGTGAATCAATGGAAATGATGACCTTGGGATAGAAAAAAGGAAAGGACGCTGCGATGCATCGCTGCGTCCTTTCCTTTTTTGTATCCTTATCAGAATTCGATCACACCGGGGGCCTGGGCGGGGTCGTGGCTGCAGAGGACGGCGACGCAGCCGGGGTCCGCCGCCGTTTGGGCGATCCAGGCAAGAGACTTTTTCTGCCGCTCCCGGTCGAAGCCGAAGCCGGGAGTCACGTTCTCCTGCCAGTTCCGGGGCGAATAGGCCGCGTCCGCCGTGAGAAGCACGAAGCGCCTGCCGTTTCGGACAAGGACCGCCGCCTGGCCGTCGGTATGGCCGGGGAGATTCACAAGCTGCAGGCTCTCGTCCCCGAAAAGGTCGATGGCCCAGCCGGCGGGGCCCAGGGGAGAGCCCCGGTAATAGGGCCGCTCCATGGGATAGTCCAGCCAAAGCTTCTGGGGTTGGCGGCTTTTGTACACCGTCCGGCAGGACCAGAAGTACTCGTCCTCCGGGAGGATGATGCGCCGGGCCTTCTGCACATGCCGGAGGCCCGCCACATGGTCCGGGTCCAGGTGGGTCAGGATCACGGCTTCCAGATCCTCCGGGCGGATGCCCATATGGGCCAGCTGCTCGTGGACGGCCATGCCCGCGGGGAGCACAGGATGATAGAGCGCTGCCAGCGCGGGGGAGAGGACCTGCCGCGCGGCTTTGGGATCGTATTCACCGCCAGGGCTGATGTCCCGGCACCAGCCGGTGTCCACCAGAATGAGGCCTTTGGGATGCTCGATCAGGTAGACGCTGACGGGCAGGGGGATCCGGTCCTTGTCCGGGGCGGAGAGCAGTTTTGCCGCGGTTTTCAGATCCAGACTGTTGCCGTAGGGCATGGCCGGGGATACCCGGATCTCACCGCAGTGGAGGATATGGAGCTTCATGCCATCCCACCTTTCTTGTCAGTAAGGTATCATTTCCGGGAGAAACTGTCAATGATTTGAACGTCAAGGCTTTTGTACCGGTAAAAATCCGACTCGCTCTTGTATTTTATGGCGTTCTTTGGTAAAATGAATTGATATTTTGGGGGTGAATGCCATCAGCGTGTTACAGGAGATTCTCAACGGTTTTGATTTCAGCGGCCTGCGGGATATATTGCTGCGCGTGATCCCGGCGCTGCTGTGCATCACGCTGCACGAGCTGGCCCACGGCTTCACGGCCTACGCCCTGGGGGACGATACCGCCAAGGCGGCGGGGCGCCTCACCCTGAATCCCATCAGGCATCTGGACCCCATGGGCCTTCTCATGATGGTGATCTTCGGCTTCGGCTACGCAAAGCCGGTGCCGGTGGATATGCGGAAGTTTCAAAACCCCAAGCGGGGCATGGCCATCACCGCCCTGGCGGGCCCCCTGTGCAATGTGCTCATCTCCCTGGCGTTCTATTTCCTCTACGGACTGCTGATCCTGCCGCTCAGCGGCAGCAGCGCGGGCGTCCTTGCGCTGGAAATGCTGGAGACCACGGTGGTTTTGAGCCTGGCCATGGCCATCTTCAACATCCTGCCTGTCCCGCCGCTGGACGGATCCAAGGTGCTGTTTTCCCTTCTCTCGGATGAGGGCTACTGGAAGCTCATGCGCTATGAGCGCTACGGCTTTCTGATCCTGGCGGCGCTGCTTTTCACCAATGTGATCGACGGCCCGCTCTCCTGGCTGCTGCAGAAGGGCCTGACGCTTCTGCTGCCCGCGGCGAAGCTGGGCTTTGCCCTGGGCCAATCCCTCTTTTGAGGAGTCAACATGGAAAACCCCAATTTTCATCTGGAAGGCATCATCCACGAAAAAGACGAGCTGCAGGACTTTGAAGGCCCCCTGAGCCTGATCCTGGCCCTGCTGCAGAAGAATAAGATCGAGATCCGGGATCTGCAGATCTCCGAGATCCTGGACCAGTACCTGGCCTGGATGGACGAGATGCAGAGCATGGACCTGGAGATCGCCAGCGAATTCGTGCAGATGGCCTCCCATCTGCTGTATATCAAGACCAGGACCCTGCTCACCAGCGAGGAGGAGGAAGTCTCGGAGCTGGAAGTGCTGATGGAATCCCTGGAGCAATTGAAGGCCCGGGACAATCTGACAGCCGTGCGGGAGATCCTGCCCGCGCTGAAAACAGCCTCCGAGCGGGGCATGCTGTATTTTGCCAAGCTTCCGGAGCCCCTGCCCAAAAAGGGAAGGGAATACGAATACCGGCACGAGCCGGTAGACCTTTTGAAGGCCCTGCGAAACCTGTTTACCCGGGGACTTCCGGTCCAGGAGGACGAGGATCGGCTCCACGACGCCATCCCCAGCCGCATCATCTACAGCGTGCGCAGCAAGAGCCGCGAACTGCTGGAGCGGCTGCGCCTGGGACCGGCTATGATGGAGGAGCTGTACCGCGCCTGTTCCTCGCGCAGCGAGATCGTGGCCACCTTCCTTTCGGTGCTGGAGCTGTGCAGCATGGGACATGTGCACATCGACCGGGAGGAGACCAGCTACCGCCTGTCCTTTGTGGGCGGGGACACGGACGAGATTTTGAAGACGATCGAAGAATAGGAAACAGATTCGTATGGATATTTCTGCCGCACTTGAGGCTATACTGTTTGCAGCGGGGGAGAGCGTACCCCTGGCGAGACTTTCCCTGGTCCTGGATACCGACGAGACAGAACTGGGACAGATCGCAGCGGAGCTCTCGGAAAAGTATGAGCGGGAGGAGCGGGGCATCCGCATCCTTCGCCTGGGGGACAAGCTGCAGATGTGCTCCGCGCCGGACTACGCCCCCTATGTGATCAAGACCCTGGAGCAGCGCAAGCCTCCCATGCTATCCCAGAGCGCGCTGGAGACCCTGGCCATCGTTGCCTACTTCCAGCCGGTGACGAGAGCCTACATCGACCGTGTCCGCGGGGTGGACAGTTCCTACACTGTGGGCGCCCTGACGGAGCGGGGGCTGATCGAGATCTGCGGGCGCCTGGAGGCCCCGGGCCGTCCCGCGCTGTTTCGCACCACCGATGTTTTCCTGCGCACCATGGGCATTTCGGAGCTTTCTCAGCTGCCGCCGCTGCCGGACATCACCGGGAGCGAGGGCGTGGAAAAGCTCCAGAAGGCCATTGACGAACTGCAAAATGCCGCCGAGCCTGACCAGATCCAAATGGAGGAGGTCAGGGAACCGGCGAAGGAGTGATGGAATTTGGTTGGCTGGATCATCCTTGGCATTTTCCTTGCGCTCATTTTGCTGATCCTGTTGATCCCCGTGGGGGTCGACCTGGGCAATGAGGGCGGCCGCTTCCACCTGTCCGCGAAGGTGGGACCTGTGCTGGTCCAGATCCTGCCCAGACAGGAGAAGAAGCCGAAGGAGCCCAAGCAAAACAAAAAGAAAAAGAAGAAAAAGAAAGAAGAGCCCCAGGAGGAAGAAGAGCCCGCGCCCAGTAAGAAACGCTCCCTTCCCTTCAACCGGGACGAGCTGCTGGAGCTGGTGCGCGTGGTGCTGCGGGGCATCGGCAAGTTTGGCCGGGCCTGGCGGGTGGACCGCTTCCTGCTCCACTACATCGCCGCGGGGGACGACCCTTATGACGTGGCCATGACCTACGGCTGGGTCAACGCGGCCCTCTCCAGTCTGTCCCAGCCCTGCAGCCGCGCCTTCAAGGTGAAGGACTGCAGCGTGTGGACCGACGTGGACTTTGCCGCGGACCGGACCTTCCTGGAGCTGGGCCTTGCCCTGACCATCAATCTTTGGCGGATCTTCGGGGTGGTGAACAGCATCCTCTTTGGCGCGCTGAAGATCCTGATCCGCAGCAAGCGCCGGCAGAAGAAGGAGGCCAAGGCCCTGAAGAAAGCGCAAAAGGCCCAGGAGGCCGCTCCCGATACAGAGAAGAAAGAAACAGAAAACATACAGGAAGAGGAAAGGATGGCAGCGAATGGATAACATCAACCCGATCGGTGAACTCATGCAGTCCACCATGGACAATGTGAAAAACATGCTCAAAGTCGATACCGTTGTGGGCGAGCCCATCTACACGCCCGACGGCATCACCCTGGTCCCCATTTCCCGCATCAGCGTGGGCTTCGGCGGCGGCGGCGTGGAGCTTTCCCCCAAGAGAGCGGGAGAGCGGCCCTACGGCGGCGGCAACGCCACCGGCGTGAAGATCGACCCCATCGGCTTTTTGGTGATCAAGGAAGGCACTGTGCGCATGATCAACATCACGCCTCCCGCCAGCACCACCGTGGACCGGATCATCGATCTGGTGCCTCAGGTGATGGACAAGGTGGACGCCTTCATCAACAAGCAGCAGGATAAATAAAACGGAATCGAAAACGTATAATAAGCACTACCTGCTTGAATAGGTGGTGCTTATTATGCGAAAAGCCATATTTTTGGTCCTGGCGGCCCTGCTGCTGAACCCTGCCTCGCCGCCGGGGGAAGAGCCTCCGGCGCTCAGCGCGGAGTGCGCGGTGCTGGCCGGGGAGAACGGGGAGATTTTGCTTGCGAAAAACGCCGATGCGCGGCATCTCATCGCCAGCACCACCAAGCTGCTGACGGCCTTGGTGGCTCTGGAGCACAGCGAACTAACGGACGAGGTGGAGATCCCGGCGGACTGCTGCGGCATCGAGGGCTCCTCCATGTATCTGCAGGCCGGAGAGAAGTATACCGTGAAGGAGCTGCTCACCGGGCTGCTGCTGGCCTCCGGCAACGACGCGGCCTCGGCTCTGGCCCTGCACTGCGGCGGGAGCGAAGCGCGGTTTGTCATCTGGATGAACGAAAAGGCCGCGGCTCTCGGCATGGAGAACAGCCATTTTGCCAATCCCCACGGGCTGGATGCCCCCGAGCACTACGGCACCGCCGCGGACCTGGCGCGCCTCATGACCGCCTGCCTCCGGGAGCCGGAGCTGCTTGCCATCCTGAAGCAGGGCCATGCCAGCATTCATGAACAATACTATGGTAACCACAATAAGCTCCTTGGCAGCTGTCCGGGCTGCCTGGGCGGCAAGACCGGCTATACGCAAGCGGCGGGACGCTGCCTGGTGAGCGCCTGCGAGCGGGACGGGACCCGGCTCATCTGCGTGACTCTGAACGCGCCGGAAGACTGGAACGACCACAAGCGCCTCTACGACTGGGGCTTCGGGCACTATGTGAGCCGGGACGTGTGCAAAACGCTTTCCTACCGCCTGCCGGTCTACGGCGGGGACAGACGGGAGATCGAGCTGCGGGCCGAGCCTCTGGAACTGCTGCTGCCGAAGGACGCGGAACTGCGGCTGCGCCTGGAGTTGCCGGGCTATGTGCTGGCCCCGGTGCGGAAGGGCGAGATCGGCGGGCAGGTCACGGTGCTTCGGGACGGCCGGGTGCTGGGAAGCGCGGCGCTGCGGTTCGCGGAAGAAGTCAAAATAGAAGAGAAACGATCATGAGAGAAAGACTGCAAAAAATCATAGCCGCCGCGGGGCTCATGGCCCGGCGCAAGGCGGAGGAGGCCATCCGGGAGGGAAGGGTGACGGTAAACGGTGTCCCGGCGGCCCTGGGCGACAGCGCCGACCCGGAGACGGACGAGATCCGCCTGGACGGAAAGCCTCTTCCCAAAGAGGAAGCGAAGCGGACCGTGCTGCTCTACAAGCCCCGGGGCGTGGTGACCAGCCTCCGTGACGAGAAGGGCAGGCGGGACCTGCGGGAGCTGCTGCGGGATTTCCCGGAGCGGCTGACCCCCGTGGGGCGGCTGGACCTGGACTCCGAGGGACTGTTGCTGCTCACCAACGACGGGGAGCTGGAATACCTGCTGACCCACCCCTCCCACGAGGTGGAGAAATGCTATCTCACCTGGGTGAAGGGGGAGAACATAGAGGCGGCGGTAAAGCGCCTGCATGATCCCATGGAGATCGACGGCTACGCCATCCGCCCGGCGAAGGCGGAGCTGCTGGAGAAGCTGCCCGGTGGGGCGAAGATCGCCGTCACCATCCACGAGGGACGAAATCGCCAAGTGCGCAAGATGTGCGAGATCGCGGGCGTCACCGTGACGCGGCTCTGCCGCATCCGGGAGGGCTTTTTGCGCCTGGGTGATCTGCGGCCCGGCCAGTGGCGGGATCTCACGGCGGAGGAAGTGGAGCGACTGCGGAAGGAGGCGGCGAGATGACGGATCTGGTGGTCATCGGCGGCGGCCCCGCGGGGATGCTCTGCGCCATCCAGTCAGCCCAGCGGGGACTCAGCGTGACGGTGCTGGACCGGAACCTGCAGCTGGGGCGGAAGCTTCGCATCACGGGCAAGGGCCGCTGCAATGTGACGAATGACTGCGACACCCGGGAATTCATGGCCAACATCCCCGGGGACGGGCGCTTTCTCTACAGCGCCATGAGCCGCTTCGGTACCCGGGAGGTTATGGCCTATTTCGAGAGTCTGGGGGTGCCGCTGAAGGTGGAGCGGGGCAACCGTGTGTTCCCGGTCTCCGACAACGCCAACGATATCGCAAACGCCCTGGTGCGGGAGTGCGAAAGGCTGGGCGTGCGGACCCTCCGCTGCTCGGCGCGGAGCATCGAGACCAAAGACGGGGCAGTCTGCGCCGTGCAGACCGACGCTGAGAAGATCCCCTGCCGGGCGGCCGCCATCTGCACCGGGGGCCTGAGCTACTCCAAGACCGGGTCTGACGGCTGGGGCTTCCGCATGGCCGCAAAGCTCGGGCACACGGTGACGCCCCTGCGGCCCAGCCTGGTGCCCCTGGAGAGCGACGACGCATGGTGTGCCGAGATGCAGGGCTTTTCCCTGCGGAACGTGACCCTATCCGCCTATGAGGACGGGAAGCTCATTTTCCGGGAACTGGGGGAGATGCTCTTTACTCACTTCGGCGTGTCCGGCCCGCTGGTGCTCTCTGCCAGCGCCAAGATGCGGCACATGGGCAGCGCGGAATACCGGCTGCTCATCGACTTGAAGCCCGCTCTGGACGAAAAGAAGCTGGAGACCCGCATCCTGCGGGACATCGAGGAAAACCCGAAGCGGAGCTTTCACAACCTGCTGGGGGGCCTTGCCGGAAGGTCCATGGTGCCGGTGCTGGAACAGCTTACCGGGATACCCGGGGAGCAGCGCTGCACGGATTTTACCCGGGAGCAGAGACAGAAGCTCATCCAGATTTTGAAGGCTTTCCCGGTCAGCGTCAGCGGTACGCGGCCCATCGACGAGGCCATCGTCACCGCGGGGGGCGTCAGCACCAAAGAGGTGGATCCCCGGACCATGGAGTCGAAGCTGGTGAAGGGCCTGTACTTTGCGGGCGAGGTGCTGGACCTGGACGCCTATACCGGCGGCTTCAACCTGCAGATCGCCTGGTGCACCGGCTTCGTGGCCGGAAACGCGGTGGAGAAGAACACATAAGGGACCAAAGAAGGGACGGAGCGATCCGTCCCTTTTCCGCGCGGGGCGGTTTTGCGGGCAGCCAGGCTGGGGAAGAACGGAGCAGCCCTAACTACCATCGTAGGGGACGGCGTCCTCGACGTCCCGGCGGCAGCAAGTGAATTACGAACATGCTTAGGGCGAATTCGCATGGCGTTTGCTGCGGATCCGCCCAAGTTGCTTTTGGAATGAACCTTGTTCTGACGGGAGGCTGATAGCCTCCCCTACGGAGGGACGGAAGGCCCTCCCGCATCACCCTCCGCTGTGCCGCCGAGCAATGCTCGGCGCTACGGAGGGACCGGAAACGCGTAGGGCGGGATGGCCCAGGCCACCCTCTCTTGTCCTTCGGGCAATTCACCTTGTGCTCTCATCCCGCCGTGACCGTATCCGTACCTGCACACGGAGCGATCAGGGGATCGCTCCCTACGCGGGGGGGCGGGATCGAACTGTCATCCTGAGGAGGGAAACCCGACGAAGGATCTCGACGGCGCAAGGCGGGCGTATCGAAGTGCGCGAGAAAAACGAGCCCTGGGCCGGGGGCGAGATCCTTCGACTCCGGCTTTGCCTACGCGAAGCGATGACAGCGGGGACCTCATTTGGCGCTTTGCGCCACCTGTCCGCTTTGTGGGGAAGGCTCTGTGGGCAGCACGTTTGGGAAGAACGGAGCGGTGCCGATACTCTTGTAGGGGACGGCGTCCTCGACGTCCCGGCGGCAGCCCCTTCCGTCAGCTTTGCTGATAGCTCCCCGGAGAGGGAGCCAGGCGGCGGGCGATTCGTGAATCGCCCCTACGGCTGGGCGGAGCCCTCCCTCTGCGCGGGATGACAGGTGTTCCGGTGATCCAGATACAGCTGTTTTTCGCTGGATAATCGTATCAGGTGGGACGGAGAGAGCGATATTCTTGCCTTTTTGAGAAGAAAGTGGTGAAATAGTCCCTTTTTTACTGGACAGATCCGACACTTTTTGATACAATAACATGAAAAAGTATCCAGTTTCGGTATTTGCTGCCAAACAAGGAGGAACTTTGATGAGAATAAAAAATCGGCTGTTCAGCTTCTTGCTGGCCTTGATCCTTACCATGAGCCTGCTGCCCCTGGGCACGGCCCGGGCCGAGGAGCCGGCGGGAAGCATTGCGCCTGCCTTGACGCCGGAAGGCGCGGAAGGCCTGACCTGGAGCGATCTGGGGATGAAACCTGTAGCGTCCGGAGACGAGACCGAGGGACAGATCGTCCTTGTGGATGGCGGCTCCGGTACCATCCAGCCCCTGGCGGAGGAGGATGCCCAGACCCGCCAGGTTTACGGCGGCTGCATCATCCTTGAAGAGAATGGCAACTATACCCCCAGCGACGAGGGCGGCACGGTCATCCCAAGCAGCCAGCAGCCCCGGGTGGGGGAGACCCTGACCTTTGATGTTCAATGCAATTCCGGCTATCGCCTCCAGCGGCTCACCGTTTCCAGAGACTCGGAGCTGGCGGGGATCGACATCACCGGGACCCTGTCCTTCTATGTGGACGACAGCGACGGCGACGTCTATTACATGGCATATTTTGCCCGGGAGGGCACAACGCCCTTGCTGAAGAATGTCACGCTGGATGTCCTTCTGCCCGTGCCCGGCGGCAGCTACAGCGGTCTTGTTCCGGCGGATGCCGCGCCGAGAGAGAGCTACGCCTCCGCCTTTTATGTGCTGAGCGCGCGCTGGTATCTCATCACCGACGGGCAGACCAGCGACCCGAAGAGCTTTCAGCCGGGGCTGGACTATGTGGTGGAGATCACCGTGGCCCCCAATACAGGTTGGCGCTTTTCGGAAGACAGCCAGGGGATCCTCTATCTCAGCAATGGGGAGTACTTGTTCGGCGATGATGAGGTTTTCGTCTCCTATCTCTCGGACGGTTCTCTGGTCATGACCTCCAAGCCCATCACGCTCCTGGCTTCGGAGCCGGGGGATATCGATGGCGACGGCAGCATCGACGCCGCGGATCTGATGCTCTTGCGCAAGTACCTGGTTGGACTCACAATCGAGGGCCGCTTTGACGGGACCGCCGCTGACCTGAACGGAGACGGGAAAATCGATATCCTGGACCTGGTACGGCTGCGGAAGCTGCTGGCCTGAGGACACTTCGGAATCCGACGTGCGAAATGCCGGGTTGAGGAAAAGAGAAACTCCCTGGGCGGATCCGTGCGGCTGCGTGCGGATCCGCCCAGGGCATATGCGGGGCGGACTGAGATGGGGATGCGATCCCGGCTTGAAAAGGAAGACGGAAAACGTTGTGCCCCCCTATTCCCCGATGTGCGCACCGTGGACTTCCCCCATAGGGGGAAGCAAGGAGCGAGCGGGCATTGACAGGAGCGGGAAAAGCCATTACAATACCGAAGGATATTTTGTGGGGAACTCTGCCGCCGAGCGCGGCCTGCGGAGCGCCCGAGAGGAGAAGAAAATGAAGAGCTTTGACGTTGCCATTGACGGGCCCTCCGGGGCGGGGAAGAGCAGCCTGGCGCGGCGCTGCGCCGCTGAGCTGGGGCTTTTGTATGTGGACACCGGCGCCATCTACCGGACTGTGGGCCTTGCCGCTCTGCGGCGGGGCGTGGACCGGAAGGACGAGACGGCCGTGGCCGCGATCCTGCCGGAGCTGGAGATCCAAATGGCCTATGAGGACGGGGAGCAGCGCATGTACCTGAACGGGGAGGACGTCTCCCGGGAGATCCGCATGCCGGAGATCTCCATGTGCGCCTCCGACGTGTCCGCCCACGCCGCGGTGCGAAGCTTCCTGCTGGAGATGCAGCGGAAGCTCGCAAGAGAAAACTGTGTCATCATGGACGGCCGGGACATCGGCACTGTGGTGCTGCCGGAGGCAAAGCTCAAGATCTACCTCACCGCCAGCCCGGAGGCCCGGGCAGATCGGCGGATGAAGGAGCTTGTCGCCAAGGGCGTGGAGCAACCCTATGAAGAGGTGCTGCGGGACATCATCCAGCGGGACGAGCAGGACATGAACCGGGAGGTGGCCCCCCTGCGTCAGGCCGAGGACGCCGTGCTGGTGGACACCACCGAGATCGACTTTGACGAGAGCTTCCGGCTTCTCTGCGGTATCATCCGGGAGCGGATGGAGGCAGAGGCATGAAAACGCTCCTGGTGGCGGAGAGCGCGGGCTTTTGCTTCGGTGTGCAGCGCTCGGTGGAGCTGGCCGAAAAGCTGATCGCCCAGGAGGGCAGCTGCGCTAGCCTGGGACAGCTCATCCACAATGAGGACGTGGTCCGCTCCCTGGAGGAGAAGGGCATGCGCGTGGTGCAGCGCCCGGAGGAGCTGCGGCCCGGGGAGGCGGTACTGGTCCGCGCCCATGGGGCGGCGCCGGCGGTCTACGAGCAGCTGGAGCGGGTCGGCGCCCAGGTCACCGACGCTACCTGCCCCAAGGTAAAAGCCATCCACACCATCGTGCAGCGGGCGTCAAAAGAAGGGCGCTTCGTGCTCATCATCGGCATGCGGCAGCACCCGGAGGTGGAGGCCATCTGCGGCTGGTGCGGAGAGCACCAGGTCCTTGAAAATGCCGCGGAAATGCAGGCTTTTCTGGAAGAAAATCCCGGACTTTGGGAAAAACCGATAACAGTGGTGGTGCAAACCACGCAGACCCGCAATAATTTTAACGAATGTTGTGAAATCATAAAAAAAAGATGTACAAATTCGAAAATATCTGATACAATATGCCTTGCGACGTTTACGCGGCAGGAAGAGGCAGCTAAATTGGCGGCATGCTGCGACGCAATGGTTGTCATAGGCGGAAAACACAGCGCAAACAGCGTCCATCTCGCCCAGATCTGCGGCGAGCACTGTGCCAATGTCCAGTTCATCGAGAGGACAGAGGAGTTGGATCTGGACAGGCTCAGAAGCGCTGAGACCGTCGGCCTGACTGCAGGAGCGTCCACCCCCGCGTGGATCATTAAGGAGGTAAGAAACAAAATGGACGAAATCAAAGAAGAAATCAAGGTTGAAGAGCCCCAGGTCGAGAAGGAGCTGTCCTTCGACGAAATGCTGGAGGAAACTCTGAAGCCTATCTATAATGGAGATAAGGTCAGCGGCACCGTGGTCGCCATCACCGGCACCGAGATCAGCGTGGATCTGGGCACCAAGCAGACCGGCATCATCCCCACCGAAGAGTTCACCGAAGACGGCACCAAGCTGGAAGACGCCGTGAAGGTCGGCGATACCCTGGAGGCCGTTGTGGTCCGCGTCAATGACGTGGACGGCGTTGTCACCCTTTCCAAGAAGCGCCTGGACGCTGCCAAGATCTGGAACGAGGTCGAGGCTGCCGTGGAAGACGGCACCGTCATGGAAGGCGTTGTCACCGAAGAGAACAAGGGCGGCATTGTTGTTTCCGTCAAGGGCGTGCGTGTGTTTGTTCCCGCCTCCCAGACCGATCTGCCCCGCGAGGCTGAGCTGAGCCAGCTGCTGAAGAAGACCGTGCGTCTCAAGATCACCGAGGTCAACAAGGCCCGCAAGCGCGTTGTCGGCTCCATCCGCCGCGTGGCCCAGGCCGAGCGCCGCGAGCGCACCGAGGCCATCTGGAACAACATCGAGATCGGCAAGCGCTACAACGGCGTTGTCAAGTCCCTGACCAGCTACGGCGCCTTCGTGGACATCGGCGGCATCGACGGCATGGTGCATGTGTCCGAGCTGAGCTGGGGCCGCATCCACCAGCCCTCCGAGGTCGTCTCCGTCGGCGACGAGATCGAGGTCTACGTCATCAACTTTGACCGCGAGAAGCGCAAAATCTCCCTGGGCTACAAGGATCCCAACGGCAACCCCTGGACCCAGTTCACCAGCAAGTTCCAGGTCGGCGATATCGCCCCTGTCACCATCGTGAAGCTGATGGACTTCGGCGCCTTTGCTGAGGTTCTGCCCGGTGTGGACGGCCTGATCCACATCAGCCAGATCGCCAACCGCCGCATCGGCAAGCCCGGCGACGTGCTCACCGTGGGCGATGTGGTTGACGCCAAGATCACCGCCATCGACGACGAGAAGCACAAGATCTCCCTCTCCATCCGCGCCCTGTCCGAGCCTGCCCCCGTGGCCAAGGCTCCCGTGGAGGAGAAAGAGGAAGAGGCCCGCGAGGACGCGCTGGTCTATGAGGTCTCTGCCGACGGCACCGCCACCGGCGTTGCTCCCGAGACTGAGGTCGAGGAGTAATCCATTCCAAAATCAAAAAACCGCTGTCAAAAGGCAGCGGTTTTTTTTCGGATACAGCATGGAGAAAAAAGACAAGGGCGAGCATTCCGCCCGCCCTTGTTCTGTGTGATCGCTCAGCTGATCTTTTTCAGCTTCTCGTTGATCCAGTTGAGGATGTCCTTTTTCACATCCTCCTTGTTGATCTCGTTGAGCATCTCGTGGCGTCCGCCGGGATAGAGGCGGAGGCTCACGTCTTTGACGCCGGCCCGGCGGAAGGCCTCGGCGGCCCGCTCCACGCCCACGCCGTAATCGCCCACGGGGTCGGCGTCACCGGACATGAAGTAGATGGGGGCTTCCTTGTTCATCTTGTCGATGTTCCGCTGGTCGGTGATGAAGCGCACGCCGCTCATCATATCCCGATAGAGGCTGACCTTGCAGACAAAGCCGCAGTGGGGATCGGCGATGTACTTGTCCACCGCTTCCTCGTCCCGGCTGATCCAGTCGAAGGGCGTGCGGGGATCGGGGATCTGCTTGCAGTAGGAGCCGAAGGCCATGTCGTTGAGGGCCTTGCCGTCCCCATGGGGGCCTTTGACCCTGGTCATGAGCTGGGCGGCGGTGTAGCCCGCCAGGATCATGGCCTTGTTTTGGTGGCCGGTGCCGGAGAGAATGGCGGCGTCATACTTGCCGGGATGGCGGATGATGTAGGTACGCACCACGAAGCTGCCCATGCTGTGGCCGAAGAAAATATAAGGCAGGTCCGGATAGTCCCGCCGAGTCAGATCCCGGAGAATGTCCACGTCCCGGACCACATGGTCCCAGCCGTTCTCATCGGCGAAAAAGCCCTGCTCGTCCTCGCTGCGGATGGAGTCTCCATGGCCCAGGTGATCGTCCCCCACGCAGACGATGCCGTTTTCCGCCAGGTATTCCATCAGCCCGTCATAGCGGCTGATATGGTCGGCCACGCCGTGCTCGATCTGCACCACGGCCCGGGGCTTGCCGTCGGGGATGCACTTGCGGGCATGCAGCACATTGACGCCGGTGCTGGATTCAAAGCTGAAATCTTCAAATTTTGGCATGGAAACTTCCTCCTGTCTATGGTAAGATAGCTGTGTCATTCTATATAAATTGTACTCGCCTTTTGCCCCTTCGTCAAGGGACAAAGCGGCTTCGGTGTACAAGCGGGGGCGGTTTTGCCCGAAAGAACAGGGGAAAGTGGGGAAGAATATGAAGATCCGCATCAAATATTTCGAAAAGGACCTGGTGCCTGTGGAGAAGATCGCCAAGGGGGACTGGATCGATCTGCGGGCGGCGGAGGATCTGGAGATGAAGGCGGGAGAATTCCGCTATATCCGCCTGGGGGTGGGGATGATCCTGCCGGAGGGCTATGAGGCCCATGTGGCGCCCCGGAGCAGCACTTTCAAGAACTTCGGCATCCTGGTGGCCAATTCCTTCGGCATCATCGACAACTCCTACTGCGGGGAGGAGGACGAGTGGCGTCTGCCCGCTCTCGCCATGCGGGACACCGTGATCCGCAAGAACGACCGGATCTGCCAGTTCCGCATCGTGGAAAAGCAGCCGGAGCTCGAATTTGAGGTGGTGGAGCACCTGAAGGAGGAGAGCCGGGGCGGCTTCGGGTCCACGGGAATCTAAGAACGGAGCACAAAAAAGGACGCTGCGAGAACCGCAGCGTCCTTTTTGCGTTCTATAGGATTCAGCCCACGATGTCCCGGGTGTCGCGGGCGATGACCAGCTCTTCGTTGGTGGGGATGACGAAGACCTTGACCTTGGAATCGGGAGTGGAGATCTCGATGTCCTCGCCGCGCTTGGAGTTGGCGACCGGATCGATCTTGACGCCCAGATAGCCGAAGTACTCGGCGATGGCGGCGCGGGTGGAACTACTGTTCTCGCCGACGCCGGCGGTGAAGACGATGGCGTCCACGCCGTTCATGGCGGCCACATAGGAGCCGGCCACCTTGGCCACCCAGTACTGGAACATGTCCAGCGCCAGCTTTGCCCGCTCGTTGCCCTCGGCGGCGGCATTGTCCAGATCGCGGAAGTCGGAGGAGACGCCGGAGACGCCCAGCACGCCGGACTTCTTGTTCAGGATGTTCAGCATCTCATCGATGCTGTAGCCGTACTTGTGCATCAAAAACTGAATGACGCCGGCGTCCAGATCGCCGCAGCGGGTGCCCATGGGCAGGCCCACCAGCGGGGTGAAGCCCATGGAGGTGTCCACGCACTTGCCGCCGTCGATGGCAGCCAGGGAGGAGCCGTTGCCCATGTGGCAGGTGACAATCTTCAGCTCTTCAATGGGCTTGCCCATGAGCTCGGCGCAGCGGGCGGAGACGTAGCGATGGCTGGTGCCGTGGAAGCCGTAGCGGCGGATGCCGTTGGAGAGGTAATACTGATAGGGCAGGGCGTACATATAAGCCTTGCCGGGCATGGTCTGATGGAAAGCGGTGTCAAAAACGGCGACCATGGGGACCTTGCCCATCACGGCCTGGCAGGCCTTGATGCCGGTGATGTTGGCGGGGTTGTGCAGAGGAGCAAAGGGGATGCACTCTTCGATGGCCTTCATCACTTCGTCGGTGATGAGCACGGAGGAGGCAAACTTCTCGCCGCCATGGACCACGCGGTGACCCACAGCGTCGATCTCCTTCATGGAGTTGACCACACCGTACTGGGGACTGGTGAGCTTGTCGATAACGGCGGCAATGGCCTCGGAGTGGGTGGGCATGGCCAGATCCTCGTTGAAGACCTGCTTGCCTTCCACCAGGGGGGTGTGCTTCAGGTGGCCGTCGATGCCGATGCGCTCGCAGAGGCCCTTGGCCAGGACGGCCTCGGTCTCCATATCGATGAGCTGGTACTTCAGGGAAGAGCTGCCTGCGTTGATGACAAGAATTTTCATGGATCGCTTTTCCTTTCACTTGTATTCTTTGGATATATTCGATAGAATGGGCTTAGCGGATACGAACACCTACCGCCTGTGAGCGTCCCTTTTCGGCGCTTTTTGTCCCGCCTCACTTGCAGGGCGCCAGCCCAGCGGCGTTCGTTGGACGCAAAAATCGCTCGAAAATTGCCAGCTCACAGGTGCTTCGCAGTTTCCGCGGAGCAGATTTGGGCTGAGGCGAGGCGCAGATCGCAGGGAATACTCCTGTATTTCCAAGGGCTGGAACGAAGCATCAGCCCAAATCTGCCCGCGAAAACCGGCAGGGGTTCGTATCCGTTAAGCCTAAGCCTACCTTTTCATTTTAATACAATTCCCTAAAAACGCAAGCCTTTTTTCAGGAGAGAGAAGCAATGAACGTGATCGGCGTGGTCTGTGAATACAATCCCTTCCACCGGGGGCATCTGCTGCACCTGGAGCGCTGCCGCGCCGCCCTGGAGGGGGAGAGCGCGGTGCTCTGCGTGCTGTCCGGAGACTTCGTGCAGCGGGGCGAGGCCGCGGTGTATGATAAGTTTATCCGCGCGGAGGCGGCCTGCCGCTCCGGCGCGGATCTGGTGATCGAGCTGCCGCTGCCCTGGGCGCTCTCCTCGGCGGAGGGCTTTGCCCGGGGCGCCCTGGGCCTGCTGGGGGCGCTCGGTGCGACCCACCTGGGCTTTGGCAGCGAGACGGGCGAGACAGCGCCCCTGCAGGAGCTGGCCCGTGCGCTGCTGGAAGAGGACACAATAGAACAGATCCGGGAGCGGATGGCGCGGGAGGGCAATCTCTCCTTCGCCGCCGCCCGGGAGCAGGTGCTGACGGAACGGTTGGGCAATCAGGCGCGGCTGCTGCGCAATCCCAACGACATCCTGGCGGTGGAGTATCTGAAGGCGGCGGCAGAGCAGAGGCTCTCCCTTTGCCCTCTGGCCGTCCGACGGGATGGCGCGGGCCATGATGAAGCGGCAGCGGGGGCGGGCCCCTGCTCCGCTTCGGAATTACGCAGGCGTCTCCGGGCCGGGGAAAGCCTGGAAGGCGAGATCCCGGAGGCGGCGGAGGCGGTCTATGCCCGGGCCAGGGCCGAAGGCCGGGAACTGAAGAATCCGGCGATGCTGGAGATCGCGGTGCTGAGCCGTCTGCGGATGCTGCCGCGGGAGGACTTCGAGCGCCTGCCCGACGGGGGCGATGGCCTGGGCCTGCGGCTCTGGAAGGCGGTGCAGGAGGAGGGGCGCCTGGAGGACATCGCCCAGGCCGCGAAGAGCAAGCGCTATGCTCTGGCGAGACTGCGGCGGATGTGCCTGGCCGCGGCCCTGGGCCTGGATCGGGAGAGCGCCAAGGGCCTGCCGCCCTATGCCAGAGTCCTGGCCTTCAACGAAAGGGGACAGAAACTGCTGCGAGAGGGGGACGCCAGCGCCATTCCCTTGCTCGCGAAGCCCGCCCAGGTGCGGCAGATGGGCGAGGCGGCCGAGCGGGTGTTCCGCCTCGGGGCAGGCGCCCACGATCTCTACGCCCTGGGCCTTCCCGCACAGGAAAAACCGGGAGAGGACTGGCGCCGGGGACCGGTCCGGATCGGGGATCATTAATCGAAAAACTCTGGGCGGATCCGTACCGTTGCACGGTGCGGATCCGCTCATTTTTTTTGTTTGCACAACAAGCCCTCCGTCAGCCGCCTTGCGACGCGAAGTCATGACAGACGTGGACCTCATCCGGTGCTTCGCACCACCTTCCCCGTGCGCGGGGAAGGCTTTTGGAGGCGGCCAAAGGCCGCCCCTACGGCGGAGACAAAAGACGTATCCCCCCGCCCCAGTGTGAGCACTGGGGCCCCCCTTTAGGCAAGGGGGGCAGCCGGGAGGGGCGAGCTTCTCCCCTACGGAGGTGACAGGGCGACATCCCGTGTTGTCATCCTGAGGAGGGGGACCCGACGAAGGATCCCGACGGCGCGGGGGTGGATTCAGGCATCTCCATGGATATTCGCACAGCTCCCCGTCACCGCCGTAGGGGACGGCCTCCGGACGTCCCGGCGGCATAGGGGATAAATAAGAAAGAAGGTCCGGCAAATTCGTACAGGCTGCGAATTCGCCGAACCATTCTGGCCGGATATGCCTTGGCATGCACGGGCCGCCGAGGGCGTCGGCCCCTACGGCGTGGGACGGAGGGAGACGCGTAGGGCGGGATGCCCTCATCCC
>ONBX01000034.1 GCA_900316205.1 uncultured Eubacteriales bacterium
CCGTTTCGATGGTGGCACAGTATTTCGGTGCATCATGATAAGCCCTGGAAAGGTATTCCTGGGGCGCATAGAGGGTGAAGGAGAGATAAGGTTCCAGCAACTGCGTCCCAGATTTCTTCAATGCCTGTTCCAATACAATCGGGGCCAATGAGCGGAAGTCCGCCGGCGTACTGACCGGGCTATAGTAAAGTCCGTATTCAAAGCAAATCTTACAGTCCGTTACGTTCCAGCCACACAAGCCTTGCCCCAAACCGTAACGGATACCATCCATGACAGCGTTTTGAAAACTCTGGTTCAGGTATCCCAGGGAAACCCGGCTCTCGTATTTTACACCGGAGCCAAGCGGGAGCGGTGTAACAGACAGTCCGATAGATGCCCAAAACGGGTTAGGCGGCACCTCGATATGGATGGTGTGACTGGCCACTTTGAGCGGCCGCTCTAAATAAATGACGGTGGGTTCCTTCACTGCTGTTTCAATCTTGTATTTTTCCGTCAGCAAAGCGGAAACAACCTCCAACTGCATCCGACCCAAAAAAGAAAGAATGATCTCATGGGTGGTGGAATCCACCTCGTAGTGCAAAAGCGGGTCAGTATCCGCAATTTGCGTAAGAGCGTCCAGCAACCGGTCTCTTTGCTCTGCCGTTTTTGGCGTAATCGTCGTCCGCAGCATAGGGAAGGGAACATCACTCCACATTTCACGAGGAAGTTGGGTTTTGTCCCCCAATATATCGTTTAATCTCAAGCTGTCGCTGGGAAGGATGACAATTTCGCCCTTATGGGCGGTATCTGTCCGAACAATCTCCCCTTTGGATGGAATACGCATCTCTGTGATTTTCAGCTTTTCTCTCCCGGCTAGGGCCACCGTATCCCGCAGACGCAGCGTTCCGCTGTATAGCCGCAGATAGACAAGCCTCTGGCCGCAATCTGTATACTCCACCTTAAAAACTCTACCGCACAGGGCGGCGCTCCCCTGTTCCTTGGTCGATTGGAACAGCCCTATCACCGCATCCATCAACTGTTGAATGCCAAGGCCGTTTTTGGCGCTACCATGATAGACCGGGAGCAGGGAGGCGTCTTGAACTCGCCGCTGTTCTTCTTGCGCAAGTTCTTTCTGACTGATTGATTCTCCTGCGATATACTTTGCCAATAACTCATCGTTATTTTCGATGACCGAATCCCACACCTCTGCACTAGTGTTTTCTGTCAGAGTTATTTTCGAGGACAGCGACACTGTCTGCTTGATGATAATATCAGCGGAGAGCTTATCCCGAACAGACTGATATACGCTCTCCAAATCAATGCCAACCTGGTCGATCTTGTTGATAAAGATAATGGTGGGGATGTTCAATTTCCGTAGGGCATGGAACAGAACACGGGTCTGGGCCTGCACGCCATCTTTAGCGGAGAGCACCAAGATGGCCCCGTCCAAAACAGCCAGAGAGCGGTATACCTCTGCCAAGAAATCCATGTGGCCGGGAGTATCCACAATATTGACTTTACAACTGTGCCACTGGAAAGAAGTGACTGCCGTTTGAATGGTAATTCCACGCTGCCGCTCCAAAAACATAGTGTCCGTTCTCGTTGTCCCTTTTTCGACGCTCCCCGGCTCTGAAATGGTTCCGCTGGCATACAGCAGGCTTTCTGTCAGTGTCGTCTTGCCCGCATCTACATGGGCAAGAATCCCGATATTGATAATGTTCATGTCTATCCTCCATACAAGGCCCAAAAGGGCGCAAAAATCCCCAGCGGCAAATACTTTTACCGCTGGGGATCATGACTTCGGATACATAGAAACGCATTCAGCTAACATGAGCCGTTATCCGTCACGATATTTGATAAAAAGGCAAAAGCATTCTTAAATTGGGTACAAAAACCAAGCCCCTGCAAGGGGCAATTATTTTTGTGCCCATTATCAAATTTTATTTAAGAATACCTTGCCGCATGTTGAATAGACTCCTCAAATCAGGATGACAGCAGTATAGCATAGCACACTCTAAAATGCAAGAAGTTTTTACCCGCTGTCCCAAATAAATCAGGAGGGCATTCACCGGGACACCCTCCGATTTGGGGCCTCATGCGCAAATAATTTCTGTGTCCACGATTTCCGCCGCACACGCCCGATTACCTCCATTTTTTGTGATTATCGTGCGCCTACCCTTATTTTTGACCTTGCACCCCATTTCTGCTCCTTTTCGACCTGTTCCTGCTGGTAAGCTGCCTCCAGTATCCTGTCCGCCTGTTCCGGGCCAATGGCCCGTCTGACCCGCTCATAGTCCCTGACTTGCCCTTTCAAGCCGTCCCTCTCGGCACAAACCTCATAAATCCTGGCTGACAGGGAGCCGTTCTTACTGACCTCACGATCATAGGCGCTCTGCAACCGCTCAAACTTGCTCTTGAGGTCGAAGTAGGCCCGGTAGACGGAGCGCAGCACCTTGACGATCTTCTCCCAAAGGGGCTTGGCCTTTTTCTCCCGGTAGGACTTGGCCGATTCCAGCGGCCCCGCCTCCGGCAGCGTCCGCTCCGGGTCGTCGGAGAAGTCCGCCGCCAGTTTCTCCATGCCCTTGAGCAAGGGCGCTACATCGTCCAGCTTAGCCCTGGCCTGGGCCGCTTTCTTCTCAGCTGATGCTGCCTCCTTATTCTTTTTGTCGGCCTCAACCTGGGCCAGCGCCGACACCTCTTGAAGCTGTGCAAGCCGTTCCTGCTCACGCTCCGTCTTGAACTGCGTAACAGTCAAATGTTCTTCGGAACTACCACGTTCCCCACGCTCTACATCGTCATAGCCAGCGGAGCGCATATGCTCAAAGAAATCATCTTGCAGGACACTGTACGACTTTCGTAGAACGGGTTTGCCCTTAGCTGTGCGTAACGGCTCCCCGGTAGTTTCGTCCAGAATGGGCTTGGACGCCCACTTCTTGCTCATGCTCACCTGCATGATCGTTTCCTTGACCTTGCCCACCAGGGACTTGTCCTTGCACCGCTTTGTCCAGCGTATCTCCTTCTCCACTACCGGGATATAAACCACATGGAGGTGGTAGTGGTACACGTCCTCCCCCAGCGCCTCGGACATGGCCCGGTTGCGCTCGTCAGCGTGCATGACCGCCGACAAAATATACTGCTCTCCGCCCACGATTTTGATTGCGGCTTTATAGGCTTCGGTGTAAAATTGTTTTGCGAAGTCATACCCGCCGTGATTGTAGAAGTAAGCGGAGTTTACATCAAAGACCAACTCACCGTATCGAAAGGCATCCTCCTTGATGCCACGGGTGGAGATCACGCCGTCGGCCTCCATTTGAGCAAACATCTCCCGATACCCGGCAGACGGGGTTTTGAAATGGACATTGAGCGGCGTCCGCTCCAGTACAATGTCCTGATTGACATAGGAATCCTTCTCACGCTCGTTGTGCTGCTGGGTGTTACCGATCTTGGTTTCGGTCAGCCTCATATTTCTTGCGTTGGTACGGTCAATACCGTCGCCTCTCGCCATAGGCAAAAATCCTCCTGTTTCAGATGTTGGGTTGTTGAAAGAGGACGGGGGTTCGGGGGAGGCACTTCCTGCAGGAAGTGTAATAACCCACTATGACACTTTCATCCCTTCGGTCTGCAAAGTGTCGTGGGCTCTCCGAGGGGGTGTGGGGGCTTTGCCCCCGGCAACTGCGGTTGCCTCCCCCAGCAGGGCCGCCCTTTGAAAAGGGCACCCTGCACCCCGCCTAAACTTTGCTGCTCCCCGTGACAGCCGTGACGACCGTGACGATGTTTCAGACACCGCCGCCACTCTCAAAAAAGCCGTCACAGCCGTCACGGTCGTCACGCCTGGGACGGTTCCAGCGTCAGGCTGATACTTCTCCCGGCGTGGCTCCTGCTGTTCTCATAGCGGATGTGGTAGTCTATCAGCAGCTTCCCGGCCCGGACGTTTAGCCGCATCGCCAGGGCGTTGGGCTTCATGTCGGTCTGGAGCGCCGCTACCAGCTCGGTGGCCGTACCACCCCAGGTCGGCTTCTCCGCCGTCACAAGGGCGGCTATGGCCTCCAGCACCGGGTCGGGCGGCTCTGTCCATGCCTCCGTTTCCGTACGCTCCAGCGTCCATATCAGCCGTTCCTTGTCCCTGGTAAGATAGAATCGCTGGTCTTGCTGGTCACGCCCGGCCACGTCCAGAACGGCGCTGCCGTCTGTCCGCTTCTCCTTTTGAAGAAGAAAGGCCCCGTCCGCCGCTCCCAGCAGACCGTTGGTGCCGGAGATCATATCGAATTTGTCATCTGCCTGTTGCTTTCGAGTGTGGTGTACCAGCAGGAGGCAGACGCCGCAATCATCGGCAAGGCGTTTCAGCTTACCCACCACCTCGTAATCGTTGGCGTAGCTGTACTTATCCCCACCAGCCTCCCGGATTTTCTGGAGGGTGTCAATGATAATCAGCTTGGTGTTCGGGTGTTCCCGGACGAACTTCTTTAGCTGTTCCTCCAGGCCAACGCCAAGCTGTTTGGCGTAGACCGCAAAGAGCAGATTGTCGGTGCCCTCTGTGCCGAACATTCGGTATAGCCGCCCCTGCAAGCGGCGGTGGTCGTCCTCCAACGCCAGATAGAGGACAGTCCCCTTGTGGACAGGGTAGCCCCACAGGGGGAGGCCCATGCTGACATGGTAGGCAAGCTGGGCCATCAGGAACGACTTGCCCACCTTGGGCGCTCCCGCAAAGAGGTACGTCCCAGGGTAGAGCAGACCGTCTATTACGGGCGGTCTGCTCTGGTAGATGTTCTGGTAAAGGTCGTTCATGGAAACTGTGTGGAGGTAGGCTGGGTCGTTCATGCGCCGCATATCCCGGAGCATTTCCTCTAAATCTTTCTCTTGGGGGTTGTTTTCAGCCGTTTCCTCTGCTATACTTTGGGTAGTTGTTTGAGAATTGGGCTGTTCCCCGTCTGCGCCAACAGACGGAACCGGGACAGTCCTTTTCGTTTCTCTGGAATCCATCAATCTATCAATCCTCCTTCATGCCGCCCAGCGTCACTGAGATAAGGTCAATGGTGGCGAGAAGTTCATCCCCCACGTCGCCCCCGGCCTCAATGCGCCGCAGTTCCCCCAGGACGGCGGCGAGTTGGTCACGCAGGGCCTTGTAGACCCTGGGATTGCCCTGCACCACCACGGCCCGGTCTAAGAGCCGCCGGGTGATGTAGTCCTGCTTCGTCAGGCCAGAGAGCCGCACAGCGGCGTCAATCTGCTTGTTTTCCTCCGGGGATACCCGGAAGGCCACGGTCTTGTTCCTCCAGCGGTTGTGAGTGTCCAAATTCTTAGCTGACATTACGCTCCCATCCTTTCAAAGTCCAATTTGTCTGCCATTTCCGTCTGCTTGGACGGAAACAGGTGGGCATAGCGATAGGTGATCTCGATACTCTCATGCCCCACACGGTCAGCAATCGCCACAGCGGAGAAGCCCATGTCAATCAGAAGTGAGATGTGCGAATGCCGGAGGTCGTGGATTCTGATACGCTTGACCCCTGCCGACTTCGCCCCTCTGTCCATCTCATGGTGGAGATAGCTTTTCGTGATGGTGAAAATGCGCTCCTTCTTCTTGATACCGTAGAGCATCCCCAGGTAATCCTTCATCTCGTCACAGAGGAAGTTGGGCATTTTAATGGTGCGGTTGCTTTTCTTCGTCTTTGGCGTGGTAATGACGTCCTTGCCGTGGAGCCGCTGATAGGACTTGCTGATTTTCACCGTCCCGGCCTCAAAGTCAAAGTCTGCCGGGGTCAGGGCCAGCAGTTCCCCCTCCCGAATACCACACCAGTAGAGCATTTCAAAGGCGTAGTAGGAAACGGGCTTGTCCATCATGGCATCTGCAAACTTCTGGTACTCCGCTTTCGTCCAGAACAGCATTTCCTTCCGTTCCTCTGACCCCATGTTCCCAGCCTTGGCGGCGGGATTGGAGCGCAGCTCATAGAAGCGGACAGCGTGATTGAAGATGGCGCTAAGCTGGTTGTGCAGGGTTTTGAGGTAGGTAGCCGAGTAGGGCTTGCGCTTCTCGTCCCGGTAGGCCAGCAACTCGTTCTGCCATGCGATCACGTCCTTGGTGGTGATCTCGCTAATCTTCCGCTTGCCAAAGTAGGGCAGAATTTTCTTCTGGATGATGTTCTCCTTGGTCAGCCAGGTGTTCTCCTTGAGCCGGGGTTTCATATCCTTGGTGTAAAGCTCGGTAAAGGCTTCAAAGGTCATATCCAGGTCGCCGGAGGTCTGCATCTGGAAACTGCGCTCCCACTCCTGGGCCTCCCGTTTGGTGGCAAAGCCACGCTTGCACTTCTGTTTGCGCTCCCCCGTCCAGTCCTGATACCGCACCATGACGTACCATGTTCCTCTTGCTTCGTCCTTAAAGACTGGCATTTAGTTCCCTTCCTTTCTGGCCCCGTAGAGCCGTTCGTTGAAATACTGGCGGTTGACCCGCCCTGCGATGGTGATGAAGCCCTTGTCCTTCAATTCTTCGTTGAGCTGCCGGATGAGTTTATAGGCGTAGGGCTTCGATACACCCAGCTCGTCCGCAACTTCTTCCGCCCGGATGAATCTGTTCTCCATATGGATTCCTCCTTTCTTTTGATTTAACGCTATTTGCTTAACGTAGTCCTATTATACTAACTCTATTCCGTTATGTCAAGACCTTCCAACGAGAAAATATAAACAAATTTATTTATTTTTCTCTTGACTGGTCTAAACATATCTGTTATACTTCAAGTGTCCCCATTACATAGATTGGAGTTGGCAGTTATGGCGATTGGTGAACGTATTCGTTTCTTCCGCAACATGAAGGGCATCACACAGAAGTATCTTGGCATGGTGGTGGGTTTCCCGGAACGCTCCGCCGATGTGCGTATGGCACAGTATGAAACCGGGAGCCGCACCCCCAAGGCCGACCTGACAAAGACCCTGGCTGACTTCTTTGATATTTCCCCTGATGCCCTGACCGTCCCTGACATAGATACCGACATCGGCCTGATGCACACCCTCTTTGCTTTGGAGGATATTCGGGGGCTGACTATTGGGGAGATTGACGGCGAGGTTTGTCTGCGTCTGGACAAATCCAAAGGCAAGACCTATGCCAATATGCTTGATATGCTGTCCGCCTGGGCGGAGCAGGCCAAGAAGCTGGAGGCCGGGGAGATCACCAGGGAGGACTATGACCGCTGGCGGTACAACTACCCCAAGTACGACACCACCCTGCGGTGGGCAAAAGTTCCCTCACAGGAATTGAGTGATTTCCTGGTGGATGCACTCAAAGATAGCCCCGATACTGATGAATAGACAGCAAAAGCCCTTACCGACGTTGCCATCGGTAAGGGCTTTCTAATATGGTTGTCCTCACTTATAAGCCGCAAAAGAACATTCTTTACCCGCAATCCACTGGGGATACAGAATGATACGGCCTATGGGGAGCGTTATCAAATCGTTATCAAAAGAGAGATATAAAACCGCAAAATCGTTGTGCCGCAACGGGTTCGGAGTTTCAAAAACTCACTCCCACTCTATGGTACCGGAGGGCTTGGGGGTCAGGTCGAAGAGGACCCGGTTCACGCCCTTGACCTCGCTGGTGATACGGGCGGTGATGTGCTGCAGCAGGGCGAAGGGCACGTCCTCCACCGTGGCGGTGACGGCGTCCCGGGTGTTGACGGCACGGATGACCACGGGCCAGTCATAAGTCCGGAGACCGTCCTTGATGCCGGTGGACTTGAAGTCGGGCACGATGGTGAAGTACTGCCACACCTTGCCCTCCAGGCCGTTCTTGGCAAACTCCTCGCGGAGAATGGCGTCAGACTCCCGCACGGCCTCCAGCCGGTCGCGGGTGATGGCGCCCACGCAGCGCACGCCAAGACCGGGGCCGGGGAAGGGCTGGCGGTACACCATGTTGTCGGGCAGGCCCAGCTCGTGGCCCACCACGCGGACCTCGTCCTTGTACAGGAACTTCAAGGGCTCTACCAGCTCAAACTGCAGATCCTCCGGCAGGCCGCCCACGTTGTGGTGGGCCTTCACCGGGCCGCTCTCCAGAATATCGGGGTAAATGGTGCCCTGGGCCAAAAACTCAATGCCGTCCAGCTTGCGAGCTTCTTCTTCGAAGACCCGGATGAACTCGGCGCCGATGATCTTGCGCTTGCGCTCGGGCTCGGAGACTCCGGCCAGCTTGTCCAGGAAACGGTCCACCGCGTCCACATAGACCAGGTTTGCGTCCATTTCGTCCCGGAAGACCCGGATGACCTGCTCGGGCTCGCCCTTGCGCAGGAGACCGTGGTTCACATGCACGCAGGTGAGCTGCTTGCCCACGGCTTTGATGAGCAGAGCAGCCACCACGGAAGAATCCACGCCGCCGGACAGGGCCAGCAGGACCTTTTTGTCGCCGATCTGGGCGCGCAGCGCGTCCAGCTGCTCAGCGATGAAAGCCCGGGCCAGCTCGGGCGTGGTGATGCGCTCCATGGTTTCGGGACGGACATTGTTTGCCATAGCGTTTACCCCCAGTTTTCTTTGTTTTTGTCGATTCATTATACGCTGAGAAAGGCAGGCCGCGCAAGCCTTTTCATTGCACAAAATTTCCAGTCCCGGAGGGGGCCTCTCCCGTTGTTTTGCCGGGGAAAAGCCTGACAAAAACGGCGCGCTGCAAAATGTTCTGTCATTGCGAGACCAGTTCGCAAACTGGTCGTGGGGTCTGCCCTGCGGGTACAATCCGTTTTCACATGGGGGAAATACGGATCCCTACGCCCATACCAGTGACGTCGGTCACTGGTTCGGGATGACGGGGGTTCACATTTTGCAGCGCGCCGTTTTTCGCAGCGCAGTTACAGCTGATCGCGCAGATCCAGGTTTTCGCCCATCAGGCCGACATAGGCGCCCTGGGCCGCCTGGGAAGATTCCGGATGGGCCAGGAGCCACTTGTTGCGGGCCCAGAGGAGCCGGTCCTCGGGATTGCCCGGGGTGATGGCTGGCTTCTCGGTGTTGGTGCCCCGGGGCAGGACCACCGCCACCCGGAAGCCCTTCTTCTCGTCCACATGGACGGGGGCAAAGTGCAGGGTGTCGGCGTGGATCTCCACGGGCAGGCCCCCGGGGATGCGGAAGGCGCGGACCTTTTTGGTGTCCAGGACCCCCTCCACCACCTCGTGGCGCTTGGCCAGCAGCAGGATGAAGTCCCCGGTGCCCAGGTTCACCTCACTGTCCCGGTGGTACTCCAGGCAGTTGAGCTTGGTGTTGCGGCCCCAGCACATGCCCAGCTGGATGGGCAGGCCGCCGTAGGCCCGGTCCTGCAGCTGGGAGAAGATGGAGCAGGCCTCCAGACTCTCGATGGCGGGCTCGTAGGCGGTGCCCTCCTCGGGCAGGGGGATGGCCTCCATGGCCCGGAGCAGCTCGCTCACGTTGTAGCCGTGGGTGATGGGTTCGCCGTAGAGGCGGAAGGAGGGATCGGTGACGGGATAGATCTTCATGGTGGGTCCCCTTTCATGGTTTTGTTGGGAATATTTTACGCAATGTGCCCGCCTCCGTCAAGAGCGGACTTTCCTGCGGCGGGGATTCGTGCTACAATGCCCGCGGAAGCATCGTTTATTGGAGGGATGTGCATGAAGCAGCTTGCGTTTATTTGGGACATGGACGGGACTCTGGTGGACTCCTACCCCGCCATCGTGCCCGCCGCAGGGGAGACCCTGGCGGCCTTCGGCGTGGTATGCGATCCGGAGGAGATCCACCGGGAGGTCATCGCCGCCTCCGTGGGCGCCCTGCTGGAACGCATCGCCAGGGAACGGGGGCTGGATGCCGCGGCCCTGAAGGCGGGTTTTGCCCGCCGCAACGACAGCCGTATCCAGGCCATCCGCCCCATGCCCCACGCAAAGGACTGCCTGGATACCCTGCGCCGGGCCGGGCACCGGAGCTTCGTGTATACCCACCGGGGCGCCTCCTGCCCTGCCATTCTGCGGCAGAACGGGCTGGAGGAATACTTCACCGATATCGTCACCGCCCTTTCGGGCTTTCCCCGGAAGCCGGAGCCGGACGCCATCCTCTACCTGATGAAAAAATACGGGCTGGAGAGGGACGCCTGCTTTTATGTGGGCGACCGGAGCCTGGACGTGGAGGCGGCGGAGCGGGCCGGCATCGGCAGCATCCTGCTGCTGGATCCCCAGAGTCCCGGCAAGGCCACCGGCCGGGAGACTTTTCTGGTCCGGGACCTGGGGGAGATCCCGGAAAGAGTGAAAAGTGAAAAGTGAAAAGTGAAGAGAGACGAGAGATGAGAGAAGAGTGACGAGAGACGAGTGACGAGAGACGAGATATGACGCCCGCTTCGCGGACGGATTTCCGGTGAGAACGGCTCTATAGGGCCAAAAAGTTCATATTTTTGTTTTAATATCTTGAAATACCGACAAATCAGACAATTTCCGGTTACAGTTCTTGGCAAAAATCCCATCTTGTCCTTCCGGCTTTTTCCGTGATAAAGTATAGAAAAAGAGGACGGAAACGTTTGAACGACCACAGAAAAGGGGGGCATCCATGGAGCGGGAACTTGTGATCCGGGATCTGCATGAGCAGATCGAAAACCTGGCCCGGCTGCACATCCGGCACGGGCTGTACCACTCCGAGGGCTTCCGTCTGCATCGGGAGCACATCCGGAGTTTCATTGCCGAGCATAATATCGACGTTCGAAAGGAGTTGGACCCCATGGTGGGGCTCCTCTACCGGCGCTACTTTGACTGAATGACTCCCATCGTCCCCCCGGAAAGGCGGCGATGGGAGCTTTCTTTTGCCCGGCGGCTTGTTCACAGTTTATTAAAATATCACTTGCCACAGCTTTGTTTCTGTAGTATAGTGAAGCCATCAGATGCCGCGGTCCCTGCGCGGCTGTACACCGCGGCAAAACGATTGGAAAGGGGAGTTGCCATTTGACCCATTATGTTCTGCTCAAGTTCGCTCCGGGCACCGATCTGGACGCCGTGGAGCAGCGCGTGCGCCAGACCTATCAGGAGCTTGACGAAGCCCTGCCCTTCCTCCATGAGCCCCGGGTGTTCCGAAGCTGCATCCAGCGCGATTCCAATGCCGACATCATGGCGGTCATCGACCTGGACGGGGAGGAGTTCCTCAAGCCCTACCTGACCCATCCCCTGCACCTGCAGATGGCCGGCGATCTGAAAGACGCCCTCATCGGCAGGACCTCCTTCGACCATAAGTAAAAAACGAAAAGAGAGGGAACAGCTATGAAGAAAAAAAGTATTTTTGCCGCGTCGTTCATTGGTGTAGCCTCTGTCTGGCTGGGCGGCCACTTCGGCCCCGGCTTTGCTACCGGCGTTTTCTCCGCCCAGTATTATGAGAAGTACGGCGTGATCGGCCTGCTGATGCCCCTGCTCGCCATGCTGCTCACCGGCGGCGTGATGTTCTACATGGTGGAGTTTGCCCGCAGCAAGGGCACCACCAACTACCGCTCCTTTGTCCAGGCCGCCTTTGGCGAGGATACCTTCGGCAAGATCATGGTCATTTTCTATGACATCCTCTTTGTGGGCACGGTGATCGGCGCCGGCGGACTTGCCATCCGCGGCGAGGCCACGATCCTGGGCAACATGTTCCATATGAGCTTCTGGGCCTCCGCCATCCCCACCATCATCGTGGCGGCGCTGCTGTGCCTCTACGGCTCCAAGCTGGTGGCCCGTTCCTCCAAGTACATGATGTACGCCATCGTCGTCATCGTGCTGCTGATCTTCGTGCTGAGCTCCGCCTCCGGCAAGCCCGACTATGCCGCCGCCTTCAAGGCACCTCCCATCGAGCAGAACAACACCCTGCTCAACGCCATCTGGAAGGCCATTCTCTACGGCTGCTTCCAGTCCACCATCGCCTTTAACGTCATGTCCGTCTCCGACCTGCTGGAGAGCCGTGCCGAGACCAAGAAGGCCGTCATCACCGGCTACATCATCACCGTCATCCTGATGATCGCCATCGCCGTCACCCTCTTCGGCTACATCCCCGTGAACCCCGACATCATCAACCTGGGCAAGAACTCCAACCCCATCATGGCTGTGATCATGGGGCTGGGCATGCCCTGGCTGGTCTGGGTCTTTGCGATCCTCATGACCCTCGCCGTGCTGACCAGCGCCGCCGGCATCGCAAACGCGGGCTGCGTCCGCTTCAGCAAGCTCTTCTCCTTCATCAAGAATATCCAGCTCCGCCGCGCCGTCATCACCGCGATCCTGCTGGGCATCGCCGCCTTCGGCGCCTCTCTGGGCATGGGCGTTCTGACCCAGAAGGTCACCGGTTATATCGGCTATGCCGGCATCCTGGGCCTGGTGATCCCCGCCTTCACCATCGTCCGTGCCAAGCTCAAGAAGGGCGAATGACTCTGCCCTCGCACCGACCGCAAATCGCATCCTCTCCCGCAGGCTTTTGCCTGCGGGATTTTTTTGCGCGGCGGCGGAAAAACCGTGGGGCTCTTCACATGGGCGCCCCTGCTTTTTCTCCTTTACCTGTCGCGGAGCGACATCCTCCCCGCTGGGGGGAAGAACGATCCTGCGCCTGCACCCACGTCCGCTCTGCAGGGGCTGACGCCCTTGACAGCCCGGCGCGCAGCGGGATATAACAGCGAAAAGGTCGGCGAATTCGTACAATCTGCGAATTCGCCGACCCTTTTCTTGAATCTATGTTTCCTGCTGTCGGGAGGGGCAAGCCCCTCCCCTGCGGCGAAGACGGAATGCGGTGCGCTTGTCCAGGGAACTGCCTAAATCCGGCTCACGCGCCGTCTGGCTTCTTCCATGGCGCGAAGCCATGATAAGGCGGGGCTGCCTGGCCACATCAAAAGCACCCCGAGGGCTGCCCTCGGGGTGCTGCGAAGCCTTCCCCGCGCACGGGAAGGGGGACCGCTCTGCGTGCCCTGCGGGTATGCGGTGGATGAGGTCCCCGCAAAGCGGATGATAGATTCCATTGTGCCGGGTCCGGCGGGATAGGGAAGCCTCCCTGTCCCCCTGAACATGCGGGGATTTTACTTTTTCAGCAATGCGGTCAAAGCCTGAAGGTTGTCTTCACTCATTCCGGCTTTTGCCAGAAGATTTCTGGCTGCTGTTGCAAAATTCTCCGGTGTCACGCCGGCCAGATCATAGGTGCCGTCTCCCTTCGCCTCCAGGGAGGGATCGAAGGTCAGAAGATAATTGACCATATCGTTGAACTTCAGCTCCACAATATAATCATACGCCGTTTTGTCCGATGCTTCCGTGAGGTTGTAATAGTTATCGTAGGTCACCATGTAGTCAAACAGCATTTCCTCATAGGAAGCACCGCAGAGGCTCTCCAGGACCAGGCCCACAAAACCGGTTCTGTCTTTTCCTTCTGTGCAGTGGAACAGGATCTTTGTCGCATTGTGCTCCAGCGCACTGTTCAGTCCTTTGACAAGCGCCGCCTGATAGGCTGCGCCTTCATAAGCCGCGGACATGGACATCAGACAGACCTGATCGTTGTCCAGAAGCTTCTGAGAATAGTCCAGTTCCGACCATACATCGGACTCTTTATACTTATCGATCTTCGCCTGGGAATCCGCCAGATTCAAAACGTAATCGATCCCGTTTGCCTTCGCCAGTTCGTTTACGTAGGGAGCTCTGTTATTGGCGTTGTCAAAGGGAGAAGCAGAACGGAACAGCACGTTTTCCTTCATGGCGTCGGACTTCACAGCCCGGAAGTTTGCAAATACTTCTTCCTTCGTAATCCCGTTTTTCGCCTCGTAGTCTTCAAAGTCCTTGCTGTAGGTCAGGCCGCCTACGAGCTTCTGCTCATATTCGTATCCACCCTGCTCAACCAGCGTGATGGTGCATTTCATGTCAGTTGTAAGATGCAGCAGGTTCCACATTTCCCTGTTGTTGAAGCAGAAGCGAAGATAGGGATAATCGGTTCTTGTGTACTGATAATTCTCTCCTCTGTTTTCCTTCACGGCATAGCCGTAAGCGCAGAGCAGCGGATCGCCTGTCTTTGTGTAATAGCCGTTATAGAAGGGAACGGATTTGAATTCGTAACGGTACAGATCATTTTCCAGAACAACATCACAGGCGTCACCAAGTTCAAAGCCCAGCGCGATAAAATCCGGGATTGAAATGTTCACATCGCATCCGTAGAACGCGTCCGCTCCTCTGTTCAGAACGTCCAGCGTAACGGAAAGGGGTTCTTCCAAGCTTTCTGCCGGCTCAGCATAAGCACTGATCGGGCTTAGCAGCAGGCACAAGGTCAGCAGGAGCGCAAAAAGTTTTTTCATGTTGTCATCCTCCTTGTTTGATTGTCAGATGTCCGTTATTTTATCCGGCGTCAATCCCGCCAGACAAGCATATTATAACCGATAGCGGCAAACGATGTCAACGGGCCAGGGAACAGGGGAAAAACGTGGACCAGGTGAGGCCCCGCTTCTTCCCGATTCACGCTTCCCTTTTTTCTCCGAAGAAGTCCAGCGCGGCCTGCAGGCCCCGGACGATCCGGGAGAGCTCCAGAGAAGGAAGAGGCCTTTCTTTTCCCAGCCGCGCCGCCTGCTCCGGCAGGCAGGGGACATGGAGAAAGCCGCCCCGCATGTGGGGATAGCCCGTCTCCATCTCGTACAGCAGCCGATAGAGCAGGGCGTTGCACACAAAGAGTCCCGCGCTGTTGGAGACCCGGGCCGGGTCGCGGATTCAGGATTGCATTGTGCCGTGTCAGGTGGAACAAGGAACAGCCCCTGTCTCATACCTACTCTATTTGCGCATCAAAGGGAATGTCGAAAGCAAGCCTGTCTTCTTCAACGGGCTTCCGAAGCAGTTGGCGAACGCACTTCTTGCATAGTCCAGGTTTGCCTCTTCGACCGGAAGAAAAAGCAGCTGTTTTCGGTTCCTTCGGCAATAGCCGAGGAAATCGAACAGCGTTCTGCAGGAAAGCAGCTCGTTTTCGGACTGATCCAGCACAAAGAGGCTCCCATTCTCTGTATGGAAAAGATAGCTTCTCTTAACAGCGGCTGTTGCGACAGTCCGAACACGGAGCGCTCCAAAAAGGTAGACCGACAGCGTTTGCTCGCCCAGAGCATAGCTGCGCGGGATCTCACGGCATAGGAGGACGAAAAGAGAAGGGATCAACAGTTCACCATATGTTATCTTTCGAAGTGCCGGAATCAACAGGACCGCGATCCCGGTTAATATGGCCGCAAGGATTGCCAAATCGATCCCGTTTCGATAGAAAAACTCGCCTCTTATCCAACGAACATCCATTGGCATTGACTTCTTTGCTGTAACAAGAGAGGCAAGAAAGCCGATGCCGACGCCAAACAGGAGTCCGACAGCGTACAAGAGCAGCTCTTTTACACCAAGTTCGGAATACCGGCGGCCGTCTGTTTTTTGCTCCGCCCGATCTTCCCCGGCTTCTTCCTGAAACGAAACGATCACACGACTTTTTGGATAGCAGAGAAAGGAGATCCGGGACCCGTACTCCAGTTGATCTCCGCCCAGGCAGAAGTATTGCGTTCCATCAACAAGCACGGTATATGCGCGAAGGAAATCATCATGATCTGGAGAATCATAACGAGCCATATAGAGAGCTTGTGCCCGGTCCTCCACCTTCCCGCTCCTCAGTATGGGGTCATTTCCTGCCTCTCCGGGAAGGAACACGGTATGACATAAGGTTTGCAGCATGGGAAGAAACAGCAGCGCCGAAATAAGAAGCGTGAGGATCATCTCCAACCATGCTTTCCGCAAGGACTTTCCCTGATTTACCAGCGTAAAGAAGTGATGAAAGAGCCTGATAATCAGTAGTTCTCCAACGGCAATCACAATGCTGGGAAGTATCAAGCCTGACCTTATGATAGCAGAGATCAGAGGCTCTTGGCTCATTCTTCAGCACATCCCTTTCTCAAAAGACTCAGCAGGAACAGGCATACAATGTGTGCGGGACAGGGGACGACCCGCTTCTCCCTCTTCACGCGTCTCTTTTCCCTCCGAAGAAGTCCAGCGCGGCCTGGAGGCCGCGGACGATCCGGGAGAGTTCCAGCGAGGGCAGCGGCTTTTCTTTTCCCAGCCGCTCCGCCTGCTCCGGCAGGCAGGGGACATGGAGAAAGCCGCCCCGCATGTGGGGATAGTGCGTTTCGATCTCATGCAGCAGCCGATAGAGCAGGGCGTTGCACACAAAGAGTCCCGCGCTGTTGGAGACCCGGGCAGGAACACCCGCCGCCCGGATGGCCTCGGCCAGCGCCGCCACCGGCAGGCGCGCAAAGAAGGCCGCCGGGGCGCCGGGGATCACCGGCTCCTCCCGGGGCTGAAAGCCGGTGTTATCCGGGATGGCAGCGTCCATCAGGTTCACGCCCAGCCGCTCCGGGGTGATGGCGGCCCGGCCCGCCGCCTGGCCGATGCAGAGGACGAGATCCGGCCGCTCCAGCGCCAGCGCGGCGGCCAGCTGCTCCCCCGCCTCCCGGAAGACCACCGGCAGCTGCAGCCGGACAAGCTCCGTCCTCTCCGGCGCCTGCAGCTGCCGCACCGCCTCCCAGGAGGGGTTGACGTCCTCGCCCCCGAAGGGCTCAAAGCCTGTGACCAGGATCTTCATGTTCCCTCGCCTCCTTTTTTCTCATCCTACCACAGCCGGGGGCAAAAGGGAAGCTTGCACTTTGCCCGGCCAGCGTTTATAATGTCCCCATGATTTTTCCGGAGGTCGTCATGGATCGACTGAAAAAGCTCCCCATCCCCGGCCAGCGGATCCTGCGCACCATGATCGCGGTGTGGCTGTGCCTGCTGGTCTATGTGCTGCGGGGACGGCAGGGGGAGCCCCTCTATGCCGGGCTTGCGGTGCTCCAGTGCATCCAGCCCTATACCAAAACCATGCGCACCGTGGCCCGCAAGCGCATCATCGGCACCCTGGTGGGCGCCTTCTGGGGCCTGACCCTGCTGCTGTTCGAGCAATGGCTCAATACCCACGGCCACGAGGAACCCTGGCTGCATTTTTCCCTGGTGGGCCTCTTCACCGGGGTGGTGCTGTACTTCACGGTGCTGCTGAAGGTCAGCGAGACGGCCTATTTCTCCGCGGTGGTGTTCATGGTCATCTGCATCAAGCACGCCGAGGACGTGAGCCCCTATGTCTATGCCTTCAACCGTACCCTGGACACCGTGATCGGCGTGGCGGTGGCCGAGATCGTGAACCGCATCCATCTGCCCCGGCTGCGGAAAAAGGACACCCTTTTCGTCTCCTCCATCGGGGACACCATCCTGGGGCCGGACCGGCAGCTCGCGCCCTACTCCAAGGTGGAGCTGAACCGCCTGCTGCAGGACGGGGCCATGTTCACCGTGGCCACCTCCGAGACCCAGGCCACCGTGCGGGAGCTGCTGGCCGGGGTGGAGCTGCGGCTCCCGGTGATCACCATGGACGGCGCCGCCCTTTACGACATGAAGACCATGGAGTATCTGGAGACCATGCCCATGAGCGCCGAAAAGGCCCGGCGTCTGGTGGACTGGGCCCATGGGGAGGATCTGCCCTTCTTCTCCAACAGCGTGGAGGAGAACCTGCTGGTGATCCGCTATGAGGAGCTTGCCAACCCCGCCATGCAGCAGCTCTTTGAGCAAAAGCGCCGCTCCCCCTACCGCAACTACGTCCACTCCCCTGCGGATCTGGACCGGGACCTGCTCTATCTGCTGATCCTGGAGAAGACGGAGCTGCTGGAGGAAAAGCAGCGCTCCCTCCTGGCGGAGAGCTGGAGCGGGGACTACCGGACGGTGCTGGCCTCCTCGCCCTTTGCGGGCTATTCCACCTTGAAGATCTATGACGCCGCCGTCTCCCGCCGGGGGATGCTCCGGAAGCTCCAGCAGCGCCTGCAGCCCAGGGAGACCGTGACCTTTGGCTCCATCCCCGGGCAGTACGACGTGGTCATCGAAAGCGCCGACCACAACCACCTGGTCCGGGAGCTGAAGCGCCGCTTTGAGCCTGTGGATCTCCGGGGCTGGCGCAACATCTTCCACAGTTGACGGGGGAAGTCCTCCGGGATTATAATGATCCGTAACGCATCGGAAAACCAAGGAAACGGAAAGATTGCCATGAAACGCCTGATTTGCATCATCCTGGCCCTGGCTCTGGGCCTGTCGCTCTGCGCCTGCGGACAAAAGGCAGGGGAGCCTTCCCCCACGGAAGTGCCGGAGGAGACGCCTGTGCTCCCCACACCGGAGGTGGCCCTGCTGACGCCGGAAGGGGAAGAGGCCGTTGTCACGCCCCCGCCCACGCCGGATACCCGTCCCTCCCACCGGGTGGAGATCACCCTTTCCAACTGGGAGACCTATTTCCAGCTGCGGGAGATCCCCCTCTATTCCATCACCAGCTCCGGCGTCATCGCCCAGGTCTGCCAGACCTACTGCGTGGTGCTGCGGGATGAATATCTGGATCAGGTGATCGGCGGCGGGGACTACCGGGTGGATTTCAGCTTTTCCTTTGACGTGTATTACAACACCCTGGACGTGGACACCAAAAACTATCACTACAGCCACACCAACGACTTCGGCTATGACGGGGCGCCGCTGAAGGAGGCCACCGCCACCAAATCCGCGGTCTTTGACTGCTACGCCCTTCCCTACAGTGCTTACGGCACGGATTTCAGCCGCCACAGCGGCTACTCCAACGCCTTCTTCTCCGGCTGGGCCAACATCAACATGGAGTCCAAGGTCTGGTCCGGCTTTTATATCGATTTGAACCAGGTGCGCGCGGAGAGTGTCTCCGGCACCCTGGATCTGGCGGACTGAGCATCGGCGGCGCCTCTCGGGAGGCGCTGCTTCTGCGAGGCGAGCCTGCACCAACATCCCTGCCCGGGGCCCGTTCCGGGCAGAAAAGGAGCGTACGATGTCCTTTTTCTCTGCTCTCTATCAACTCCTGATCGGTCCTCTGGAGCTGCTGTTCGATATACTCTATGCCCTGAGCTTTCGGATCCTGGCCAATGAGGGCCTCTCCATCATCGTCCTGAGCCTGGGAATGAATTTCCTGGTGCTGCCCCTCTACCGGCAGGCCGACGCCATGCAGGCCGAGGAGCGGGAGCTGGAGCAGCGGCTGCAGCCCTGGGTCAAACACATCAAAAAGACCTTTTCCGGAGAAGAGCGCTTCATGATGCTGCAGACCTACTATCGGCAGAACAACTATAAGCCCGCCTATGCCCTGAAGGGCTCGTTATCCCTGCTGCTGGAGATCCCCTTTTTCATCGCGGCCTATCGCTTCCTCTCCGGGCTGCAGATGCTGCAGGGCGTCTCCTTCGGTCCCATCCGGGACCTGGGCGCTCCGGACGGTCTGCTTTTCGGCGTGAACCTGCTGCCGATCCTGATGACCGCTTTCAATTTCGTCTCCGGCGCCATCTATACCCGGGGCATGCCGCTGAAAAGCAAGCTGCAGCTCTACGGCATGGCGCTGATCTTCCTGTTCTTCCTCTATGATTCCCCCGCCGGCCTGGTGTTTTACTGGACGCTGAACAATGTCTTTTCCCTGGTCAAAAACATCTTCTACAAGCTGAAAAATCCCCGCCTTGTGCTCTCCGGCCTGTTCTCCGCCGTGAGCGCCGCGCTTCTGGCGCTGGTGCTTTTCATCCGTCCCATGGACACGCCCCGGCACCAGCTCTACACCATCGTGCTGCTGCTTCTGCTGCAGCTGCCTCTGGTGCTTACGCTGCTGCAGCGGCGCCGGGGCAGAGCCCTTCCCGCGCCGGAGATCACCCGGACCGACCGGCGGATCTTCCTCCTGGGCTGCCTGTTCCTCACGCTGCTGCTGGGCCTGCTGATCCCCTCGGCCGTCATCGCCTCTTCCCCGGCAGAATTCATCAATATCTATACCTTCCGCTCTCCGCTGGGCTATGTGCTGGCCTCGCTGCTGCTGGCTGCCGGGACCTTTCTCGTCTGGATGGGGGTGTTCTTTACTCTCTCCGGCCCTTGGGGAAAGCGATTCATGGAGCTGGGGGTCTGGCTGGGCTCCGGCTGCGCGCTGGTGAACTACATGTGCTTTGGCCGGGATCTGGGGATCCTGTCCTCCATGCTGCAGTTTGAAAAGATCCTCGCCTTCTCCGGACGGCAAATGCTGCTGAATCTGCTGGTTCTGCTGCTTGCCGCGGCGCTGCTGTTTTTGCTCTGGAAAAAGAAACGGGAGCTGGCGCGGTTTGCGCTGCTGGTCGCCGGAATCGCGATCCTGTGCATGGGCTCCTGGAACCTGATCCGGACCCAGGGGCAGGTGTCCCAGCTTCGGCAGATCGTCATGGCGCAGAACCCACAGCAGCAGGGAGAGACCCTCTCCCGCCTGCGGGACGAGCCCAACATCCCCCTGAGCAAAAATGGGAAAAACGTGGTGGTCATCATGCTGGACCGGGCCATCAACGGCTATGTGCCCTTCCTGTTTCACGAAAAGCCCGAGCTGAAGGAGCAGTTCTCCGGCTTTGTGTACTATCCCAACACCATCTCCTTCGGCTATTACACCAACCTGGGCGCCCCGGCGCTGTTCGGCGGCTATGAGTACACGCCTGTGGAGATGAATCGGCGGGACAAGGAGCTTTTGCGGGACAAGCACGACGAGGCCCTGAAGGTGATGCCCACCCTGTTCGATGAAGCGGGCTACCAGGTCACGGTTTGCGACCCGCCCTATGCCGGCTATCAGTGGATCCCGGATTTCTCCATCTACGATGATCACCCGGAGATCCAGACCTATGTCATGAAGGGCCGCTATGTGGACGATCCGCAGGTGGCAGAGCAAAAGATCACCCGGCAGCTCAACCGCAATTTCTTCTGTTACAGTCTGGTGAAGACCCTTCCGCTTGCCATCCAGCCAATGCTCTATGACCAGGGGACCTACAGCGAGTCCAACGCCAATGCCGCCCCGCCCTATCAGACCCGCACCGGACTCTCGCAGGCTGTCGGCGTCAACTCGGCTTTCCTGAACGCCTATTCCGTCCTTCAGAAGCTGCCCCAGATCACACGATACGAGGACGGGGAGAAAGGCACCTTCCTCATGATGGCAAACGACGCGACCCATGAGCCCATGCTGCTGCAGGAGCCGGACTATGTGCCCGCCGAAACGGTGGACAACCGGGAGTATGACGCTGCCAATCCCCTTCGCTGCACCGACGACGGACGCGCCATTTCCCTGGATACAGAAAATCAGATCACCCATTACCAGATCAACATGGCAAGTTTCCTGGCTCTCGGCCGGTGGTTTGATGAGCTCCGGGAAAACGGGGTCTACGACAACACCCGCATTATCCTGGTGGCGGACCACGGCCGGGATCTGGACAGGCTGCTCCCGGAACTCTGTTTCTTTGATGGGGCCCTGGACGCCATGGAGGCAAATCCCCTGCTGCTGGTCAAGGATTTTGGCGCCTCCGGTCATCCGGTCACGGATACGCGCCTGATGACCAACGCGGACGTGCCGGTGCTGGCCACCCGGGACCTGATCCGGGATCCGGTAAATCCCTTCACGGGCAAGCCTCTGAACGCGGACGCCAAAAATGCGCCGGAGCTCTACATCTCCACCTCCTACGACTGGGACGTGCTCATCAATAACGGCACGACCTTTCTGCCCGCTCCCTGGGTCTCCGTCCATGACGATATTTTCCGGGAGGAGAACTGGCGCATCAACGTGACGCCGCCGGAGAATTGACCGCCTGCGGCGATCAACAGAGAATAGGGAATAAAGAATAAGGAATAAGGAATAGGGAATAAGGAATAGGGGAAGCATCCGCTTTGCGGACGGAGCTGAGATCCTGCGGCAAAGCCCCCTGCCCGACCTCCCTCATAAACACAGAGCGCCCCGGCGAAAGCCGGGGCGCTCTGTGTTCTCAAACGCAATGCTCAAAGCGCAAAACGCTTCACTCTACAGAGATCATGTAGTAGTACACGGGCTGGCCGCCCTCCACGACACTGACCTCAGCGTCGGGGAAGTTGCCCTCAATGGTGGCCGCTGCCAGGTTTGCGTCCTCAGCCCGGACATCCTCGCCGTAGTAGACGGTGATGAACTCCGGATGGTAGTCGTCAAAGGCCCAGCTCAGCTCCTTGAAGAGGGTCTTGATGTTGGTGTAGCTGCCGATGAGGGCGCCGTCCAGCAATGCCAGATACTCGCCCGCGTGGATGGCGTGGCCGCCGAAGTCCGAATCCCGGGCGGCATAGGTGATCATGGCGGTGTGGACCTTGCCGATGGCCTCGCCCATGGCGCCAACCAGGGACTCCTCGCTGTCATCGGGATTGAAGTTCAAAAGGGCGGAGATGCCCTGGGGGACCGTCTTGGTGGGCATGACGATGACATGCTTTTCCGTGAGGGGCACAGCCTGCTCGGCTGCCATGATGATGTTCTTGTTGTTGGGGAAGACAAACACCGTGGAGGCGGGGGTGGCCTTTACGGCCCGCAGGATATCGTCGGTGGAGGGGTTCATGGTCTGGCCGCCGGTGACCACCTGGTCCGCGCCCAGATCCAGAAACAGGCTCTCCAGCCCCTTGCCGGCGCAGACGGTCACCACGCCGTATTCCTTTTCCGGCGCCGCCTCTTCGGGCTCTTCGGGCTGTGCCTCCGCCTCCGCGGCGCTCTCCTGTGCCTCCAGCTCCTGCTCCACACCCTCCAGAATGTCGGTGCTGTTGGGCTGCTTTCCGCCCAGCATGTCCAGAGCCTGCAGGCGCATGTTTTCGATCTTGGCCACGTCCAGGTCGCCGTACTTCTGGCTCTCGGCCAGGGCGTTGCCGGGGATATCGGTGTGGACGTGGACCTTGAAGATCTCATCGTCCTCGTTGATGACCAGGGAATCGCCGATGCTGTCCAGATACAGGCGCAGGGGCAGCAGGTTCACGTTGGCGTCCCGCTTGCGCACCACATACACCGTGTCAAAGATATTGACCTCCGGCACGAACACGTTCTCGGCGGTGAAGACCGGCTTCTTCTCCTCCTTCGCGGGGGCAGCCGCGGCAGCGGAGCTCACCTCGCCCCGCAGGGAGGCCAGGATGGCCTTCAGGATGACCATGTAGCCCTTGCCGCCGGCGTCGATGACCCCGGCCTTTTTCAGCACCGGGTTCTGGTTCACCGTGTCCTCCAGGGCATGCTCACCCGCGTCGATGGCGGCGGAGAGCGCGTCCTCCAGGCAGGCGCCGCCCTTGGCGGCCTTGCCCGCCGCGGCGGAGGCCAGGCGGGAAACGGTAAGGATGGTGCCCTCGGCGGGCTTCATCACGGCCTTGTAGGCGGCCTCCACGCCGTCGTTCATGGCCCCGGCGAAGTCCTGGGTCCCGGCGGTGTCGATGCCCTTGAGGCGCTTGGCGATGCCCCGGAACAGCAGGGACAAAATCACGCCGGAGTTGCCCCGGGCGCCCCGGAGCATGGCGCTGGCCACGCAGTCCGCCGCGGCGGCCACGTTGTCAAAGTCCCGCTTGCGAAGCTCCGTGGCGGCGTTGTTGATGGTAAGTCCCATGTTGGTGCCGGTGTCGCCGTCCGGCACGGGGAACACGTTCAGATCGTTGATGGCCTGGATATTGGCCTGCAGGGCCGCGTCCGCACAGAGGATCATCTCTTTGAATGCGGCGGCGTCAATATAATCTCTCATGTCTATCTGATTCCTTCACCCGATAATCGTATCGACAAAAACGTCCACGCGCTTCACCGGCACGCCGGTGGCCTTGGTCAGCTTGTAGCTGACTTCCTTCATGATGCTGCGGGACACGGCGGAAATGTTGACGCCCTGGTCCACGCCGATGTGCAGCTCCAGAGAGACGCTTTCGTCATCGTTGAAGTGCACCTCCACGCCCTTGGACATGGATTCCCGGCGCAGCAGCTGGAGGGGACCGCTGTCCTTGGCGCGGCCCACCATGCCCTTCACCCCAAAGCAGCTGGTGGCGGCGTTGCCGGCCAGGTTGGTGAAGACCTCGTTGGTGACGCAGATCCTGCCTTTGTCGTTCGTAAGAGTCACCATAATCGTGATCGCTCCTTTCCTTAAGCCGAAGATCCGAAACCTCTTCTCCGGCCCGGTGGGATCCCGGTTCCGCACCGCAGCGGGAAAAACCGCACGCTCGTACAAAACCGAGTATACAGTATAACGTAAAATCCCAAAAAGCACAAGGGGAATTTGCTTTTTGCCCCTGTTTCCCGGCTCGCCGCAGTTTTTTCGGGCAAGTTAGTGATACTTTCATTTTTTGGCGGAGTTTTATGTTGCGTTTTTGTCAAAGAAATGGTAAACTTAATCTGTCATATAGCGGTCGCCGATGCTTCGTCAGAGGCCACCGTATGAAATCTTTTTTTCATGGAGATGAGAGATATGCAGAGACACTTCAAAACCATGGACGGCAACAACGCCGCCGCCCACGTATCCTACGCCTTCACTGAAGTAGCCGCCATCTACCCCATCACCCCGTCCAGCCCCATGGCTGACTATGTCGACCAGTGGGCCGCCCAGGGCCGCAAGAACATTTTTGGCTCTACTGTCAAGGTGCAGGAGATGCAGGCGGAGTCCGGCGCTGCCGGCGCCGTTCATGGTTCCCTCAATGCCGGCGCTCTGACCACCACCTACACCGCCTCCCAGGGCCTGCTGCTGATGATCCCCAACATGTACAAGATCGCCGGCGAGCTGCTTCCCGGTGTTTTCCACGTCAGCGCCCGTACCCTGGCCAGCCACACCCTGAACATCTTTGGCGACCACAGCGACGTGATGGCCTGCCGCCAGACCGGCTTTGCCATGCTGGCTGAGACCAACGTCCAGGAAGTCATGGACCTGAGCCCGGTTGCCCATCTGGCCGCCATCAAGGGCCGCGTTCCCTTCCTGAACTTCTTCGACGGCTTCCGCACCTCCCACGAGATCCAGAAGGTCCAGGTTTGGGACTATGAGGATCTGAAGGAAATGTGCGACATGGACGCTGTCCAGGCCTTCCGCGATCGCGCCCTGAACTCCGAGCATCCCACCATGCGCGGCTCTCACGAGAACGGCGATATCTTCTTCCAGAACCGTGAGGCCTCCAACAAGTACTACGAAGCGGTGCCCGCCATCGTGGAAGAGTACATGGGCAAGATCAATGCCAAGCTCGGCACCGATTACCAGCTCTTCAACTACTACGGCGCTCCCGACGCTGACCGCGTCATCATCGCTATGGGCTCCATCTGCGACGTGGCCGAAGAAGTCATCGACTACATGAACGCCCACGGTGAGAAGGTCGGCCTGGTGAAGGTCCGCCTGTTCCGTCCCTTCTGCCCCGAGAAGCTGCTTGCCGCCATCCCCGAGACCGCCAAGAAGCTGGCCGTTCTCGACCGCACCAAGGAGCCCGGCGCCCAGGGCGAGCCTCTGTATCTGGATGTTGTCACCGCTCTGGCCAATGCCGGCAAGACCGATATCAAGGTCATCGGCGGCCGCTACGGCCTCGGCTCCAAGGATACGCCTCCCGCCTCTGTCTTCGCCGTGTACAACGAGCTGAACAAGGCCGAGCCCAAGCGTATGTTCACCCTGGGCATCGTGGACGACGTCACCAATCTGTCCCTGGAGGAAACTCCCGCTCCCGCCACCGCTCCCGAAGGCACCATCGAGTGCAAGTTCTGGGGTCTGGGCGGCGACGGCACTGTCGGCGCCAACAAGAACTCCATCAAGATCATCGGCGACCATACCGACAAGTACGTGCAGGCCTACTTCCAGTACGACTCCAAGAAGACCGGCGGCGTGACCATCAGCCACCTGCGCTTCGGCGACAAGCCCATCAAGAGCCCCTACTACATCAACAAGGCCGACTTCGTAGCCTGCCATGTGCCCAGCTACATCACCAAGGGCTTCCCCATCGTCCGCGACGTCAAGCCCGGCGGTGTGTTCCTGATCAACTGCCAGTGGAGCTTTGAGGAGCTGGAGCATCACCTGGATGCCGCCTCCAAGCGCTACATCGCCAAGAACAACATCCAGCTCTACATGATCAACGCCATTGACCTGGCCAAGAAGATCGGTATGGGCAAGCGCACCAACACCATCCTGCAGTCCGCCTTCTTCTCCCTGGCCAAGGTCCTGCCCGAGGCGGAGGCCATCCAGTACATGAAGGACGCTGCCCTCCACTCCTACCTGAAGAAGGGCCAGGACGTGGTCGACATGAACTACAACGCCATCGACGCCGGCGCCACCGCCTACGTCAAGGTGGAGGTTCCCGCCGCCTGGGCCGAGGCCACCGACAACAAGGCCGCCGAGGACAAGCACGGCCGCGAGAAGACCGTCAAGATGGTCAAGACCATCCTGGATCCCGTGGACAAGATGGATGGCGACAGCCTGCCCGTCTCCGCCTTCGTGGATCACGCCGACGGTACCTTCGAGCTGGGCGCTGCCGCTTACGAGAAGCGCGGCATCGCCGTCACCGTTCCCACCTGGGACGCTGAGAAGTGCATCCAGTGCAACCAGTGCGCCTTCGTCTGCCCCCATGCCACCATCCGTCCCTTCGTGCTCACCGCCGAGGAGGCCGCTGCGGCTCCCGCCCAGACCAAGCTGGCCGCTGTCAAGGGCATCAAGGGCATGGCCGATGCCAAGTACACCATGGCCGTGTCTCCTCTGGACTGCATGGGCTGCGGCGTCTGCGTCGGCGAGTGCCCCGCTCACGCCATCGAGATGGTTCCCATGGAGAGCCAGCTGGATCAGCAGGAAGTCTTCAACTACGCTGTGGAAAAGGTTTCCGCCAAGCCCGAACTCTTCAAGGCCGACAATGTGAAGCTCAGCCAGTTCGCTCAGCCCTACCTGGAGTTCTCCGGCTCCTGCGCCGGCTGCGCCGAGACCAGCTACGCCCGCGTCGTCACCCAGCTCTTCGGCGACCATATGCTCATCTCCAACGCCACCGGTTGTTCCTCCATCTGGGGCGGCCCCGCTGCCACCTCTCCCTACACCGTGAACAAGGAAGGCAAGGGTCCCGCCTGGGCAAACTCCCTGTTCGAGGATAACGCCGAGCACGGCCTCGGCATGTACCTGGGCCAGAAGAAGATCCGCGACGATCTGAAGGCCAAGGTCGACGCTCTCGTCGCCATCAACTGGTGCGATCCCGCCATCAAGGAAGCCGCTGCCAAGTGGGCCGAGACCTATGACGACGGCAACCTGAACCAGGCTCCTACCAAGGCCCTGATCAAGGCTCTGGAAGAGGGCATCACCGACGGCTGCGACTGCGACGCCTGCAAGCTGGCACGCGAGATCCTGGCCAAGAAGGATTACCTGAACAAGAAGTCCATGTGGATCTTCGGCGGCGACGGCTGGGCCTACGACATCGGCTACGGCGGCGTGGACCATGTCCTGGCCTCCGGCGAGGATGTCAACGTCTTCGTCTTCAACACCGAGGTGTACTCCAACACCGGCGGACAGGCCTCCAAGGCCTCCAACATCGGCCAG
>ONBX01000028.1 GCA_900316205.1 uncultured Eubacteriales bacterium
GAGGGAGGCTATTGGCTCCCTCTCCGAGGGAGCTGTCCCAGTGATCACACTGGGACTGAGGGAGTCCCCGCTGCCGGTGCAGTGAGCATTGGCCCCCTTGTCTAAAGGTGGCTGTCACCGGAGCCTGCGTCGGTGACTGGGGATACGAAATACTTCTCAGGCCCCGTTCAGAGCAGAGAGAAAGAAAGTATCCCTCCGCCCCAGTGTGCGCACTGGGGCACCCCCCTTTAGGCAAGGGGGGCTTTGGGCGGTGCAAGCAATCCTCGTCTCCGGGCTTCCCCTGGAGGGGAAGCTGTCGCGGCGCGTCTCACGCAAGCGCCGTGACTGATGAGGTGGAAATCCTTTCGCCATCTTGCAGCCGGACTGTCGTTGTGAAGGTCGCCACCTCATCCGTCATGCGGCGGGCCGTAACACGCCGCATGACACCTTCTCCTCAAGGAGAAGGCTTTGGGCGTCGCCGTGCTTCCGTCAGGCCAGAACCTTGCGCAGGCGAACCATGTCAAGGATGTCGATGACCCCGTCGCCGTTGAGATCCGCGGCGACCTCGTCAAAGACACCTTCAATGGGAAGGTCCACCAGGTATTTGCGCAGCAGCATCAGATCCAGGGCATTTACCTCACCGTCCCGGTTGATATCGCCTGCCGGTACGATGATGACATGGCTTGCCATGCTTGAGCCATCGGGCACGGTGATGGTGAATATTCCGCCATATTCCTTCACAAGGCCGCCCGCCGGGGTGGTGATCCGATGAGTCTCGGGGATCACGATGGCGGTCTTGGCGCGAATCGCCACATATGCCTCAACATCCCAGGCGCCGGGACCGACGATCACGGTGCCCGGTATTTCGGTAGCGTCCACACCTCCGTAAATGCCCCAGCCGCTTGCGTGGCTGTTGCGGATCGTCACGTTGCCGTCCACCCGGAGCGTGCCGTTGGTGAAGTACAGTCCCCGGCTCGTGCGGGTGTTGCCTGTGAAGTCGCCGGTAATGTACACGTCGCCCACGCAGCTGACCAGAGCGCCGTCGCCGTCGCTGTTATGCTTGATGTCGATGCTGACGCTGCCGTTGACCGTGAGAGCGCTGCAGCTGACGCCGTAGGTAGCGTCGCAGTCGATGGTCAGATCTCCGTTGACGCTCAGGGGGCCGTTCACACGGATCATGTAGCTGACCCAGTTCATCACATTTCCGTAGGTAGATTGGTTGGTCAGCCTGAGCTCTCCGGGAGTCTGGATGTTCAGCTCGTGCAGGCACCAGATCTCGGCTCGGTACTTCGTGCCTAAAAGACTTTCTTCAAACAGTCCCCGGATGGCAGGCTCGGCCACCGTGAAGGTCAGCGTCTTCGTTTCCGGATCGTAGCTGGCCGTGCCGTCGCCCAGGATGTCGTCTCGGTTGGTCTCGTCGACCTGGATCTCGCCCAGCCAGAGCCCGTAAGTCTCTACAGTTTCCGTCCACTTGGCGTAGAGGGTCAGATTCACCGTCACAGGGGTCGCAAAGTCATATTCCGCGGTGCAGGCCGCGTCCGTGTACCAGCCGCCGAAGGTCCAGCCCTCTTCGCTGGGATCGGCGGGACGGGCGGCAGTGGATTCGTGGTCCACCATCTGGGGCTCGGGAGCCGTGCCATGGCCCTGGACGTCAAAGCTCACCGTGTGCTTCCACATGGCAAACAGGACGAGATCCGCCGTAACAGGGGCGGAGAAGTCATACTCCTGCATGGAATAGCCGACCATTTGGTACCAGCCGGCGAAGGTCCAGCCCTCCTCGCTGGGATCGGCGGGGCGTATGGCCTGGGCGCCGGCGCCGACGGTCTGGGCCGCGGGCGTGGTGCCGTGAGTGGTGGAGAAGCTGACGGTGAAGGTCTCCTGGGTCAGGATCCCCTCGCCATCCGCAAGGCCCACATAATAGGAAGAATCGTCGCTGAAGAAGAAGGCCCCGGGGGATTTGCCTTCGTTATAGCTGTTAAAGCCGCTGGTAAAGACGCCGGGGCTTTCCATCCCCACGCCCACTCTGGCGCCCTCTGTCAGCGCACCGGTGACGGTAATCCGCCCCTCCGGCAGATAAACGTTTGTTATCTCGCTGTTGATGTTCTTGTTCCCCTCGATCACGGGCGCGCCGCTGAGCTTGAAAACGCTCGAGGAATCGTAGAGATACACGCCGCCGCCATAGATAGAGGCCGTGTTGTCTCGAATTTCGCCGCCGCTCATGACGAAGCTTTTGCCCACCGCCACAAATACGCCGCCGCCTGGGGCAAAGCCTCCATAAGTCTTCAAGGCGCGGTTGTTCCGGATGGTGCCGCCGCTCATGGTGAAGGTACCGGCAGCATACACGCCGCCGCCTCTTTCAGACTCGTTGCGGCTGATCACGCCGCCGCTCATGGTGAAGGCGTCGGCCCAAACACCGCCGCCCTGATCAGCGCCGTTAAAGCTGATCTCGCCGCCGTACATACGGAACGTGCCCCATGATTTGACGCCGCCGCCATCTCCGTCTGTCCCGTTCCCGGTGATCCTGCCTCCGTAGAGATTGAGCGTACCGAACATATCCACATACACGCCGCCGCCGCTGTAAATACTGTATCCGCCGGTGATCGCGCCCGGGTCTTCGCTGCAGTCATACAGATTCAGCGTGGCCCCGCCGGGGATCTCAATGACTCGCTCGGACGCGGCCATCCGGATGGTGTGGCCGCGCAGGCAGAGGTCCACCCTGCCCTCGGGGACGGTCCAGGTCTTGCTGAGGGTCACATCGTTGCACAGGTAATAGCTGCCCGGCACGCTGGGAAGGCTGGTCGCTCCCGTCCAGGGCAGGAAATCGATCTCGTCATGGAAGTGCTCGGGGGGCGTAATGGTCACGGTCTTCGCCGGCGCGCTGATGGCGGGATCATAGATCCGCGCCCCGTCCACATATGCCTCCTCGGGATCGGTGATCTTGTCCTGCTCCAGGGTGATGCCCTCGGTAAAGCTGTTGACGGCCGCGGTGCCGGCGTGGATCTCCACCCAGGAGCCGGAGACGGTCAGCGCCGAGCCCGCGGTGCCCACAAGGCCGTTTTCCACAATCTTCACCAGAATGCTCACGCCCTGCAGCGTCAGGTCCGCACCGTTCAGCATCCTGACGCCGTCGGGAAGGATGCCGCTGCCGATTCCGCTGGCGTTGAGCACCAGGCGGCCCGTGTCCCCGGGGGCGGTGATGGTGAGATCCTGGTCGCTCTCGATGATGCCGTGGACGTAAGACGCCGAGGAGACGGTGTTCAGCTCGATGCCGGAGGCCACCAGAATGGTCAGGCCCGGGATGTGGTTTTCGATGTAGGGGAGATTGGAGCTCCTGTAGTCCGCTTCGCCCAGACCGTCCAGGGTCAGGGTATTGGTCTCCGGGTCATAGACGGCCCTGCCGTCCAGCACGCTGGTGTTCCCGGCGGAAAGCCGGATGCCGTCCACATAGAGATCGAAGAGCGCATTGGAGATGATTACCCTTCCGGAGACCCCGCCGTCAAAGATCGTGCCCCCGGAGGCAACGCCTTCGATCAGGCCGCAGTGATCCAGGCTGATGCCGCCGGTGTAGCCGGTGACGGCGGCTCCGGTATCGTTGGCATAGCCCCAGATATCTCCGCAGCAGTTGATGAAGGTCAGCACGGAACCGCTCTCGCCCAGAAGGCCCTTCCGGGCTCCCTGTGCCACCCGGAGGTCGATTCCCCTGATGGTGAGGGATTTGGAGTGGATGCCGTCAAAGCTGATCTCCTCGCCGCTGCTCTTGAGAGTCAGGACAGGCATGGTCTCCGTGCCCTCCGCGGCCCGAAGGAAGATGCGGGAACCGGTGCTGTTGATGATGGGGGTATAGCTGTTGTAGTTTTTCAGCGCGGCGGTCAGGGTCACGTCGCCGCCGAGCTCGATGCGCAGCTCGTTCAGACCGCTGTCGATCACGGGGCGGACCTTATAGGTTTTCAGCAGCTCCGCCGTGGCGGTGGGCTGGGTGTAATCGCCGGAGATGCTGAGGGTATTGGTCTCAACGTTGTAGGCGAAGACGCCGTTGCCCAGGATATCAGAAGCGTTGTCGGCGTATACCCGCGTGCCGTCGATCACCAGGTCATAGACCGTGGGATGGACGAGAAGATCCTTCACCAGCTGATCCCCGTCCCAGGATTCGATGCAGAGACTGCCGCCGGAAAGCTTGGGATAGGCCGGGACCGCCCAGCCGCAGCCCGTGAGCGTGACGCCACCTTTGAAGCTGAAGAAACCGGAGGTGAAGATCCCCTCGCAGGAAACCCGGGATCTTTCCAGACGGAGGGCGCTGCTGCCCCCCTCCTCATCGCCCCGGAGGCCGTAGCCCGTGTTGCTGATGGTGAGATCCATGTCCTGAACGGTCAGGGTGGAGTCGCCATACATGTGGATGCCGGCCCGGTTAAAGACGCCGCTGCCCGCGAGGGTGAGGCTATAGCCCGCGTCTGTCTCCAGCGGCCGGATGGTCATGCTGCCGTGGCTTTCGATCAGGCCCCGGATGCTCTGGGAAGAGCTGGTGGAGCTCAGCGCGCCGTATTCCGACGCAACGACGACCGTGAGGCCGTTGATGTAGTTCTCGATCACCGGGGCGTTGGCAGTGCTCTGCCAGTTGCCGTTGATGTAGAGGGTCTTGGTGTCGGAGTTGAAGGAAAAGATCCCGTTGTCCAGAATATCCTCCTTGTTGCTCTCCGTCACCGTGACGCCGGCCACGCCCAGGGGATAGGGTCCCTGGCCCAGGACCACCCGGGTGGCCCAGGTGCTGCCGTTGGACTCACAGACGATGCCCTGGCTGTCGATCACGGCGCCGAAGGGCTGGACAAAGCAGCAGTCGTCCATGTCGATGCCCTGGGGGAAGCGGAAAATGGCCGCCTCGGTGGTGGTGAGGATGCCGGAGCAGCTCTCCAGATTCAGAGCGCTCTGCCAGCTCGTGCCGCCGTCCATGGCATAGCGGATGTTGTTGTAGGCATAGAGCTTCAGGTCCCGCAGGGTCAGGGTGTGGCCGCCCACATAGACGCCGTCGGCGCTGCCGTTATTGGGGCCGACAAAGGACAGACTATAATTCCCGTTGCCAGTGATGGTGGTGTCCGCTGAAAGGCGCAGGAAAGTGAAGCTTGCAGTGCCCGCCGCGAGGTGCAGGCTCACACTGGAGTCGACAGAGATGGTGAGCCCGGGGATGCTGTTCCAGATGACATAGTTATAAGCGTAATCCGCGGGTACATCCCAGTATCCCTGCAGGTGCAGGGTGTTTGTGTCCGGGTCATAAGTCCAGGCGAAGGTATTGTCGATCAAGTTGGAGAGGTGATTGGTGTCAGGCTGCGATCCGGCTGTGACCTTCTCGCCCGCAATGGTCAGGTCATATTCAACGTAGTAGGGGTCCCATGTGCCCCAGGTGAGGCTGCCGCCGTAGTTCTGCAGCTTGTCCTCGGTCCAGTTTTCGTTGAAATAGGGGTAATTGGCCCGGGCGCTGACGCCGGTAAAGGCAGTATCGTAGATCGTGGGCGGATTTCCCAGGAAATAGATCCTTTTCAGCCCGGTGCAGCCTTCAAAGGCGCTGGCACCCAGGGAGGAGATGCTCACCGGGAAGCGGAGCTCCACCAGGGAAGTGCAGCCCTTGAAGGCAGAGCCTCTAATGTATTTTGTGCTCGAGCCAAAGCTCACGCGGGCAAGGCTGGCGCAGTTTTGGAAGGCAGTGCTTTGCAGCTCTTCCACGCCGTCCGGGATCACGATCTCGGTCAGCGCACTGCAGTCGGCAAAGGCTGAGGTGCTGATCGTGCTCACAGAGCCGGGAAGCGTCAGCTCCGTCAGGCTGCTGCAGCCTTTGAAGGCGGAACTGCCGATGCTGGTGACGCCGTCCGGGACGCCCACGCTCGCAAGAGAGCTGCAGTTCAGGAATGCGTAGCTCTGAATGTATTTTACATTTGAGGGGATGATGATCTGCGCGAGAGAACTGCAGCCGTTAAACACATTGTCACCAAGTCCCCAGTTCCCCAGATTGGAGGGAAGGTTTACATTCGTGAGCTTCGTGCAGTTCCGAAAGGCCGCGCTGGAAAGGGTCGTCACGCTGTCCGGGAGAGTCGCGGACACCAACTGATTGCAGCCGTAGAATGCGTATGCGCCGATGGTCGTCACGCCGGACTCCACCACCAGGGAGGTGATAGAATTTTTGTAGCTGTTCCAGGGTGCCGCGTTGCTGCTGGAATACGTCGTCATGGCGCCGGTGCCGGAGATGGTGAGAACGCCGTCGTCCGTCAGCCTCCAGGTCAGGTTCGTGCCGCAGCTGCCGGAGGCCAGCTCCACGGTCTCCGTCTCCGCCGCAGGGGCAATGCTGCCGGTGGAATCGGAGTCGTCGGTCGGGACGTCGAGGACGCCGTCCCCTACAGGCGCGGCAGGGTCATCCGGCACTGGAGCAGGATCCTCCACAGGTGCAATGGTGCCTTCTTCCTCCGGCTCTTCGGCATAAGCCAGACCGGGAGAGAACAGGGAGAAGACCATTACCAGGGCCAGCAAAAAGCTCAATACGCGGTCGGTGGTTTTCATGGGCTGTTCCTCCTTGATAATTGACATTTTATGGTTATTTTATCTATACATTTCCATTTTAAATGTAGCAGAAAAACCCAGGCTTGTCCAGCAGAAAAAAGGAAGAAATATGAAAAATCGCAGGATCGATGATCCTACGATGGTTTGGATTGAAATATTGTCGAAAAGACTCCCTCCGTCACGGCGCTTGCGGGGTGGGAGGCAAATTGGCTCCCTCTTTGAGGGAGCTGTCCCAGTGCGCACACTGGGACTGAGGGAGATTATGAGACCCTGGAATTCACAACGTGGTCGATCTGCTCACACACCGCGCGAAATTGGGTATTGATCTCGTGATTTGAAAAACGAAGAACCGATAGTCCAAGTTTTTGTAGTTCTGCTGTTCGTTTCTCATCCTCTGCTTGCAACTTCGGATCATAATGCTGGGAACCGTCTATCTCAATGACCAGCTTGGCAGCATGGCAATAGAAATCAACGATATAATGATCAATGGCTTTCTGGCGCTGAAATCTTATCGGATAGGAACGAAGGAAATCGTACCACAAATGATTTTCCTGCGGTGTGGCATGCTTACGCATATTCTTTGCCAAAGGAATCAGATCAGACTTATATGGCAATGACATCGGAAGCTCCTTAGAACACTTTTACCTAATGGTGAAAGACTCCCTCCGTCACGGCGCTTGCGGGGGACGCGCCGCGCCACCTCCCTCAAAGAGGGAGGCAAATTGGCTCCCTCTTTGAGGGAGCTGTCCCAGTGCGCACACTGGGACTGAGGGAGTTCAGCACCTCATCCGACATGCAGCGGACCGTGAAACGCCGCATGTCACTCACGCCCTGCGGGGAGGGAGTCTAAGGTTACGAGATGAACATAGCGTCGCCGAAGGAGAAGAAGCGGTAGCGCTCCTGCACGGCGACCTCATAGGCGTGGAGGACGTGCTCCCGTCCGGCGAGGGCGGAGACCAGCATAATCAGCGTACTCTCCGGCAGGTGGAAGTTCGTGACCAGGGCGTCGATGCACTTGAAGCGGTAGCCGGGATAGATGAAGATATTGGTCCAGCCGGAGCAGGGCTCCAGGGTGCCGTCCTCTTTGGCAAAGCTCTCCAGGGTGCGGCAGGAGGTGGTGCCCACGGAGACGATCCGGCCGCCGGCGCGCTTGGTCTCGTTCACAAGCCGGGCTGTACGCTCCGGAATGATGCAGAACTCCGCGTGCATGGGGTGGTCCTCGATCTCGTCCTCCTTCACGGGCCGGAAGGTGCCGAGACCCACGTGCAGCGTTACATATGCCACCTTGACGCCCATGGCCTCGATCTGGGCCAGCAGCTCTTTGGTGAAGTGCAGGCCCGCGGTGGGGGCGGCGGCGCTGCCAAGCTCCCGGGAATAGACGGTCTGATAGCGCTCGGCATCCTGCAGCTCCTCCCGGATATAGGGCGGCAGCGGCATCTTGCCAAGGCGCTCCAGCACCTCCAGGAAAATGCCCTCGTAGTGGAACTGGACAATGCGATTGCCGCCCTCGATGACCTCCAGGACGGTGGCAGTGAGCTCCCCGTCGCCAAAGATCAGCTCCTGGCCGGGACGGGTCTTGCGGCCGGGACGGGAAAGGCACTCCCACTTCCCTTCTCCCAGGTCCCGCAGCAGCACCAGCTCCACCGTACCGCCGCTGGGGCGGGCGCCGATAAGCCGGGCGGGCAGGACGCGGGAATCATTCAGCACCAGGCAGTCCCCTGGTCGGAGGTACTTGGGAAGCTCATAAAAATGGGCGTGCTCCAGCTCCCCAGTCTCCTTATCCAGGTGCAGCAGGCGGGAAGCGTCGCGCTGCTGCAGCGGGGTTTGGGCGATGAGTTCTTCAGGAAGGTCAAAAGAAAAATCGGTTCTCTTCATGCAGCATAGGCTCCTGTATAGTAAAATGCAAGGATTTGGCGATAAGTATAGCCGTGCTTTTCCGCCATGGCGCGGGCGCCCCACTGGCTCATGCCGCAGTTGTGGCCCATACCGCTGCCGGTGAAGACGAAGGCGCCGTCCTTGTCGCGGGTGATGGTGAAGCAATGGCTGTAAAGCCGAAGGGGCTTGCAGCAGTCCCGGCCCGCAAGGCGCAGTTCCCGGCCGCTTTCGGACACGAAGCACAGGGCGATCACGTTGCCGAAGCGGGAGCGCTCCGGGATGATGTCCACGATGGGGTCGATCTCATACCCCTCCTGGCCCAGGCGGAAGGTGACGGTCTCGGCAGGAAAGGTCAGGGTCCAGCGGCGGTAGGCGAAGTTCTCCTCGGCCTCAAAGGGGTCACGCTTGCCCAGGAGATAAGGACGGTCCGCGTCGAAGATCAGGGAGCCGTCCTCGGTGTAGCCGCCGTCGGCTGCGAAATAATAGATCTCGCAGATCTCGCCCCGGTAGCGCAGGACCTGGCCGGCGGTGGCGTCCACGGCGGCGTCGGTGGCAGCACTGGCCCAGGCCAGGCCCTTGTACACCTGGCACTCGGTATTGTCGTTGAGGTCAAAGCCCTCCTCGGGGAAGCTGTTCTGGTTATAGACCACGTAGGTCCGGGCGCAGACGGCCTGGGCCTTCAGCGCTTCGGCGGGCCAGTCCGCCCCCATCTCATAGGGGACCACGCCCTTAACGTAGCTCTCCAGGGGAAGGACGTTTACGACGGTCATGCTGTCGTCGGGCTGTCTGCGGCACTCAAAGCCGCCGGCATAGCGATTTTCCCCGTAGCCCGTGTCGCCGGAAAGGCACTCGATGGCGAGAAAGGGGTTGGGGGTCAGGTACAAAAGCGCGCCGTTTTCTCCCGAGAGGAGCATGAGGCCGTTTTCGCTGTACCAGGAGGGGCAAATCACGATCAGCTCCTGCTTCACCCGGTCCAGCTCATGGAAGACCCGTGTATCATCGTAGTACCCGATGCGAAAACCCTGGCCGTTGTTGTCCCGGAAGATCGCTTCCGGCACCGCGGAGGCGCCAAAGCTCAGCCCGATGCGTACGGTATGGACTGGCAGGGGCGTATTCTCCCAGGTACCGGGGTCCGCGTCAAACTGCCCGTCCAGCCAATCGGCCTCCGCGGGGGCGGTGCCCTTGCGGTCCGGGATGGAGGGCTCCTGGGCGAAGGCGGCTGGAGCGAGGGCGAACAGCAAGCATAGTGCGAGACATAGGCTCAAGATCCTGCGATACGTGGCGCTCCCCTCCCCTCCGACGGTTTTCCTGTAGTATAGCAGATGGCGCCAGCTTTTTCAATGGCATAGACGTCCTCCGGGCGGCATAGACTTTGCCGAAAACCACTTGAGGAGGCACGTATGAACAAAATCCCGGTATTTCAAGGCTCCTGCACCGCTATCGTGACGCCATTTTGCGATACGGGCATCGACTACGCGCGGCTGCAGCAGCAGCTGGACTTTCAACTGGACGGCGGGACCGCCGCCATCGTGGTTTGCGGCACCACAGGAGAAAACGCCACGCTGAGCCAGGACGAGCACAACGAGCTGGTGCGCTATACCGTGAACGCCTGCAAAGGGAAAATGAAGGTGATCGTGGGTATCGGCGGGAACAACACCCTCGCTGTCCTGAGGAAAGCGGAGAACGCCAAAGCGGTGGGCGCCGACGCCATCCTGATGGTAACGCCGTATTACAACAAGACCTCCCAGAAAGGGCTGGTCGAGCATTTTACCTATGTGGCGGACCGGGTGGAGATCCCCATGATCCTTTATAACGTGCCAAGCAGGACGGGCATCGGGATCCGGGCCGAGACATACAAGGCGCTTGCCGAGCACCCGAATATCAATGGCGTGAAGGAGGCCTCCGGCGATTTCAGTCTGATTGCAAGGACCCGGAGCCTCTGCGGAGATGCGCTGCATCTCTGGAGCGGAAACGACGACAATACCGTGCCCATGATGGCGCTGGGGGCGCTGGGGGTGATCTCGGTTGCCAGCAACATCGTGCCGGCAGCGGTGGCGAGCCTCTGTGCGCGCTGCCTCTCCGGAGATTATCAGGGAGCCGCGGCGCTCTACTGCAAGTATGCAAGGCTCTTCTCCACGCTCTTTATCGAAACCAATCCCATGCCGGTGAAGGCCGCCATGGAAATGCTGGGTATGGACAGCGGGATGCTGCGTCTGCCGCTGACCCAGATCTCCGAAGAGCATCGGGAAGCGCTGAAAGCGACACTGGAAGAATTGGAACTGCTGAAAAGCTGAAACGGTGCTGTCTCAAAATGCGGTAAGGCGGAAAAAGTGCCGTAGGGGCGGCTATCAGCCGCCCGGCAGAGCTGGTATGAAGTAGCACAAAAATGTGAGGCGAATTCGTACTTACCTGCGAATGCGCCTCACATTTCTAACTTTTTGACATATTAGTGCGCGGGCGGCTGGTAGCCGCCCCTACGTTCATTTATGGACTTTTGAGACAGCCCCTTTTCATGGGAGCGTGATTTCTTGGAATATCTCCGGTTCGGCGGAGGTGCCGAGAATGCAGACGCTGAGACAGCAGCCGTCCAGATCTCTTTGCCAGAAAGAGACGCCCGGCGGCGGATCCAGCGGCTGGATATCCCGAAGAGGAAAAAGGATTCCCTGTCCGGTAGCTTTGACGTAGCTCTCCTTCCCCGTCCAAAGCCGGGTGAAGAGATGATCAGGATCTTCGGCGGCGCGGAGGAGAGCCTGCTCCTCCGAGCTGAAGCTGCGGCGGAGCAGCGCATCGCTCATGCGGCCTCTGCGCTCCAGATCCAGGCCGACGGGATGGTCAGATATAGCACAAGCGGCGAAGGAGCCGCTGTGGGAAAGGCTGAAATGATAATCAGAGTCCATGAGATAGGGCTTGCCCTCCGGCTGTGCGGCGATGGCGAGCGGAGGCTGCAGACCCGCAGAGGCGGCGCGCAGGGCATGGATCAGAAGGAGCTCGGCGCCGATGCCCTGGCGGCGTCGCTCAGCGGAGCGGCAGGAGGACAGCTTTTCCAGCCGATACGCGGACAGGGGCAGACCTTCGGGACTGTCCGGCACAGAATCGATATTGGCATAGTAGACGAAAAGCATGCGCTCCCCTCCTCTCGTCGCCATGATACACCGGATCGTGAGGATTGGCAAGCAGGACAGATTTGAAACCCCGCCGATGAGGCGGGGTTTCGTTCAGGGATTGGGAGATGTGCTGGGTGCTGTGGTTGGCGCCGTGGTGGGCATGGGGCTGGAGCTGCCCGGAACAGGACTGGTGCTGGGCATGGGGGACGCGGTCGCACCGGCGCCGCCCTCGCCATTACCGATGATGCCGTCCCCGTCCTGGACGCGGCCGTCATTCAGGTCCGGAGACGCCATGGGAGTCACATCTGGAAGGATATCCATGCCGCTGCCGGGTCTGTCGCTGCCCCTGTCCATGCCGCAGGCACAAAGAGCCAGGCACAAAAGCAATGCGAAAATCAAACAAAGATTCTTTTTCATGATTCGCCTCCTCAAGCATTACGGCAGTAGTATCTGTACGAAAAGAGCGAATATGAGTTAGAAAGTTTTCCATTTTTGTTTGCTTCTGCCGCATTGTCAGAACGGATCGGATATGATAAGATACAGGGCATGGAAGAATTAAGGAAAAACGAAATAACGGAAGCGGAGATCACCGGCTGGTCCTCGGACGGCGCCGGCGTCTGCCGCGTAAAAGGGAGAGCGGTTTTCGTGCCCCGCGCCATTCCCGGCGAGCGCTGGGAGATCCGGATCCTGAAGGTCACAGCCTCGGCGATTTTCGCCCGGGGCCAGCGGCTGCTGCAGGCCTCCCCTGCCCGGATCACACCGGACTGCCCTCATTTTGGCAAATGCGGCGGCTGCGACACAAGGCACCTCTCCTACGAGGAAGAACTGCGCTTCAAGCTGGGCCGTGTGAACGACGCCCTGCAAAGGATCGGGAAACAGGACGTGCAGGCCGAGGAGATCCTGGGAAGCAAGGAGCAGGACCGGACACGGAACAAAGCGATTTTTGCGGTGGCAAACACGCAAAACGGGCCTGCATTCGGCTTTTATCGGGAACGAAGCCATGAGTTGATCCCTGTGACGGACTGCAGGCTTCAATCCGAGCTGAGCTGCCGCTGTGCAAAGGCCGTAGTAGACTTTTTGAAAAAGGAAAAGCTGCCCGCTTATGACGAGACTACCGGCAAAGGTACCGTGCGGCATGTGTTCTGCCGCCAGGCATGGCAGACAGCGGACGCTGTGCTCTGCATCTGCTCCGCCGCAGGCTTCGGCAGCAGAACACAGGCGCTGGTGGAGCATCTGCGCAGGGAATGCCCGGAGCTCACGGGGATCGTGCTGAACATCAACAAGACCAGGGGCAACACGGTGCTCTCCGGGGACTTCTATACCCTCTGGGGCGATGAGATCCTGCACGACAGACTCTGCGGGCTGGAATTTTCCATTGCGCCCCAGGCCTTTTTCCAGATCAATCCCCCCCAGGCGGAAAAGCTCTATGAAAAGGCCGCGGAATACGCCGGGGCCAAGAAAGATGATCTGGTGTTTGACCTCTACTGCGGCGCAGGGACCATCAGTCTTCGGATGGCAAAAGACGCAGGAAAAGTCATCGGGGCCGAGATCGTGCCGGAGGCTGTGGAAAACGCGGGAGAAAACGCCCGCCGCAACGGCGTTGAGAACGCCGAATTTCTTTGCGGGGACGCAGGCGAGGCCGCCAAGGCTCTGGCCGAAAGAGGACTCCGGCCCAGGATCGTGGTGGTGGACCCGCCGCGCAAGGGCATGAGTGAGGAAGCGGTGAAATCCGTCGCCTCTATGGCGCCGGAGAGGATCGTCTATGTCTCCTGCGGCCCGGAAACCCTGGCGCGCGACATTTTGCGCTTTCAGGACTTGGGTTATGCTTTGCAGGCAGCGACAGCAGTGGACATGTTTCCAAGGACAAGCCACGTGGAGACGGTATGCTTGCTTTGCAAACAATGAATTGCGCCTGTCGGCGCATGAATTGCCTTGCGGCCTGAATTGACCTGTGGTCATGAATTGCCCTGCGGGGCATAAGGCGCAATTCAATTCATGCGCATAGCGAAAATCATGGCGAAGCCAAATCATGACGCGCAGCGTCAATTCATTTGAAAGGATCGATAGTATGTCAGATAACCAAATGAAATGGAACAAGCTATGGGATTTGTATGGTTCGGGAGAACTTGCGGAGAACGATTACAATACCTTTATTTTGTGTGATTATGAGAGCGGTGTAAACGGCGAAGGACACAGCGGATGGTTTTTCAATACGGAAAACACAGAGGGAAAAGAAGCAATCAACAAAAATCTTTCTGCTTTGGAAGAAGTATTGCCAACGCATTTGTATGACAATCTTGTTGAAGCATTTCGTTCATACGGCACGGAAGAAGAAGAGGGCATTTGTGAATCAGCAGATGATTACTTCTATGAACATGAACAGGAGATAATCGAGTACTTACAAGGCGTCGCCAATCGCCTCGATCTATAATCTGTATTATCAACGCTATTGCCTCGACCATTTTGAAAGGTGGAATCTTTTCCACGAGAATGGACGCGCAATCAGCGTAAATAAACACCGATTTATTCACGCTATTGTCTCAAGTCATGTTGAGACAGTCGTTCGACTGTCTCAACGCGATATGAATTCCTGACGGAATTTGCGATATGTCCTGTCAGAATGCGATATGCCTGCGGCGCGATATGCCCTGCTTGGCGCGAAGGAATTCACATCATATCGCGCGGAAGCAAAGCGAGTACATTTCGCATTTGCGAAGCAAATATATCGCACAGTGGTATCTGGATATCACAGCATCGAGACCTTTCTTCGTGTATTTCCAGATGGAATCAGATTGATATGATAGGGTAACGGTATGCTTATGAACGACAAGACGACGCAATACAGCATCTACATCGGTCTGAACGATGCGGACACAGGCTCGCAGAAGTTTGAAACCGAGAAATATGTCTCCATTCTGCGCAGAGTATGCCAGAATTATCACGTAGCTTTTTCCTTTCAACTGACCAATGGAGGCTATTTCCACGACGACGGACGCTATACAGAGGAAAACACCCTGCAGCTTTTGCTGCTGAACGCCGAGGAAGCAACGGTCACGGAGATCGCAAAGGATCTCTGCGCCTTCTTCCATCAGGAAAGTGTGATGGTGACGAAATCTCTCTGCTCGGTGGTCTTCATCAGGGACAGTCTGTAAAGAACTGGATATGAACTATCAGGATATCAACGCCGAGACCATCGACCGATGGATCCGGGAAGGCTGGGAATGGGGAAAACCCATCAGCCATGAAAGCTATGAAAAAGCAAAGCAGGGCGAATGGAACGTCCTGCTGACCCCGACAAGGCCGGTCCCCCACCGCTGGTTCGGAGAATTGAAAGGCAAAAAGATCCTGGGTCTCGCCAGCGGTGGCGGGCAGCAGATGCCCATCTTTGCGGCACTGGGAGCGGACTGCACGGTGCTGGATTACTCCCCGCTTCAATGCGAAAGCGAAAGGCTTGTGGCCCAGCGGGAGGGCTATGCGATCCGGATCCTCCGGGAGGACATGACGAAGCCCCTCCCCTTTCCTGATGAGAGCTTTGATCTGATCTTCCATCCGGTTTCCAACTGCTATGTGCGGGAAGTACGGCTCATCTGGAGAGAGTGCTTCCGGGTGCTGCGGCACGGAGGCGAGCTGCTTTCCGGAACCGACCACTTTGTAAACTACATCGTGGATGATGCTGAAGAGCGGATCGTAAACGCCTTGCCCTTTGACCCACTGAAAAACCCGGAGCAGATGGAGCAGCTGCGCAGAGATGACTGCGGCGTGCAGTTTTCTCACTCCCTGGAGGAACAGATCGGCGGACAGCTGGAGGCTGGCTTTCAGCTGCTGGAGCTCTATGAGGACTATAACGGCGAGGGACGGCTGGCAGAGCTGCGTATCCCCTGCTTTCTGGCCATGCGCTCCGGGAAGCCCTAAATAACTCAATTCCAAAACTTGTTTTAAAGATAGATGGATAAGGAGAGACGATGAAGCCATTCGGTCAATTCTATCTGGATAAAGAAAAAGACATCGTGGTGGAGCTGTTCCGGAAGGAAGAAGTGCTTCACTATGTTCTGCGCACGCCGAACCATCACAGCGGGAACCTGATCGTGAATCTGGCAAAGCTCTGCTCTCTCCCCATCAGTGAGGACGAGCAGGGGCTCAAAATCATTCGCGGCAAGGTGCCCAGCTATGTGGACGGGCAGAACCGCAAGCTCTACATTTTCCGGCTGGGCAACACCAAGGTGGCCAACATCTGGCCGGACGGTACGGTGGAGCTGAAGGCCTCCATCCCCGCCATTTCCAAAACGCTGATGAGCCAGACCAAGGATTATCAGCTGGACGAGCTGCGTACCATCGTAAAAACCTATATCCGCAGCGAAGCCAAGTTCCGCACGGATCTGCACACCCATATGAACGCGAACCTCTCCCCCGATATTCTGCTCGCTCTGGGGATCTGCCATCAGATCCGCTATCCGCTGTATTATATCAAAAAGCTTGCACTCCGGATCAGCGATGCGCAGCGGGCCGCGCTGGAGGAGCAGCGGGCACAGGTGGCCAAAGGCTTTACGGATTCCAGCCTGACCGGAAAATATCTGGAACGCCGGATCGACGACAACACCTTCCTGAACTTTGCGGATCTCATTCTCGAGAACCTGGAGCACGCCGCCTGGAACATTGTGCAGATCCGAAACTCCCTCACCATCCCCAAGGACGGACAGGCTGTGTTTGCGGATCTGGAAAAGGTCTATCTCTATCGCTATGTGTTCACCAAGGGCATCAGCGCCGAAAAACGGATCTCCATGAGCAAGCTGGCTCTGATCCCGGACCCGGATATCCTGCGCTACTGCGCCAGGATCATGGCCGACCGGGAAACGCAGGAATACCGGAACAACACGCTCTTCCAGGACAAGCTTCTCTGGATCGCCCGGTCCTACGCCAAATGCGGGATCGAGTATGTGGAGATCTCCGATACTTCCCTGGTAAAGAAAAAAGAATCCGTGGAGATGCTGCGGCAGGTTCACGCGGTGATGCCCGCCATCAACCGGGAGACCGGCGTGCTGATCCGCTTTCTGGCCGGGATCCGCCGGGTGCCGCTGACCATCATCAAGGACGCGGTGACCCCCGGGGATTACTTGGCGGAAAACCTGCAGGTGCTGAAAGCCATTGCCGGGGATCCCTATGTGGCCGGCAGCGATATTCTGGGTGAAGAGATCAACGATATCCTGCAGCTTCGGCCGGTGATCAAGGAGCTGGTACGCATCGCGGCGCTGGACCCGGGCTTTGTGATCCGCATCCACGCGGGGGAAAACGACAGTTTACGGGACAATGTGGCAAACAGCGTGATGCTGGTCAAAGAGGCTCTGGCTCCCGGGCAGAAGATGCCCCATGTGCGCATCGGTCACGGGCTTTACGCCCCGGACCTTCGCAGTGCCAAAGGCAAGAAGCTGCTGCAGGAGTTGGTGGAAAACCGGGTGGTACTGGAATTTCAGATCACCTCCAACGTGCGGCTCAACAACCTGAGTGACCTGAGTCGCCACCCCCTGAAGGGCTTTATCCGGGCAGGAGTGATGTGCGTGCAGGGAACCGACGGCTGCGCCCTGTACGGAACAGATCCCATTGAGGAAGAGCTGTCCCTGGAAAAGCTGCTGGATCTGAGTTTTGAAGAGCTTTGCCGCATGCGGGAAACCGACAGAAGCATCGCGGAAAAGAGCCGCCAGTACTGCCAGAACAAGTGGCTGCTCTTCGAGCACGCCCGCGGTCCCCTCTCCCCTGCCGATTACCTGGCGCTGCGCATTGCGGCCACCGAAAAGGCCACCGACGTTCTCTGGGTGAACCAGGGGAAGCTGGACGCTCAGAAGGAGCTGGAGCAGCAGATCCGGGACCTGCCGGAGGGCAAGCTGCCCATCGTTCTGGCCGGCGGCAGCTTCAACAACAACCAGCATGTGACCAAGCTCAACCCCCAGGGGATGAACGCCATCGACAAACTGCTGCGCTCCGCGGATCCGGAAAAGTGCTTCTTTGTGGTGGGTCACAGCTGCTCCGGCTACGAGCGCTATCTGATCCAGCAAAATGAGGGAAGATTCCAGATCTACGCCATCGTGCCCACCATGATCAGTCGGGCCGAACGGGACAGGCTGCTGAAAGCGGATGTATGGATCCGCATCTCCATTGAACCCACGGGCCTTGGTCTTTACAAGAGCTTTGCCTATGAGATCTTCAAGCGCCGTCCCTCGGTGCTGCTGGCCTTTGACGGCAATTCCGCCGCGGCCAACCTGGTGCAGGAGGCCAAGAACGGCCGGGAAAAGTGCGACATCTACATCGACGGCCGCTGCCGGGCATTAAAAGCCAAGGCCGGGACGCTGCAGGGCTATGTGACGATCTTCGGGACGGGAGACGATCCGGCTGTCATGATTCTGGATAAACACGAACTTTCATAAAAAGGGTGTACTGCAAAACACGAAGAAGAGCGCAAACCTCCGTTCATAACGTAGGGGAGGGCCTTGTGCCCTCCCGGCAGAACGCGGTTATATTGTAAAAAAATGTTCGGCGAATTCGTACAATCTTCGAGTTCGCCGAACATTTTCTTGAATTCATATTTCCGACTGCCGGGAGGGGCGAGCCCCTCCCCTACGGTGCTGACCGGGCTAGCCTGATGGCGCCAATACGAACACGGTTTTGGCGGGCCAATTTCCGCCAATTCTGCGTCAAAGGGCTTGACAATACAAAAAGTATTCTCTGCGCCCTTTTCCTTGTCTTGACGAAAATGGACTCCGTCAAAACTGCAAGGCACCTCTCAGCGAGATTGTTTCGAGGGATTTTTGCTGTTTTTGCTGCGGACGACGAAGCCTTGCTGGCGCAAGGCGAGGAGGACAAGGCAAAAAGCACCGAAAAAGGCCGCTGAGAGGCGTGTTCGGATTGACGCCATCAGGCTAGGTTCTTATTTTGCAACACGAAATTTTTAATCCATATCCACAGCGAAAAGGCCGCCGGCACCGCCGGAGTGGAGGAAGAGAACCGTATCCTCTTTTCGGAATGCGCCCTCCTTCGCCATGGCCAGGAGTCCGGCGAAGGCCTTGCCGGTGTAGACCGGGTCCAGGAAGATTCCTTCCCGGGAGGCCATCAGGGAGACGGCTGCGTTGCCCTCGGGAGACGGGATGGCATAGCCGGGACCGCACATATCCCGCAGCGTAAAGTCATCCGCTGTGATCTCCAGATCCGCCTCCAGGAGCCAGGCAGCAGCTCGCATCAGTTCCGGGGTGATGCGGTCAAAGGGATCCGTGTCCACCATCATGCCATGGACTCTGGTGCCGGGAAGAAAGAGCTTGGCGCCAAGGGCCAGGCCCGCCATGGTGCCGCCGCTGCCCTCCGCGCAGAAGAGATGGTCCGGCCGGAAGCCCTGGTCCCGGATCTCCCTGGCGCAGGACACATAACCCAGCGAGCCCAGGGCGTTGGAGCCGCCGCAGGGGATCTTGTAATAGGGCACGCCAAGGGCTGCACCGACCCGGTCCATCTCGGCATAGATATCGGCATAATCATCCGTATCCAGAAAGCGGACTTCGGTGCCCATCAGCTTTTCCAGCAGCTGGTTGCCCCGGCAGGCTGTGACCCCGCGTTTTTTCAGGATCAGGATGCATTTCATGCCAAGCTTTCCCGCCGCCGCGGCGGTGAGCATGGCGTGGTTGGACTGAGCACCGCCGGTGGTAAAGACCAGCTCCGCCCCCTGCTCCTTGGCCTCGGCCAAAAGAAACTCCAGCTTGCGGATCTTGTTGCCGCCGAGCCCCAGACCGCAGAGATCGTCCCGCTTGATATAGACATTGGTACCCAGCAGGCGGCTGATATTCTCCAGCTTATGAATCGGCGTGGGGAAAAGTCCGAGTGATAGTCTCGGGAAACTGTCCAGTGATCGCATTTCAAACCCTCCAAAAGGAAAACACCGCTGCAGAAAACGCAGCGGTGTTTTCATGTGAAAATCAATAGAAGCGCTTGTTCTTGTTCTTGCGGGCCGCCTCGGATTTCTTACGACGCTTCACGCTGGGGCTCTGATAGTACTCCTTCTTTCTCAGATCCGCCAGAACGCCGGACTTCGCGCAGCTGCGCTTAAACCGCTTCAGAGCGTTGTCCAGAGACTCGTTTTCCTTGACGTAGATTTCAGACATGTATTTCCCTCCCTCCAATACGTCTTGCGACGCTTCAAGGGCCAACTGGCAATTGGCTTTGTAACAGCGGTATTATAAAGGATATTACGCGTTTTGTCAAGAATTACTTCTTTCTATGGGGAAGCTTCTTTATTTTGCCGGACGTACGACAAGATTCAGCAGGCGGTTGGGCCGGAAGATGACCTTGAAGACCTCCATACCCTCCAGATAACGCTGGACCTTCTTCTCCGCCGCGGCGGCGGCAACCACGGTATCCTGATCGGAATCGGTGGGGACGATGACAGTGCCGCGGAGCTTGCCGTTTACCTGCACGGCGATCTCCACAGAAGCGTCCACGGTCTTGCTCTCGTCATACTGGGGCCAGGGCATCTGCATGGCCATCTTGCCTTCCTTTTCGGCAAAGCCCAGCAGCTCCCACATCTCCTCGGCGATATGCGGGGCGAAGGGGCTGAGCAGCAGGATGAGCTGGCCCAGGTCGCCCTTGGTGACGCCGTTGGTGTAGAATTCATTGACCATGGTCATGAGGGCGGCGATGGCGGTATTGAGCTTCAGGTTCTCAATATCGTCCCCCACCTTCTTGATGGTCTTGTGGATGAGGCTCTCGTTCTTGGCGCTGACGGCAAAGTCGTCCTGCGCCTGGTCCATGAGATTCCAGCAGCGGTCCAGGAAGCGCTTGGAGCCCTTGACAGCATCGTCAGACCAGGTGGCGGTCTTCTCAAAGTCACCAATGAACATGATGTAGATGCGCATGGTGTCGGCGCCATAGGCCTTCACCACGTCATCCGGGTTCACCACGTTGCCGAGAGACTTGGACATCTTCACAGAGTCCCGCAGGGCCTGATTGCCGTACTTGGCGATAAGGGCCTGCTTTTCCTCCTCGGTCTCGGCAAAGCCCACATAGTGGGGATTGCGGCCCAGGATCATGCCGTGGGAGGTGCGCTTGGCATAGGGTTCGGAGGTGTGGACCACGCCGATATCATAGAGGAACTTGTGCCAGAAGCGGCTGTACAGCAGGTGCAGGGTGGTATGCTCCATACCGCCGTTGTACCAGTCCACAGGACCCCAGTACTCCTCGGCCTCCTTGGAGACCAGCTCCTTGTCGTTGTGGGGATCCATGTAGCGCAGGAAGTACCAGCTGGAGCCAGCCCACTGGGGCATGGTATCCGTCTCCCGCTTGGCGGGGCCGCCGCAGCAGGGGCAGGTGGTGTTGACCCAGTCGGTCATCTTGGAGAGCGGGGATTCCCCGTCGTCGGTAAGCTCATAGGAGTCCACCTGGGGCAGCAGAACGGGCAGCTGATCCTCGGGCACGGGGACCCAGCCGCACTTGGGGCAATTCACCAGGGGGATAGGCTCGCCCCAGTAACGCTGACGGGAGAAGACCCAGTCACGCAGCTTGAAGTTGACCTTCTCCTTGCCGATCCCCTGCTCCTCCAGCCATTTTTTCATGGCGGGGATGGCCTGGCGGACGGTGAGCCCGTCCAGGAAGCCGGAGTTGACCATGATGCCGGTATCGTCCTTGAGCGTAAAGGCAGCCTCTTCGATGTTGCCGCCCTTGACCACTTCCACGATGTCGCAGCCGAACTTTTTGGCAAAGGCCCAGTCGCGGTCATCATGGGCGGGAACGGCCATAATGGCACCGGTGCCGTAGGTGACCAGGACATAGTCGGAGATGAAGATTGGGATCTCCTTGCCGTTCACGGGGTTGATAGCGCGGACGCCCTCCAGGCGGACGCCGGTCTTCTCCTTGTTGAGCTCGGCGCGCTCGAAGTCGGACTTATGGGCGGCCTCGTCAACATAGGCGGCGACTTCGTCCCAATTGGTGAGCTTGTCCTGCCACTTCTTCACATAGGGATGCTCCGGAGAGAGGACCATGTAGGTAGCGCCGAACAGGGTATCGGGGCGGGTGGTGTAGACCAGCACGTCGTCCCCCAGGGTGGTGTGGAAATTGACCTCTGCGCCGGTGGAGCGGCCGATCCAGTTCTTCTGCTGGGTCTTGACGCGCTCGATATAGTCCAGATCGTCGAGATCGTCCACAAGACGCTGGGCGTACTTGGTGATGGCCAGCATCCACTGGCTCTTCTCCCGGCGCACCACCTCGCTGCCGCAGCGCTCGCAGACACCCTCCACCACTTCTTCGTTGGCCAGGACACACTTGCAGCTGGTGCACCAGTTCACAGGCATGGTGGTCTTGTAGGCCAGGCCCTTCTTGAACATCTGCAGGAAGATCCACTGGGTCCACTTGTAGTACTTGGGGTCGGTGGTGTCCACCACCCGGTCCCAGTCAAAGCCGTAGCCCAGCATCTTCAGCTGACGGGTGAAGTTCTGAATGTTCTGGCGGGTGACGATGGCGGGATGGATATGGTTCTTGATGGCGAAGTTCTCCGTGGGCAGGCCGAAGGCGTCATAGCCGATGGGAAACAGGACATTGTAGCCGTCCATGCGCTTTTTGCGGGTGACGATGTCCAGAGCGGTGAAGGGCCGGGGATGGCCCACATGCAGGCCGGCGGCGCTGGGGTACGGGAACTCAATGAGTCCGTAGAATTTGGGCTTGTCGCTGCCGGTGACGGCGGCATAGGGCTTTGTCTCCTCCCAGCGGTCCTGCCATTTCTTTTCGATGGCTGCAAAATCGTATTTCATGCGCTTGGTCCTTCTCTCTTGTTATTCGGCCTCATGCAGCTCGGGCATGGGGAGCGTGGCGGGGTCCACCTGTTCGGAGTCGCTCCACAGTCGTTCCAGATTATAAAACTTCCGGGCCTCGTCGGTGAAGACGTGGACGATAACACTGCCAAAGTCCATCAGGACCCAGATGTCCGAACGCAGGCCTTCCCGGCGGATGGGGGGCTCACCGGCTTCGGAGAGGAGCTTGTCCACCTCGTCCACCAGAGCCTTGATGTGGGTGGAAGAGGTGCCGTTGCAGATGACAAAATAGTCTGCCAGAACAGTCTGCTCGGCGGTCTTCAGGACCTTCACGTCCTTTGCCTTCTTCTCATCCAGTGCTTTTGCTGCGACAGCAGCGATTTCAGCAGGGCTTAACATGTGGCTTTCCTCCTTTATTTCCCGTACGCCCGATACCAGGAAAAGGCATCCAGCGTATCCTTGTATACTTCCATATTCCTGTTGCGGAGGCTTTTCACGCTCCGCTCCAGGGCATAACACATCGCCAGGTTCAAATCCTGAAAGGCCAGATTCCGCAGCTCCTCCACACCGGGAAAGCTCCGGTTCGGCTCGATCATATCCGCAAGATAGAGAAGCTTTTCAAAGCTGCTCATGATGGGCTTGCCTGTGGTGTGCCAGCGGATGGCAGCGCAGATCTCCTCCGGGGCGCCGAAAAGCTCCTTTGCCGCCACAGCACCGGAGCGGGCGTGGAGCAATTGTGGGTTCTTCCGCTCCCCCTCGTCCAGCTCAATTCCCATCTCTTCACAATAGGCCAGCTGCTCCTCCGTGGACCAGCGCTTGGTCATATCGTGAAGGATGCCGGCCTCCGCCGCGTCCTCCGGGTCCAAATCCCAGCGAAGAGCAAGGCTCCGGGCCATCTCCTCACAGCCCAGCACATGGGGCACGCGCTTCGGGTCCAGCATAGAGACGACCTGCTCCCGCAGCCAGGAAAGATCCGGTTTTGCGCCGTAGAGACGGAGACGGATGATCTCCCGATAAACCTCTTCCTTGAGATAAGTCCTTCCCATCCGCTCCGGCAGCATGGCACGCAGGCGGGAGGAGCTGATCTCCACAGGATCGTGGTCCAGCAGGATGACCTTGCCGCCCCGCGCTTCCAGGGTGCGTGCCTGGGCGGCAATGGCGTCCTTCTCCCCTTCTCCGCGGCAGAGGGCAGCCAGGGTGCACTCCCGCAGCAGTTCAGCCGACCGGTACCAGGTGCCGAAGCTGAGGAGCATGTCGCTGCCCACAAGGAGAACAAGTTCATCCGTGGGAAAGCGCCGCCGCAGAAGCGTCACAGTATCGATCATATAGCAGGGGCCATCCCGGCGAAGGGCCAGGTCGGAAAACTCCGTCTGAGTGAGTTCGCCAAAATTCAGCTTGCTCAGAAGCAGGCGTTCGTCCGATGCAGGAGATCCCTTGGGAAAGGGCTTGTGAGGCGGTTCTCCGTCCGGGATGACCAGCGTCAGGTCCGGGTGCAAAACCTCTCTTGCGCGCTCGAGCGCGGCCAGATGGCCCAGATGCGGCGGGTTAAAGCCGCCGCCGTACACAAGCACTCTCACTTCTTTTTGCTCTTGACAAGTTCGATCTTGGGATCGGCGTGGTTGCGGCGGAAGATCACAAACTTGGTGCCGATGACCTGGATGGGCTCGGCAGACAGTCTCTCGCAAAGCTCGTCCAGCACCTCACGGGGGCTGAACTCGCAGCTCTCCAGCACCCGGCCCTTGACCAGTTCCCTGGCCTGGAGCGCAGCGTCCACAGAAGCGATGAGATTGTCCGTAATGCCGCCCTTTCCGACCTGCACGATGGTGTCCTCGCTCATGGCAAGGCCGCGCAGCTGGGCTCTCTGTTTACTGGTGATAGGCATAATTTCTCCTTATTTCTTAAACAATGCGGTGACAAAACTGTCCGGGTCGAAGGGAATGAGATCATCGATCCCCTCGCCCACGCCCACATACTTGACAGGCAGCTTCAACTCATTGGCGATGGCAAAGACGATGCCGCCCTTGGCGGTGCCATCCAGCTTGGTAAGAACGATCCCGGTGAGGCCGGAGGTCTCCAGAAACTGCTTGGCCTGGATGAGACCGTTCTGTCCGGTGGTGGCGTCCAGAACCATCAGGGTCTCCACATCCGCCTCCGGCAGCTCCCGGGTGATGATGCGGCTGATCTTGGCAAGCTCGTTCATGAGATTGGCTTTGTTGTGCAGCCGTCCCGCGGTGTCGATGATGATAACGTCCGTACCCCGGGCCTTGGCAGCGCAGATGCCGTCGTAGACTACGGCGCCGGGATCGCTGCCCTCCTCGTGGCGGACAAAGTCCACGCCGGAGCGCTCCGCCCAGATGCCAAGCTGCTCGGCAGCCGCGGCACGGAAGGTATCCCCCGCGATAAGCAGGACCTTCTTCCCCTGCTCCTTCAGCTGGTGGGCAAGCTTGCCGATGGTGGTGGTCTTGCCCACACCGTTGACGCCGACCATCAGGATGACAGAGGGTCTGGTATTCAGCTTCAGTTCTGTGCTGCCGACGTCAAGCAACTTTTTCAGAACGCGGATCAGGCCGTCCCGGGCCTCGCTGCCCTTGCGGTAGCGTTCCACCCAAGTTGCCTTGTGCATCAGGTAGTCCACCTGCTGGGCGGTAGCGGCACCCACGTCGGCCAGAACCAGAAGCTCTTCCAGATCCTCATAAAACTCTTCGCTGTCGGGCTGATAATCCTGAAACAGTTCCTCCAGCTCCACCATGTTTTTCCGGGTCTTGGAGAGTCCGGAAAACATTTTATCAAAAAATCCCATTGTTTAATCCTCCACTGTCTTTTTCGCCGCTTCCAGATCCAGCTCCACCACGGTGGAAACGCCCTTTTCCTGCATGGTGACGCCATAGAGCATGTCGGCTTCCTCCATGGTTCCGCGGCGGTGGGTGATGACCAGGAACTGGGTCTTGTCGGACATGCGGCGCATGTACTCGGCATAGCGGGTGACGTTGGCCTCGTCCAGGGCGGCTTCGATCTCGTCCATAACACAGAAGGGCGTGGGACGGACCTTCAAAATGGCAAAATACAGGGCAATGGCCACAAAAGCCATTTCGCCGCCGGAGAGCAGACTGATGTTGGAAAGGGCCTTGCCGGGGGGCTGGACCTTGATCTCGATACCGCACTCCAGCACGTTGCTCTCGTCCTCCAGACGGAGGGCGGCTTTGCCGCCGCCGAAGAGCTCCAGGAAGGTTTGGCGGAAACAGGCGTCGATCTCCTTGAAGCGTGTGAGGAAAAGATCCGTCATCTCGCCGGTGATCTGGGAGATGATGTCCAGAAGCTCCTTCTTTGCCTTCTCCACATCGTCCCGCTGGCCGGTGAGGAAGGTATAGCGGGTGTTGACCCGTTCATATTCATCGATGGCGCCCAGGTTCACATTGCCCAGGGCGTTCATCTGGCGGCGCATCTCCGAAATGGCCTTGTTGGCCTTGGGGAGATTCTCCACCGGCTGGCGAAGAGCCTCGGCGGCGCTGTGGCTCAACTCATAGTTTTCCCAGAGCTTATCCAGGATCTGCTTCTCCTCCATGTCGGCGGAGAGCTTTTTCTGCTCCAGGCGGGCGGCCTGGCGCTCCAGCTCCAGGATCTGGGCGTTGCGCTCCTGGGCCTCCTTTTCGGTGCGGGTACGTTTCCCTTCCAACTCCAGCTTCTTCCGGGAGATCTGGGCGATCTCCTCACGGATGGCGGCGGAATTCGAACGAAGCTCCTCAAGACGGGCTTCCTTCTCTTGCTGCTGACGCCGGAAATCTTCGATAAGACGCTGGGCGGAGTCTACCGCGGCGCGGCGGGTCTCGCTGTCCCCGGTAAGGGAATCCAGCAGCAGCTGGAGCTGATGAACGGAATTCTCCGTGGCGCGCTGCTCGGCTTCCAGGGAGGAACTGCGGCTGCGCAGATCCGCCTGGTCCTCCAGGGCCATGTCCAGCTGATAACGGGCCTGGGAGAGATTGGAGCGGGCACGCTCCAGCTCGTCCCGGCAGCTCTTTTCGGACCCTTCCAGCTTCTGCCGCTGCTTTTTCAGCTTTTCCAGCTCGTTGGCACGGGTAAGAAAGCCGCTGCCCCGAACGCTGCTGCCGCCGGTCATGGAGCCGCCGGAGTGGATCATCTGTCCGTCCAGGGTGACGATGCGCAGCCGGTTTCCGTTGTTGCGGGACATGCGGATGGCGTCGGTCAAAGTCTCGGCAATGACGGTGCGGCCGAGAAGATTATAGACGATCTGTTCATAGCGGGGATCATAGCGCACAAGCTCGGAGGCGATGCCCACAAAGCCGGGGTCTCGCTCAGGCGCGTCCTTCATCACAGAGCCGCGGATGGTGTCCAGCGGCAGGAAGGTGGCACGGCCGGCGTCGCTGCGCTTGAGCATTTCGATGGCCAGGCGACCGTCGTTCTGACTGTCGATGACGATGTTCTGAGCGGAGGCGCCCAGCGCAGTCTCGATGGCGAGGGCGCATTCCTCATCCGAGCGGAGAAGATTTGCAACGGGACCGTGAACGCCGCGGATGGTGCCGCGCTCGCTCTCCCGCATGACGGTTTTGACCGCCCGGGAATAGCCCTCAAATTCCTTTTCCATATCCGAGAGCATGCGGATGCGTCCGTCCATGCTCCGCCCGTCCACTTCCAGACGGTTGAGGCGCTCGGAAAGCTGCTCGGTGCTCTCCTCCCGGGATTTGAGCTTCATCCGGCAGCCTTCCAGAACATTGTTGTTCCGGTCGCTTTCCTCTTTCAGGCCGCGCAGCTCCTCCAGGATCTCATGGATCCTGGTTTTTCCGCTCTGGATGCCGGAGCGGATCTCCTCCGTGCGGCCCTCCTGCTCCCGGATATCCCGCAGCAGGCGTTCCTTCTGCTCCATGCTGCTCTTGCAGTTGGCCTTTAAAACAGCGATGGCAGATTCGCACTCGGATACCAGCCCCTCCGCCGCGGAAAGGCGGTCCCTCGCCTGCTCGCTCTCGATATCCTGGCGGTGCATCCGCTCGGTCAGGTTGCCGGAGGAGGAATACAGCGCCTCCAGCTCGCTCTTTGCCTGCTCCAGGTTGGTTTTGGCCTGGTCATATTCCATTCTGACCGCTTCCGCCTGGGAGCGGAGCTTGTCCAGGGTTGCCATCCAGGCGGAGATCTCCATCACGCGGAGCTCATCCCGCAAAACCAGATAGCGTTTGGCGGTTTCGGCCTGGGATTTCAGCGGTCCCACCTGCATTTCCAGCTCCTCGATCTTATCGCGGATGCGCAGCAGGTTTTCCTCCGTCTTTTCCAGCTTGTGCTCCGCCTCTTCCTTGCGGTAGCGGTAGCGGGAGATGCCGGCGGCCTCCTCAAAAACCTCCCGGCGGTCGGTGCTCTTGCTGGAGACGATCTCCGCAATGCGGCCCTGGCCGATGATGGAATAGCCGTCCCGTCCGAGGCCGGTGTCCATCAGAAGGCTGTGGATATCCTTCAGACGGACAGGCTGGCGGTTGATGGAATACTCGCTCTCCCCGCTGCGGTAATAGCGGCGGGTCAGCATGATCTCCGGGCTTTCGGAGGGGAAGATGTGGGCGGAGTTATCCAGGATCAGCGAGACCTGGGCAAAGCCCAGGGGGCTGCGCTTTTCGGTGCCGCCGAAGATCACGTCCTCCATCTTGCTGCCGCGCAAGGCCTTGCTGCGCTGCTCGCCCATGACCCAGAGGATGGCGTCGGAAATATTCGATTTGCCGGAGCCGTTCGGCCCCACGATGGCAGTGATGTCTTTTTCAAAGCTGATCCGGGTCTTGTCAGGGAAGGACTTGAAGCCCTGGATCTCCAATGCTCTTAAATACAATGCTCTGACCTCATCCGATGGAATAGAATCGTGTTATTATATCAGGAACCGAGGCATTTTACAAGAATGAGCGTGAACTTTTCCCCATTATTTTATCCGGTATTGATCTCGGAGAAAGACAAGCCAGCGGAGACAACCGCAAACGGAGCGGCATTTCTGTGTCCTCCTTTCATCAAGGCTTTGCTCATGGAAGGAACTTGCCACGTTCTATGTCCTGTTTGGCCATCAAGTGCCGGATTCTCCACCCTTTTCAACGAGATTTCCTTTTTCTTCCATGGACTTTACTACGCGTTTTTGATACAATCAATCTGGAGTTGTATAGATATATTGTGCTAACATTGTAATAATCTTTTCTTTCTGCTCAACCGCACAAAACCGAGCCTGTTTGTCGAAATCCCTTGCTTCCCCGTCGAAGTGATTCAACCTCACACAATTATTCTTTATGGAGGAACCGTCATGAAAACCATCAAACGCGCATTGAGCCTTATCCTGGCCCTGTTGATGGTCCTGAGCCTCTCCCCCGCTCCCTTTGCCCTGGCGGAAGAGACGGAAGGCGGAGAAGGCACCATCCAGCCGGCAGAAGACGGAGGCGTTATCGCCCCTGTCACGGATACGGATCCCGAATCGCACGTCCCCGATGAGGCCGCGGACCCGAACGCCCCGCCGCCCCCGGGAGATGAGCTGCAGTCTGTCGCCTTTGGCCTGACAGGCGGTCTGCTGTGGAACCTGTACGAAGACGGCACGCTGGAGATCAAAAACAGCGTTCTGCACGAACCCATGGCGGACTATGAGAATCCCGGCGACGCTCCCTGGTATCAGTACCGGGATCAGATTTACACTGTCCGCGTGGGTTCCCAGATCAGCCGCGTCGGCAACTATGCCTTCTATGGTCTGACCAAGGCCTGGAACTTCCTGATCTCCGGCGATGTGAAGGAGATCGGCAACCACGCCTTTGAGGGCTGCGTCCGCTTGGGCGACCAGCCGGGCTGCTACGGCAACGTGATCGGCGTCCTGCCCGGCTCGGTGGAAAAGATCGGCGCCTACGCCTTCAAAGACTGCACCGGCATCACTTCGGTCTACCCGCTCTTCAACTCTACCAGCAACCTGAAATCGCTGGATGTGGGTGTCTTCTCCGGCTGCACCGGGCTGACCCAGGCAGTCTTCCCGGGCGAGGTCAAAAGCATCCCGGCCCGCTGCTTTGAAAACTGCACCAGGCTAAACAGCTTTGTCACCACCGGCGGTATGACCGGCATCGGCTCCAATGCCTTCGAGGGCTGCACCGGACTGCAATACGCGGCCCTGGGCTCCGGGGTCCAGTACGTCTGGGGCGGCGCTTTCTCCGGATGTACCAGCCTGGCCGAGGTCAAGCTTCCCACTTCTCTCATCATGGTCGGCGCGGACGCCTTTTCCGGCTGCGACCTTTTGACCACGGTGTACTTCGACGGGAAGCTGTCCGGCTGGCCGCGGGTGGAGGAGTACATCAGCTCCATCGGAAACGATGCGCTGCTGTACGCCGAGCTGGTGCTGATGGAAGATGATCCCGACCATATGTGCGGGGACGATTTGCAGTGGTGCGTCTACGGCGACACCCTGTTCATCGCCGGCAGCGGCGCCATGGACAACTACAGCTCCGGCAGCGCTACGCCCTGGGCTTCCTACCGGAGCCAGATCAAGACGGTGAAGATCTGCACCGGGGTCACCGCCGTCGGCAGCTGCGCCTTCTCCGGCTGCAGCAGTCTGACGACACTCTATCTGCCCGCAACGATTTCTGTGATCCACGTTCAGGCCTCCTACGGCTGCTCCAGTCTGGCGGACGTGTATTACCACGGCACCAAGACCGCCTTCCTGGGCATCGACATCGAAGACAGCAATGCGGCCATCCAGAACGCCACGAAGCATTATCTGGCCCTGGACACAGGCGCATGCGGTATCGGCGTGGTATGGACTTACGACGGCACAAGCCTGACGATCACAGGCAACGGCAGCATGTACGACTGGGACGACCCGGCGAACGTACCCTGGCGCGCCTATGTCGCTGAGATCCCTCGGGTGCAGATCGGCATCGGTGTCACGAAGGTCGGCAAAAACGCCTTCAATGGCTGTACCGCCCTGACCGAGGTGAGCCTGTATAATTCGCTGAGGGTCATCGGCGAGAACGCCTTCCGGGGCTGCACCAAGCTGGAGAACATCGACCTGCCGGACAGCGTCAACAGCATCGGCGCCGCCGCCTTCCGAGGCTGCACCAGGCTCAGCGGCATCGAGTTCCCCGCCAGCACGACCGCGATCCCGGACGAGTGCTGCTACGGCTGCACCAGCCTGCACGCGCCGGGTATCCATGATTCGATCAGCTCCATCGGCGTCTCGGCCTTTGAGGGCTGCACCACCATGGGTCTGGTGAGCGGTTCCGGCGTCCTCACCATCGGCGACCGGGCCTTCTACGGCTGCGCCGGCGTGACCGACGCCTATTTCGATGCCTGCACCACCGTGGGCGAAGAAGCCTTCTGCCGCTGCGTCCTGCTGAACCGCGTGGTCATGCCCGCCCTGGAGACCGTCGGCGAAAGCGCCTTCCGGAACTGCACCGCGCTGCAGTCCGTGACCCTGCCCGCCGCCGTCACCGTCGGGCCCTACGCCTTCCACAGCTGCAATCACCTGAGTTCGATCTCCATCCCGGCCGCGGAGAGCATTGGGGACTTCGCCTTTGTGAGCTGCGGCGCGCTGCACGAGATCAGCCTGCCGACTACCCTGCGGAGCATTGGCTACAATGCTTTCAGCGGTGCCGGGCTCAACGGCAACCTGACGATTCCCAACGAGATGGAGACCATCGACACATATGCCTTTGCCAACACCTCCATCACCGCGGTCACCATCCCCACCAGCGTGACGTCCATTGAGAAGGGTGCCTTCAGGAACTGCACCTCTCTGGCGGACGTGTACTACGGGGGCGCACAGGTCATGTGGGACGCCGTCATCATCAATGAGACGGATAACCAGCCGCTCCTGAACGCCAGGCTGCACCTGGCTCCCAGCAGCGGCCAGATAACCGTTAACGTGTTCTGGTCTCTCAGCGATGACGGCGTGCTGACCATCTACGGCACCGCCGGCACGGGAGACGCCTTCGCCAGCGCCGCGGATCAGCCCTGGCACAGTTCCGCCAGCGGCATCCACACCCTGTGGGTAACCGGCACCGTCACCTCCATCCCCAAATACTGCTGCGCAGGGCTGACCAATCTGCAGACCGTGGAGCTCTGCGACAGCGTGGGCCTCATCGGCATTGACGCCTTCAACGGCTGCACGTCTCTGACGAATCTGACGCTTCCGGCAAGACTGAAAACAATCAATGCCAATGCGTTTAAGGACTGCGCCGGCCTGACCGAGCTGACGCTTCCCGACGGGCTGACCACCATCGGCAATTCCGCTTTTTACGGCTGCACCGGCCTGACGGAGCTTGTCATCCCCAACACCGTCACTGCCATCGCCACCAAAGCCTTTGAAAACTGCTCCGGGCTGACCGCACTCACGCTTTCCACCGGTCTCACCCAGCTGACCGCTTTCTCTTTCAGCGGCTGCTCGGGCCTGACGGAGGTAGAGATCCCCGAGGGCCTAACAAGAATGCTGGGCACGGTCTTTTACAACTGTGAGGGCCTGCAGGTCGTCCGCCTGCCCCACAGCCTGACCCTGTTGGGCGACAACAACTTCTATCACTGCAGCGCCATCACCGACGTGTGGTACAACGGAAGCCTCACCGAGTGGAAGGCCATTTCCATCAGCGAAACCGGCAACGAAGCGCTGCTGGCCGCCATGCTCCATGTGCTTCCCACCAGCGCCGGCTTCGCCAACGGGCTCACCTGGTCTTACAGTTCCGACGGTATCCTGACCGTCAGCGGCAACGGCCCCATGCCGGAATTCGAAGCGGCAGAGGGCCAGCCCTGGTTCGACTATCAGCAGATGATCACCAGCGTCCGGGTGCTGGACGGCGTCACTACCGTGGGCAGCTCCGCCTTCTTCGGCCTGGAGCGGGCCAGGACCGCGGAGCTGGCCGACAGCATCACCTGCATCGGCGCGTCTGCCTTCAAGAACTGCACCGGGCTGGAGACCCTGAACTTCCCGGCCGGCCTGCAGATCATTCAGGTCCGGGCTTTCGAGAGCGTGGGACTTCAGGGCCAGGATCTGGTGCTGCCGGAGGGCCTGATCGCCGTATACGACTACGCCTTCACGCAGGCGGGCATGGACAGCGTGCAATTCCCGAACAGCATCCGCATCCTGGGCCAGAGCGTCTTCCGCGACTGCCCCCACCTGATGGGCCTGACCTTCCCGGCTTCCGTCAGTGTTGTTCCTCAGTACTTCTGCTCGAACTGCCCGGAGTTTTCGATGGTCTCCTTCCCCGAGGGCGTGACCGCCATCGGCGAGCGCGCCTTCTGGAAATGCGCCGCCCTGGATTGGGTACAGTTCCCCGCCACCCTGCAGACCATTGAGAACTACGCCTTTTATCAAGTCGGCACTGTGGACCTGATAGAATACGCCGCCACGGAGGAGGAATGGGCCCAGGTCCATATCGGCAGCAACAACTCGGCCATCGACCCGCCCACCAAGTTCCTGGTGGCTCGGGGCCGGCTCTACGGGGACATCTACTGGTGGGTGAATTCCCAGGGCGGGCTGCATGTCCGCGGCCCCGGCCCCATGCCGGATTTCGCCTCTCAGGGGACGCCTCCCTGGTATGCGTACCGCGACAGTATCAACGAGATCTGGGTCGAGGGCAAGCTGAACGACCCTGCCGGCGGTGTCACCTATATCAGCGACTATGCTTTCGCGGGACTGGAGTACGTAGACTACGTGTCGATCAACAACTGCTGCGCTGTCATCGGCGACCATGCCTTCGAGGGTCTTTCCGCTCTGCCCTATCTCTACCTGCCCGAGCAGCTGGAGAGCATCGGCGACTACGCCTTCCGGGGCTGCTCCGGTATGAACTATCTGGATTTTACGGACTCTCTTGCGGACATCGGAGCGCGTGCCTTTGAGGGCTGCAGCAGCCTCCCCGATCTCATTCTGCCCGCCTCCCTGAGCTACGGCGGCATCGGGAATTTCGCCTTTGCCAACTGCACGGGCCTCACCAGCGTCATCCTTCAGAGCCTTGACAGCATCCCCGAGGGCGCCTTCTACTACTGCAGCAGCCTGCGCAGCGTCACCATCCCCGTCAGCGTGACGGCCGTTGGCTACGCGGCCTTCTCTTCCTGCGATGCTCTTTCCGACGTGTGGTATGACGGCATTTTGCCCCAGTGGAACGCCATTCAGATCGCCGGCCAAAACGACCCGCTGCTGAATGCCGATCTCCACTGCGCGCCCAGCTACGGCATGCTGGAAAACGGCATGCAGTGGAGCTTTGCCAACGGCGTGCTCACCGTCTCCGGCGAGGGGCCCATGCCCGACTTTGAAAACAACTGGGATACGCCCTGGTCCAGCTTCATGGAATACGTCACCGGCGTGGAGATTCTGGAGGGCGTTAGCTCCGTGGGCGACAACACCTTCGTGTCCTTCACCAACATCACCGAGCTGACCCTGCCCGATGGGCTGACGGAGATCGGGTATCAGGCCTTCCGAGGCTGCACCGCCCTTGCCAGCGTGAACCTGCCCGCAAGCCTGACCACGGTGGATACCGGCGCCTTCTACGGCTGCACGGCCCTGGCCGACGTGTACTTCCGCGGCACGCCGCTCCAGTGGGCGGACATGTCGGTTGCCGATTATAACGAGCCCCTGCTTGCCGCCGCGCTGCATTACACCCTGACGGGCATCCCCATCGACGAGGCCCACTTCCCGGATGCAAACTTCCGTGCCTGGGTGGCAGAAAACTGCGACCCAGATACCAACGGCTATTTGACGGATACGGAGCGCGAGGCGGTGACAAGCATCGATGTCGTCTCCCAGGAAATAGCCTCCCTCAAGGGGATCGAGTACTTCTCCGAACTGGAACGCCTGGATGCGGAAAGCAACGAGCTGACTGAGTTGGATCTCAGCAATAATACGGCATTGAGAAACGTGTCCCTCGTCTACAACCAGCTGGAAAGCGTGGGTGTAACGGCACTGGAGTTGCTGAGCAACCTGGACCTCAGCTATAACCAGTTGACGGAACTGGATCTGAGCGAAAACACAGGGTTGATCTCTTTGGACTGCAGCGGCAATGGACTGACGGCTCTGGACGTGAGCGCCTGTACGGAGCTGACCAGTCTGAGCTGTTCGGAAAACAGCATTACGGTGCTGGACGTCTCCGCACTGACCAGGCTGAAAGGCCTGTACTGCAATGACAATGCGCTCAGCACCCTGGATTTGCATGCCAATGCCCTCCTGGAGGAGCTGGACTGCTCCAGCAATCATCTGACAGGCATCGACCTCAGTGCCAACACGCTTCTGAGGGGACTCTGGACCATAGGTAACGACATGACCACCCTGGATGTGAGCATGCTGCCCGAACTGCGTGTCCTGGAGTGCTATGACATGCCGCTGGAGACCTTGACCCTGGGCAAGCTTCCGAAGCTCTCCCGCTTCGCCTGTTACTGGATGAGCGCGGATCTGTTGCTGGACTTCACCGGCTGTCCCATCCTGCTGGACGCCTACAAAAACGGCAGCCGCAGGATCATCACCATCACCGAAGAGCTTTCCTTCGCAGAGTACAATAACGCGACACAAGGCGGCGTCCTGGAGCTTGATGTGAATCCCCTGGTGCTGGGTGATCTCAACGGAGACGGCACCATCAGCGCTCTGGATCTGCTGCAGATGCGCAAGGCTCTGGTGGGGATCCCTGAGTCCGACCTCATCGCCGCTGCCGCTGACATGAACAGGAACCGCACCATCGACATTCTGGACCTGGTTCGCCTCCGCAAGCTCCTGGCAGACTGAGAGCGTCGAATCGCGCCCACATTCCACAAGCCTCTTTTCAAAAAACCGCGGGGGAAGCAACAGCTTCCCCCCAAGCTTTCAAAATGGAATCGTCTCTGCGCACACGGAAGTTCTACCGATATACAAAACCATGAACTGCTACCTATAAAACGAAAGCGGGGACCGCGGTCCCCGCTTTCGTTATCCGTATATAGTGAATTGCGGCACTTTACCAGAGGATAGCCAGGATCTGGGCGCCCAGCACCACGCAGATCAGGGCAAAGGGATAGGTGGCGGCATAGGAGGCGGCCACGTCTTCCGTACCGCAAGAGCTGATGAGCGCGCCCAGGGCGGGGGTAGAGGTCATGCCGCCGCAGACAGAACCCAGCGTGGTGAGCGTGTCCAGACGCATCAGACGGGCCACGAGACAGGCCAGGATCATGGGGACCAGGGTGACGATGATGCCGAAGACGAAGAGCTTGATGCCCTGGGCCATCAGCACCTCCACAAAGCCCTGTCCCGCATCGGTGCCGGCTCCCAGGAGGAAGAGGCAGAGTCCCAGCTCCCGCATGACCTTGACAGTGCTGGTGGGAGCGGTGATGGAGATGGGGCCGATATGCCCGAAATGGCCCACGATCAGACCGATAAACAGCGGCCCGCCGGCGGTGCCGAGAGAAAAACTCATGCCGCCGGGCAGCGGGAATTTCACCTGGCCAAGCAAAATGCCGAACACGATGGTGAGCGCCATGGGCAGCATGCCGAAGGGCTCCAGGTGGAGATACTTCTTGCCGCTGTCCTCCACGCCCTCCTCTGCATCACCGAAATCCTTGCCGTGGAGACTTTCCCGCAGCTTTTGAACCTCTTCCTGCACATGGCAGCCCACGATCTTGGGATAGAGCTGCACAAAGAGCACCACGCCCACAACGCCAAAGGGATAGGCGATGCCATAGCCCACGGAGGCAAGGGATTTTGCCTCAATGCCCTTGGCGGCGAGGACGGAAGCAGTAGCTTCCGTGGCGGCTGCAAGGCCGGGCGTTGAGGTGAGAGCGCCGGTATAGATGCCGATGGAGAGGTCAAAACTCACGTTGAGGAGCTTGCCCAGACCTACCGTGACAAGGCCGCCCACCACCACGATCATGACGCCCAGGGTCAGAAACGCGTAAACCTTCTTTTTGAAATTGCGGAAAAAGACGGGACCCGCGATCATGCCGACGGAGCCGACGAAGATGGCCAGGCCGAAATTGCGGACAACGGAGGGGATCTCCACCCCGAAATGTCCGAACACAAGCGCGACCAGAAGGATGCCGGAGGTGCCGAGGGAAAGGCCCTTGATCTTTACAGAGCCAAGCAGATAGCCGAGGAGAAGGATCAAAAAGATCGCCAGAAAGCTGTCCATACTCAAACTTCCTCTCTGTTCTGTTTTGTTGTTGGAAAAGCTGTATCTGATTTCAATATACCCTATCTTTTTCTGTTTGTCCACCCTGAGGCTGTGAAAGAAGCCTGGGGGAAAGACAATCTTCTCTTGGCACAAAGACAAGGGACGCCAGGGAGAAAGCTTCGATCAGCTTTCTGCGGTTCTCCCCGTGCTGACCGATCATTTGAGAAAGAAGCTTCGGGGCGATCCCGATCCGCACATGGGAGCCTGGCGGGACAGCCTGCAGAGCTTCTTCCGCCCAGTGCAGCAGGATCCTGCTTTTGACAAGCTCCCCCAGGGCCGGGTGATAGGCACCTGCGGCCGCTTCGCCGGAGGAGAGTTCCTCCGTGGGATTCAGGCCCAGACGGATGACGGGGATCTTCGCCGCTTCAAAGAGCGGCAGGAGCCTTGCGCAAAGCTCCACCGCGTCCTCCACGCTGTGCTCCCGGTACTCCCCTTTTTGCCAGAGATCATAAAGCTCCGTGTCCCGAACGATCACCGTGGGATAGATCCGCACGCCGTCAGGCCGCAGGGCGATCAGCTCCCGGGCCGTAAACAGGCTCTTCTCCGAACTGTCCCCGGGAAGGCCGGTCATCATCTGCAGGATCAGCTCCAACCCGGCATCTTTCACCAGTCGTGAGGCGCGGCGCACATCTTCCGCCGTGTGCCCTCTCCCCGAGAGGCGCAGGACCACCTCGTCCATGGACTGGGCGCCCAGCTCCACCGTGCGCACGCCGTAGGAGCGGAGCCTTTCCAGGGTATCGGGATCGATGGCGTCCGGTCTTGTGGAGAGGCGGATGGAATCGATCTCGCCCCGGAGAACAGCAGCATGGGCCGGGGCCAGCAGCGCGATTTGCATTTCAACGGGAATGGCGGTAAAGCTGCCCCCATAAAAGGCCAACTGCCGCTTTTCCCCATGGCGGGGAAAGGCGGCGGCTTTTTGAAGGACCTGTTCCACATCGGCAGGAGAGGCCGGCTTGAGCTGGCCGGAGATCCGGCGCTGATTGCAGAACACGCAGGCGTGAGGGCAGCCCAGATGGGGCACGAACACCGGCAGGACCGAGACCCGCGCGCTCATGACGTCAGGCTCTCCAGCGCTTCACGGGCGGCCATCTGCTCGGCCTCCTTTTTGCTGCGGCCCCTGCCCTGGCCAACAGGAACGCCGTTCACCAGGACCTGGAAGACAAAGGTCTTGTCATGGTCCGGGCCGGACTGGCTCAGCATTTCATAGCTGATGATCTGATTGGGCCTGCGCTGAATGAGCTCCTGAAGCGCTGTCTTATAATCCTCGCTGCGGTGCTGCTCGCCAAGGTCCGCCTGCAGCAGCAGTTCGTTCATAACGAAGCGGCGGGGCTCCTCCAGGCTGCCGGAATCCAGGTACATGGCGGCGAGGATGGACTCCACCATATCCGCCAGGATGGACGGTCGCTCCCGGCCGTGGGTGCGCTCCTCCCCTTTTCCCAGCCGCATGTATTTTCCAAGCTCCAAACGCTGGGCGATGCGGTGCAGGCTCTGCTCGCAGACAAGCTCAGCACGCAGCCGGGTCATACGCCCCTCCGGGATCGGCGGCTCATGATGATAGAGGTAATCCGCCGTGATATGGCCCAGGATAGAATCGCCCAGAAACTCCAGCCGCTCGTAACTCTCCTCACCGGAATCGTGCCGTTCGTTGGCAAAGGAGCTATGGGTCAGGGCCGTTTCCAGCAGTTTGCGGTTCCGAAAGCGGTAACCGATGGTTTCTTCCAGTTTTTGCATATCACTCTGTTTTCAGCTTCATATCGTCGATATGAGCGGTTATTTCCTCGATGATGCCGGAATTGACGAAGGCGACGGCCTGACGGATGGCGGCGAAAAAGCTGGCCGCGTTGGAAGAGCCGTGGGCCTTGATAACAGGCTTGGAGATACCCACCAGGGCGGTGCCGCCCACCTCGTTTACGTCCATGGACTTCTTCATGAGACCCAAATCCTTTTTCAGGACCAGAGCCGCCAGCTTGTTGACGGTATTCTTATAAAAAACGCCCTTGAGGGACTTCATCATGTACTTGATGACGCCTTCGGTGCCCTTGAGCAGTACGTTTCCGGTAAAGCCGTCGGTGACAACCACGTCCACGCTGCCGTCAAAGATATTGGTGCCCTCCACATTGCCGATGAAGTTGATGCGGCCCTCCTCATGGGCCTGCTTGAGCAGAGCAAAGGTCTGGTGCTGCAGCACGCCGCCCTTGGTATCCTCGGAGCCCACATTCAAAAGGCCCACCCGGGGACGCTCGCATCCCATCATGCGCTTGGCGTAGAAGCTGCCCATGTAGGCAAACTGCAGCAGGTATTCGGCGGTGCACTCCACATTGGCGCCGCAGTCGATGAGCATAACGCCGTTTTTCCCGGCGGGAAGCACGGGGGCCATGGCGGCCCGGCGGATGCCGCGGATGCGTTTTACCGTGAGGGTGGCGCCGGTGAGCAGGGCGCCGGTGCTGCCGGCAGAGACGAGAGCGTCTCCCCTGCCGTCCTTCAGGAGGGTCAAGGCCACGGCCATGGAGGAATCCTTCTTGCGGCGGGTGGCGGTGCTGGGATCGTCTTCCATGGTGATGACGTCCCGGGCGTCCGCGATCTCAATGCCGGTAAGGTCCGACTGCCCTTCCTGATTCAGGACCTGTCGGATGGCCTCCTCCCGGCCAACCAGCAGCAGCTCCACGCCGAGCTCTTTCCTGGCACGAAGCGCGCCTTTTATGATCTCCTCCGGGGCATTGTCGCCGCCCATTGCGTCAACGATGATCTTCATAGGAAAAAATCTCCTTCTCTCGTATCTTGTCGATCCATTCCAGGGAGCGCCGGGAAATCTCGGCGTTCTTATTGCGTTTGCCTTTTACCCGATAGCCCAGGGGACTGATGATGCCGAAATTGATGTTCATGGGCTGAAAATCGCCCACACTGCCGCCGGAAATGTAGAGCCCCAGCGCGCCGATGGCGGTCTCCTGGGGGAAATCCACAGGAGGCAGACCCAGGACACGGGCCGCGGTCTCAATGCCCACCAGCATACCGGAGGCGGCGGATTCCACATAGCCCTCCACGCCGGTCATCTGCCCGGCAAAAGAAATGCGCGGCTCGCTGCGAAGCCGATAATAGCGGTCCAGCAGCTGAGGACTGTTGAGATAAGTATTGCGGTGCATGACCCCATAGCGTACAAATTCCGCGTTTTTCAGGGCGGGGATCATGGAGAAGACGCGCTTTTGCTCTCCCCAGGTCAAATGCGTCTGAAAGCCCACAAGGTTATAGAGTGTGCCGTCGGCATTATCCCGCCGGAGCTGCACCACAGCGTAGTTTTCCTTCCCGGTGCGGGGATCCCGCAGGCCCACCGGTTTCAGAGGGCCATAGCGCAGGGTATCCACGCCGCGGCGGGCCATGACCTCCACGGGCATGCAGCCTTCGAAGACGCCGCTGTCGTCAAAGCCGTGGACCTGAGCCTCCTTGGCAGAGACAAGCTTCGCAACAAAGGCCAGATACTCTTCCTTGTCCATGGGGCAGTTCACATAGTCCGCCGTGCCCTTGCCATAGCGGGAGGCGAAAAAGGCGCTGTCCATATCCACACTTTCCAGCGTCACGATAGGTGCCACCGCATCATAGAAATGCAGATCACTCTCCGGACAAAGGGCGGCAATGCGATCGGCAATGGCATCGCTGGAGAGGGGGCCGGTGGCAACGACCACCTCCCCCTCGGGGATGGCGTCCGCCTCCGCATGCACGATCTGAACATTGGGAAGAGCCTGCAGGCGTTCCGTGATGGTGCGGGAAAAGCCCACCCGATCCACCGCCAGAGCGCCGCCGGCGGCGACCCGGTTCAGGTCCGCGCTCTCCAGGATGAGGGAGCCCAGCCTGCGCATCTCCTCCTTCAAAAGGCCCACTGCATTGGTGAGCTCATCGCTGCGCAGGGAGTTGGAGCAGACAAGCTCCGCAAAATAATCCGAGCTGTGGGCGGGACTCTTTTTCAGCGGTTTCATTTCCACAAGGCGCACGGGAATGCCTCGTCTGGCCAGCTGCCAGGCGCATTCGCTGCCGGCAAGGCCCGCGCCGAGAACCGTTACAGTTTGCATAGCTTATTCCTTTGTTTTTGCCGTTTTCCGAGCTGCGGGCTTCTTTGCGGCCGTGGATTTGGAAGCAGTTGATTTGGAGCCTGTCTTTTTGGCGGCAGGCTTCTTTTCCTCTCCGCTTTCGGCATCCTTCTTCTTTTTCTGATAGCCCCGCTTATCCTCGGGGACGAAATTGACGCATTCCTCGTTGACGCAGAAGGGCTTCAGAGCGCCGCGCCCGGATTTTTTGAACATGGTCTTGCCGCAGGCAGGGCAGAAATCCTTGGTTGGCACATCCCAGGTGATAAAACCGCAGTCCGTTCCCCGCTCGCAGGCGTAGAACACATAGCCCTTCTTGGAGGTGCGCTTGAGGATCTTGCTGCCGCATTTGGGGCATTTGCCGGGCATCTCCACTACGATGGGCTTGGTAAAGGTGCACTCCGGGAAACCGGGGCATGCCAGAAACTGTCCGAAGCGGCCCTTCTTGACCACCATCTGGCGGCCGCAGACCTCGCAGCGCTCGTCGCTGAGCACATCGGGGACCTTCAGGCGCACGCCGTCCAGGTCCTTCTCCGCTTTTTCCATCTCCTGATGGAATCCGCCGTAGAACTCCGCCAGCACGTCCCGCCAGGCTGCCTTGCCCTGCTCGATGCCGTCCAGCTCCTCCTCCATGTGGTTGGTGAACTTCAGATCCACGATATCGGCAAAGTGGTCCTTCATCATCTCCGTGACCACCTCTCCCAAAGGCGTGGGGCGCAGATATTTGCCCTCTTTCAGCACATAGTCGTGGGCGGTGATGGTGGTGATGGTGGGTGCGTAGGTGGAGGGGCGGCCGATGCCCTTTTCCTCCATGGCGCGGATCAGCGTTGCTTCGGTATAGCGGGCAGGCGGCTGGGTGAACTGCTGATCGGGCAGCATCTTATCCAGCTTCAGCTGCTCCCCCTCTTCCAGAGAAGGCAGGGGGCTGGAGATCTCGTCGCTCTCCTCGTCCTTGGCTTCCTCGTAAACGGCGGTATAGCCGGGGAATTTCAGCTCGGAGTAATTGGCGCGGAAGGTATATCCGGCGCTGAGCACGTCCACAGAGACGTTATCATAAATGGCATTGGCCATCTGGCAGGCGGTAAAGCGGCCCCAGATCAGCCGATAGAGCCGATACTGCTCCTGGGTCAGGTCCTTGCGCACCAGCTCCGGCGTGAGGCGCACGTCCGTGGGACGGATGGCCTCGTGGGCATCCTGGGCGCCGGCCTTGGTCTTGAAGCGTCGGGGCTGGGCGGGAAGATAGCGCTCGCCGTAGCGTTCACCGATAAAGTCTCTGGCGGCGCTGAGGGCTTCCTCGGAGAGACGGAGGGAGTCGGTACGCATATAGGTGATGAGACCCACCGAGCCCTGGCCCGCGATCTCCACGCCCTCATAGAGCTGCTGGGCGATGGACATGGTGCGCCGGGGCGTCATGCTCAGGCGGCGTGAGGCCTCCTGCTGCAGGGTGGAGGTGATGAAGGGAGGAGCAGGACTGCGCTGCTTTTCCCCGCGCTTGACGCTGCCAACTGTGAAGGGAGCGTCCTTCGTGGCGTCGATGACGGCGTCCACATCCTCACGGCACTTGAGGTCCAGCTTCTTTTCGCTCTTTCCGAAGAAGCGGGCCGTAAAGCTGCCGCCTTCCAGCCGGGAAAGCTGGGCGTCCAGCAGCCAGTATTCTTCCTTCACGAAATTCTGGATCTCATTCTCCCGGTCCACCACCATACGGGTGGCGACCGACTGGACCCGGCCTGCGGAAAGGCCGCGCTTGACCTTGCGCCAGAGGAGCGGCGAGAGGGTGTAGCCCACGATGCGGTCCAAAATGCGGCGGGCCTGCTGGGCATCCACCAGGTCCTGGTCGATGTCCCGGGGATGCTGAATGCTCTCAGTAACGACCTTCTTGGTGATCTCGTTGAAGGTGACGCGGCGCGCCTTGCTGTCCGGCAGCTCCAAAAGCTCCTTCAAATGCCAGGAAATGGCCTCCCCTTCCCGGTCAGGGTCCGTGGCGAGATAGACGGTGCCGGCGCTTTTGGCGTCTTTTTTGAGCTGCTGGATCAGCTCTGTCTTATCCCGCACAGGAATATACTGGGGCTCAAAGCCCTTTTCTATATCAACGCCCATCTTGCTTTTGGGAAGGTCCCGCAGATGCCCCATGGAAGCCGTGACCTTATAGCCGCTGCCCAGGTATTTTTCGATGGTTTTAGCCTTGGCGGGAGATTCCACGATCACAAGATTTTTCGCTTTTGCCATGTTCGTTCCTCACTTTTTGGTGATATTCAGCTGATAGAAATTGCCCGGATTGCGCTTGACATAATTCTTGATGGTCAAAATGGTCAGATGGCGCAGCACGCTCGCCGTGGGAAGCCCTGTGCGCAGGATGATATCGTCCACATGGGTCCCTGTGGGATCGATGGCCGAGATGATGGCCAGCTGATCCTCCGGCAGGTCGGAGAGCTGATTTCTCAGGTCAATATATCCCTGGGTTTCTGGCTTGTCAACGCCTTTTTCTTCCTTGGGCGCTTCCGGAACGGGCTCGGGAGGTGGTTTTGTTCCGGTAAAAGGAGCCGGATCGTTTCCCGCGTCACGAAGCTTTCCGGGAAAGAGGATCTGAAAATCCTGCAGCACATCCCAGCCGCATGTGGCAAGGTTTGCCCCCTCCTTCAGCATGGAAAGAGTCCCTGCGCTGTTTTCCGCGTTCACATTGCCGGGAATGGCGAAGATTTCCTTCCCTTGCTCCAGCGCCTCCTGGGCAAAGAGCCGGGTGCCGCTGTGCTCCGGCGCCTCCACCACCACGAGGGCCACCGAGACCCCCGCTGCGATGCGGTTTCGTTCCCGGAAAAACTGGCGCTGGGAATGGCGGCCTGGCGGATATTCGCTTAAAAGGCAGCCCCGAACGGAGAGCTCCCCGGCCAGGCGGGAATGCTCCTCCTCATGGGGCGTACCCAGAACGCCCACACAGCTGCCCTCCGCCAAAAGCGCGCCCCGGGCGGCTTCCGCGTCGATGCCGTGGGTGAGAAGCGAGACGACTGTGCCGCCGCAGCGGCAGATCTGATACGCCATATTCCGGCTCATGTTGAGTCCATAAACGCTGGCCTTTCTGGTACCGATGACGGCAATGGCTGCTTCCCGATCCAACTCCGGCAGCTTTCCTTTGACATACAATACCACAGGCGGCGCAAAAATATTCCGCAGTCTTGCGGGATACGCGGCGTCCTGATAGGTCAGGATCCGGAGGCCCTGCTTCTCGCAGGCGCCAAGGATCGCGCTGACCCGGGAGAGATCCCGCTGCTCCAGACGCTCTGCCTCCAGGGGCGTGACGCCGGGTACAGAGGAGAAAGCACCTTTCGGGGAGAGATAGGCCTTTTCCGCGTCTCCGAAGTGCAGGATCAAAGCGGCCTTGGCCTTGGGGCTCACCGAGGCGGCGGACAGCCAGATCCAATATGCAAGAGAAGCCAAAGCCGACACCTCCCCAGACAAAATAGTTTTATTGGTGATCCTGAAAAAACAGATGCATTAACGGCAGGCTTCCCACATGAGAACCGCCGCTGCGATGGCGGCGTTGAGGGATTCACTGTCCGGTCCCATGGGGATGATGACGGTCTGATCGCACACGGCGATCATTTCCGGGCTAAGTCCCCTGCCCTCGCTGCCCACAGCCACCGCCGCATGCTGCAAAGAGACCTTCCGCACATCCACTGCCCGTTCATCGAGAGCCGCCGCGTAGAGCGGCAGTCCCTGATCTTTCAGAAAGGGAGAAAGAAGATCCCGGTCCAGTTCCAGAACAGTCTGGCGGAAGATGGCGCCCATGCTGGCCCGCACGGTTTTGGGATGGTAGAGGTCGGCGCAGGCGCCGGTGAGGATCACCGCGTCCATGCCGAAGGCATTGGCCGTCCGGATGACGGTGCCCACGTTCCCGGGGTCCTGAACGCCCTCCAGAATGATGGCGTTTTTGAGTTTGCCTGGTTTTCCGCAGCCGCGGATGGCCACAGTAAAAAGGGGGCCAGGGCTGTTCTGCATGGGAGAGGCATAGTCAAAAAGCTCTCCGGGGGCAAGATACTGCCGTGTCTCCACGGGAAGCAGGATCTCCCCCGCCTGATTCTTCCAGAGCACGGAGGTGACTCTTGCGCCGTAAGTCAGCGCTTCCCGCAGGGTCTTGATCCCGTCGCAGAGATATTCCCCCTGCTCCCGGCGATAGCTCCCGTCGGAGGCAAGAATCCGGACATGCCGGATATATGCATTTTTCCGCGAGGTGATGGTTTCCAAAAGAAGGCCCGCCTTCCAATTTTTTATTATTATAGTACTGCCGCTTGCCATCATACCTTGTCGGAGAGCATTTTGCAAGCCCCAAAGCAAAGAAGGGATCCCCCCGAGCTGTTCTCAAGGGGATCCCTTTTGCTTTCAGGTACGCCGTCAATCCTCGATCCTATTGCCTTCCATGTCCAGGATCTGGCGGAATTGGGTCTCGTACAGCTCCCGATAAGTGCCGCCCTTTTCCAGAAGCTCCTCATGGGTCCCGCACTCGGTGATGACGCCATCCTTCACAACCAGGATCCTGTCTGCCTTGAGGATGGTGGAGAGCCTGTGGGCAATGACGATGCTGGTGCGTCCCTCCATCAGAGCCTCCAACGCCTCCTGGATGGCGTTTTCGGTGATGGAGTCCAGGGCGGAGGTGGCCTCGTCCAGGATCAGGATCTTGGGATCCTTCAGGATGACCCTGGCGATGGAGAGACGCTGCTTTTCGCCGCCGGAGAGCTTCAGGCCCCGGTTGCCGACCATGGTCTCCAGTCCCTCGGGCTGACTGTGGATAAAGTCTGTGAGATTGGCAATATAGCAGGCGGCCTCCAGTTCCTCTGGTGTGGCATCTTCCTTGGCGTAGAGCAGATTCTCCCGGATGGTGCCGTTGAATAGATAGCTGTCCTGGGTGACGACGCCGATCTGCTGACGGAGATACTTGAGATCAAAGTCCCGTACGTCAACACCGGCGATCCGGACCGAGCCGCCCAGTACGTCGTAGAGTCTGGGGATCAGGTTCACAACGGTGGATTTGCCGGAACCGGATGGCCCCACGATGGCGTACATCTTGCCGCCGGGCACGGTGAAATCGATATCGGTGAGTAGGGGCTTTTCCGGGTCATAGGAGAAGGAGACGTGATCGTAGACGATATCGGCATCGGTCACATCCGGCTTCAGACCGTTTTCCGGAGACTGAATGGGGTTTTCCATATCGAAGTAATCGAAGATGCGGGTGAAGAGAGCCAGAGAACGGGTGAAATCCACATGGATGTTCAGAAGGCTCTCAATGGGGCGGTAGAGCCGGTTCACAAGGGCCACGGTGGCCGTGATGGTACCGACGGTGAGGCTGGCGTCGGCCTTCGCAATGATGAACCAGCCGCCGGCAAAATAGATGAGCAGCGGCCCCAGCTGGGTGAACATGCCCATGACCACGCGGAACCACTTGCCGCTGCGCTGCTCCTTCAGCTGGAGCTGGGTGACCTCCTCGTTCACGTCCACAAAGCGCTGGTACTCCCGTTCCTCCCGGGTAAAGAGCTTCACCAGGAGCGAGCCGGATACCGATAGGGTCTCATTCACCATCTGGTTCATCTCGTCATTCTTGGACTGGCTCTCGGTGAGGATCTTCCAACGGGTCTTGCCCACGCTCTTGGTGGGGATCACCAGAAGCGGGATGACCACGATGCCGATGATGGCAAGCTTCCAGCTCATGGTAAAGAGGGCGACCAGGGTGGTGACCACGGTGGCGATGTTGGAGACGATGCTGGAGAGCGTGCCGGAGATAACAGAGCTCACGCCGGAGATGTCGGTATTCATGCGGGTGATGATATCGCCCTGCTTTTCCGAGGTGAAGAAGGCGTGGGGCATGTGCTGCAGATGATCGTACATCTGGTTCTTCATATCGAAGATGATGCGCTGGGAGATCCAGGCGTTGATATAACTCTCCAGGACGCTGATGATCTGGGAGCCGGCCAGGGTGATGAAGGCCAGGATCAGGAGCTTGATGAGCAGCGTAAGATTTTTGCCGACCAGGGCTTCGTCCACGATCTTGCCGGTGATGATGCTGGGCAGCAGGCCAAGCACAGCCGAGAGCAGAATTGCCGCAAAAACAAGAACGAACTGAAACCAGTAGGGCTTCAGGTAGGACAGGATGCGTTTCAGCAGTGCACCGCTGACCTTCGGCATATTTTTCTTTTCCTCATCCGTCAGGAAACCGCGGGGCCCCATGCCCCTTCCGGGTCCGGCCATAGGATCGCTTCCCTTCGCTAAAGATAGTCCTATTGTATTGCGCGCAAGAGAATTCGTCAAGAAAAATGCGCATTGGGAGCGCAAAAATGACGAAAGATGCGGAAAGTACTTTTGCGCTGCTCCTTTTTTCCGGATCGAAGCCGGTTTTTTCAAATTCCTGTGGACTTTGCAAGGGTGTCTGTGTTAAGATGAGGCCATCGAGATGATGAGAGGAGAACCGATATGTTTGATATTCCTGTCATAGCCGGTGCCGCCGACTGGATCAATGCCGTTTTCAGCGGCATGGACCAGAGCGTCACCCTCTTCATCCGCCATCTGTATGAGTTTGGCGGCGATCCCATGACCAAGTTCATGGAGCTCGTTTCCCTGTTCGGCAAGCACGGCATGTTCCTGATTGCCCTGTCCCTGGTGCTGGCTTTTTTCAAGAAGACCCGCCGCTTCGGCACCGCCATGTGCGCAGGCCTGTTTCTTGGCGCGCTGCTGGTAAATGTCTATCTGAAGGACGCCATCGCAAGACCCCGGCCTTATACGCTGGACTTCTACCGGCAGCTCTGGATGACCGTGGGCCAGAACGTGGAGAGTGACTTCTGCTTCCCCTCCGGCCATACCAACGCGGCCTTCGCGGCCATGGTGCCGGTTTTCATTCTGGGCAAAAAGCGCTGGAGCTGGCTGGCCCTGGTGTTCGCGGTGCTGATGGGCATCTCCCGCATTTATCTCGTGGTGCATTTCCCCAGCGACGTGCTGGCCGGCATGATCACCGGTACGATCACCGGCATGATCGGCACCTTCTGCGCCCTGATCGCGCCGCGCTGGTGGTACCGTTGGGACGTGCTGAAGAAGGCCGAGGAAGTTGAAGAATAGGATGTTTGGATTCGGCAAGTTAAAATTCCGCGGCGTCGACAAGAGCGTCATCTCCGATGAAGAGCACCGGCAGGATTACGAGGCGGCGGAGGCCATCGGCCGGGTGCGGCTGGGAAAGCTCTGCCTCTACTACAGGGACCTGGGGAAAAAATATTTTGTCCCCTACGAGTACATAGACCGGTCCTTTACCCGCATCAGTGAATGCCAGCCGGACGACAGCCCTGCCTATTACTACTACCGGCTGATCCTGGTTCACGGAGAGAAGGAATTCGCAAACCTCATTTTCAACAAAGAGGAAGAGGTGGACAAGATTCACGCAAGACTCAAGGAGATCCGCCCGGAGATCCAATACGGCTATGTTCCCCCGGCTGACGGGAAGGAACGTCCCAAATTCATGTAAAAAACGCATCGAAGATTTCTTCGATGCGTTTTTTCGATTCAGAAGGCCTGAGCATTCACGGCATCATCCGGATCCTCAGACGCCGTGGGAAGGCTGGCGGCCCGGAAATTGCGAATGCCGTACAGCACGCCGGAGAGCAGCAGCATGGCGATGCACAGAAGCTCCAGATACCAGGAAAGCTCCCCGGGAAGATCCAGCCAGATCAGATGCAGGAGCATCACCGCATAGAGGAGGAGGGTTGTGACCTTTCCGTGCCAGGCCGCGCCGAGGACCACCGACCTCCGGTGGATCACAAGAAGCTGGGTGGAGGCCACAAAGACTTCCTTCACGCAGAGCACGATAATGAGCAGGAGCATCCGCGGATAGCGCAGCAGCAGGCAGCAGAGCATGGCAAGCTGGGTAAGCTTATCCGCAAGCGGGTCCAGAGCCTTGCCGAAGTCGCTGACCATGGAAAAGCGGCGGGCAATAAAGCCGTCCAAGGCATCGGTAAGGCCGGAAAGGGCAAGAAGGATCACAGTGGCCGTGTTGTCTTCCAGCTTGAGGTAGGACCACATGAAGGCCGGGATCAGCAGGATGCGCAAAGCCGAGAGAAGATTGGGGATGGTCAGAATTTTTCCTTTGAAGATCGTTCTCATCGCCTTTCCCCCTATCCCTGCAGCGTGAGAAAGCCGGCCTTGGCTGAGATCTGCACCTGAGTCTGGAGACCGGAGCTCTCCCCGTCCAGGGACCACTCCATGGGCTCTGACGATGTCACCAGAAGCTCCCGGCCTGTGAGGACCTTGACCATGGAGCAGTTCGGGTCTCCCGACAGAAAGCTGCGGCCGAGAATATCCCAGTCTATTACGCTCTTGGGAACTTTGATGAGAACGGCAGCCACCCTGCCGTCTGCCGGACCGATCAGCTCCTCCGGAAGGGTATAAAGTCCGGCAATATGATTGTCCACGCTGACAGTTCCGAAAAGGTACTCTCCCTGCTCCGTGATCCCGTCTGCGCTGACAGAAAGCGGGATTGGCTTCAGGTTTGGCAATTCCTTCAGACTGTCCAGCACATAGGCGCCGAAGCCCAGCAGATTCTTTTGGCTCTGATCCGTGGAATAGGCCAGGCGGGTAAAGGCGCCGAAGAGAGCATGGTGGAGGAAATAGCGCTCACCGAAGCAGCCCAGGTCATACTGCCGCAGTCTCCCCGCCGCAACGGTGGCCGCAGCCACATGCGGATCCAACGGGAGTCCGTGAGAAAGAGCAAAGTCATTGGTGCTGCCGCAGGGAAGATACCCTACGGGAACGCGCACTTCCCCTTCGGCCATGCCGCTGATGCACTCATTCAAGGTACCGTCTCCCCCGGCGCAGACAAGGAGATCAAAGTCCCGCCCGAAGGAATAGGAAAGCTCCCTGGCCTCCCCTCTGCGAGAGGTGACCGCAGTGGTGACAAGATAGCCCTGATCCATCAGGCAGCGGACGACATCGCAGATGTTTCGCTGGATCATCTTGCGTCCGGCAACGGGGTTTATGACAAGCAACGCTTTCTTCGAAAAAACGGATACGGAAACGCTCATGGGATCCCTCAAATCAAAGAATGGAAACAAACGATCGGTAAAAGCTCAAGTAATTCGTATTCAACTGTATTATACTAATTTCTAATTAAAACATTTAATAATCCAAGAACGCGCAGTAATGCTGCGAATAACCTCGGCAGATAATGAGTTGATGGTATCGCAGAGACG
>ONBX01000065.1 GCA_900316205.1 uncultured Eubacteriales bacterium
AGTACAACGATTTCCCCATGCGTCCACTCGGCTGGCTTTCACCTAAACAGGCTCTTTCTTCTTTTCCTGACTCTGTCACACATCATTGACAAACCTACATTGAAATTCTTGTCCTGATCCAGTTTTTTCTTGACAAGCCCCCTCCGCTGTGCTACTATGTTCGAGCGGCATGCAGAAGTACCCAAGAGGCCGAAGGGGCTCCCCTGCTAAGGGAGTAGGCCGGTTTAGACCCGGCGCGAGGGTTCAAATCCCTCCTTCTGCGCCAAAAAAGTACCCCCACCTGATGGTGGGGGTACTTTTTTGCCATGAAGGAGGGATTTGAATCATGTCCGAAAGCCACCTATGCGGCTGCTGCTTGTTTATGATCATTTCCTTATCGCGGCAGGAGCCTCTCCCGGCGCTTCTGCAGCCGCGTCAGCTCTTTGTCCAGCTCCCGCTTCATGGCCCGCGTCTCCTCATCGGCGCGGCCTTCGTCATAGAGGCGGTCGATCAGCTCCTCCTGCCGCCGGATAACGCCGTTTTTCACCGAGGCGATGGGCTCCAGCTCGTAGGCAAGCTGCTCCTTTACTTCGCCCACCCGCGCCTCAGCCTCCCGGCGCAGGCGCTCGGTCTCTGCCCGGACAGCCTCCATCCTGGCGGCGATGCGTTCCGTCTTATAGATGACCTCCGGATAGGCGTCGGCAAAGCGGCGGTGGAACACGGAGCGGTCGTGCAGCAGCAGCCGGACCTCCCGGCTGATCTCTTCGGTATTGTCCGCCTCGCTGCTCTCCACACCCGTCTTCACCAGCTTCAGCACGAAGTGGGACATGACGCAGTCTGCCAGGAAGAGCCCTCCCAGCCCGGCGGCCAGGATCTCCCGCCCGGACAGCGTCAGCATGCCGAAAACGCCCAGGAACACCGGGTTCAGCACTTTCACGATCAGCACCCCGCCCAGGCCGAAGAGGATCAGGTTTCCGATCCAGACCCGGCCATGCAGGTTCATGGGTTTCCGGCTGTAGTCCCACCAGCGGGCGTGATAGCGCTTTTCCAGCACGAAGCTCGTCATATACTCCACCGTCCCGCAGAGCACAAAGGACAGGGCAAAGGTGGTGCCGACAGAGGACTCCAGCGGCGCCAGGCCGTCCACGGCCAGAGTGATCAGCACCGCGCCGCTGCCGTAAATCGGCAGCCACGGCCCGGTCAGAAAGCCCCGGTTGATGAAGCGGTGAAACTGGAAATATTTCAGCGTCACCTCGATGCACCAGCCAAGCAGGGCGTAGGCAAAGAACAGCAGCACAAGATCGATGCAGTATTCCATCTCTTATTTCCCCACGCAGAAGCGCTGAAAGATCCGGTCGGTCACGTCCTGGCGGACGCTGCGCCCGGTGAGCTCGCCCAGCGCGCTCATGGCCGCCTCCGACTCGGTGAGCACCAGGTCCGGGGTCAATCCCTCCTCCATGGCCTCCAGCGCCGCCCGGAGGGACTCCGCCGCTCTTCCCACCGCCTCCGCCTGCCGGGCATTGGTCAGGATCTCCCCCGCCGGGGTCTGGGGCAGGGGGAAAAGGGAGGCAATGGCCGCTTCCAGCCGATCCAGCCCCTCTCCGGTGACGCTGCTCAGCGGGATCACCGGGAGGCTCGTGTCCACGTGCTCCAGAGCGGTGCTCAGATCCTGCTTCGACAGCACCACAAGGCCGTGTTCGGCCCGCTCCGCCGCCCGGAGGATCTCTCTGTCCTCCTCGGTGTATTCCCGGCTGCCGTCCACCACCGCGATCACCAGCTCCGCCCCTTCCAGGGCGGCGCGGCTGCGCTGGACGCCCAGACGCTCCACCTCGTCCTCCGTCTCCCGGATGCCGGCGGTATCCGTCAGGCGCAGGCAGAGCCCGCCCAGGCGCAGCCGCTCCTCGATGGTGTCCCGGGTGGTGCCAGGCACGGCGGTGACGATGGCCCGCTCATAGCCCAGCAGGGCGTTCAGCAGGGAGCTTTTGCCCGCGTTGGGCCTGCCCACGATGGCGGTGGGGATGCCCGCGTTCATGAGCTTTCCCCGCTGGAAGCTGCCGAGCAGCTTCTCCAGCTCTCCCAGAGACTTTTGCATCACGCCCTCATAGGCGCAAAGCTGAAAGTCCTCGATGTCCTCGTCCGGATAGTCCAGCACCGCGTGGTAGTGGGCGCTGATGTCGGAGAGGGCGGCATAGATCTCCTCCGCCTTCCGGTGGATGGCGCCGGAGAGCTGTCCGGCGGCGTTGCGCAGAGCCTCGTCGCTCTCGGCGTCGATGAGGTCCGCCACCGCCTCCGCCTCGGAAAGGCCCAGCCGCCCGTTGAGGAAGGCGCGCTTGGTAAACTCCCCCGGTCCCGCCTGGCGGGCGCCCAGGGCAAAGAGCTCCTCCAGGACCGTGCGCAGCAGCAGGGGCGAGCCGTGGCACTGAAGCTCCACGGTGTCCTCCCCGGTGTAGCTGTTGGGCGCGCGGCTCACGGTGGCAAGGCAGAGGTCCAGCAAGGACCCGTCCCGGCGGCAGAGCCTGCCGTAGCAGAGCTTCCGATCCGGCTGTTCGGAGAGCGCCGGTCCCCGCTCCGGGGTGAAAAGCTGCTGGGCCATTTCGATCACACCGTCCCCCGAGAGGCGGACGATGCCGATGGCGCAAACCTGGTTTCCTGTGGCAATGGCTGCAATGGCATCTGACATGGAAGGATCCTCCGAAAAGAAAACGGGAGGGGCAAGCCCCTCCCCTACTGTTTATGATCGTTATCCCTTGCGGGCTTCCCGGGCGGCGCGGGCATTGCGCTCATCGATCCGCTCGGAGACGTAGTAGCTCAGCGACAGCAGGCTGTCGGAAAAATGGATGTTTTCCACGATGGTGCTGCTGTTGGGCTCTGTGAGCTCCACATTGGTGAAGTTCCAGATGGCCTCCACGCCGTGGCTGGTCAGGATCTGGGTCACGGGCACGGCGGCGTCCTTCGGCACGGTGAGCACCGCGATATCCACCTGGTTTTCGTCCAGATACCGGGGCAGGTCCTCCATGGACATCACCGGGACCTTGTTGAAGGTGGTGCCGATGAGCTCCGGCTTCACGTCAAAGGCGGCGGAGAGCTGGAAGCCCCAGTCGCTGAAGCAGAAGTTGTCGATCAGGGCGTGTCCGATGTTTCCCACGCCGATGAGGATGGCGCAGTAATGCCGATCCATGCCCAGGATGGAAGCGACCTGTTCCCGCAGCGCGGGGACATGATAGCCATAGCCCTGCTGGCCGAATTCCCCGAAGCAGCTGAAATCCTGGCGGATCTGGGAAGGAGTCAGTCCCAGCTGCTGCCCCAGCTCCGAAGAGGAGACCCGGGTGATGCCCTGGGCGGTCAGCTCGTCCAGCTTCCGCAGGTAGCGCGGCAGGCGGCGAATGACATTGTTGGAAACCTTCAATCGTTTCAAATCTGATCTCTCCTTCTCTGCTCTTTCACTTTGTTTATTTTATCACATGTTGTTTCCCCTTGCAAGTCCCGCTTCCCTTTTTTCTCTCGAATGCTCCCTCTTTTCCGCAAAAAAAGTCTTTCTGGGGACTGGCGCGGCGGAAAAGAATCTGGTATACTGATTTGAAAGTATTTCTTCTGAAAGCGAGGAATGCATCATGGCAGACAACAGACCCCAGGGCCGCAAGACCAATGTGACCGGGCAGAGCACCGGCGCATACCGCCGGGGAGACGGGCTGAACACCGGCCCCGTCGGCAAAAGCGGCAGCAATCCCTTCAATTCCAATCAGAGCAGTCCGAAGCCCGGCATGAGCCGTGCCGCCAAGGCCGGCGGCGGTGGCGGCATGCTTCTGGTTCTGCTGCTCCTGTTCTTCCTTCTCCGCGGCTGCAGCAGCGGTGGGAGCATGCTCAGCAGCGACCTGCCGGGCGGCGACAGCGGCAGCGGCAGCTATGTCACGGACAACAGCGGGTATTCCGGCAGCTCTTCTTCCGGCAGCAGCGCGCCGGGCGGGCTGGAGGGTCTGTTCCAGGGCGGCACCACCGCCGCAGCAGCCAACCCCTATGCAAACCTCCTGGGCAACATGAGCTCCTCCGGCACCGCCGCTGAGGTAAACACCAGCACTGTGGACACCTCCGTTGCCTCCGAAGCCCGGGAGAAGTACACCACCATCCGGGGCAATGGTCAGGATGAGGTCACCATCATGGTGTACATGTGCGGCACGGACCTGGAGTCCCGCAGCGGCATGGCCACCCGGGACCTGGCGGAGATGGCCAAGGCCAACATCGGCTCCAATGTCCACGTGGTGGTCTACACCGGTGGCTGCAGCCGTTGGAACAACAACATCATCAGCACCGGCAAGAACCAGATCTACGAGGTCCACTCCGGCGGTCTCAAGCGTGTGGTGGACGATGACGGCAACCGCGCCATGACCGATCCCGAGACCCTCAGCCGCTTCATCCGCTTCTGCGGCGAGAACTACCCCGCCAACCGCAACATGCTGATCCTCTGGGATCACGGCGGCGGCTCTGTCAGCGGCTACGGCTATGACGAGACCAAGCGCAGCAGCGGCTCCATGACTCTGGACGGCATCAACAAGGCTTTGAAGAACGGCCGGGTGCAGTTCGACGTGGTGGGCTTTGACGCCTGCCTGATGGCCACTCTCGAGACCGGCTTGATGCTGGAGCCCTATGCCGACTACATGGTCGCCTCCGAGGAGACCGAGCCCGGCATCGGCTGGTACTACACCAACTGGCTCACCAAGCTCTCCGGCAACACCTCCATGCCCACCGTGGAGATCGGCAAGAACATCGTGGACGATTTTGTGAGCACCTGCTCCAGCCAGTGCGCCGGTCAGTCCGCCACCCTGTCCGTGGTGGACGTCGCGGAGCTTTCCGCCACCGCGCCGGAAGCCATGCGCAATTTCTCCCTCTCCATGACCGATCTCATCAAGAACGATGGCTTCCAGCAGGTCTCCAACGCCCGCAACAGCGCCCGCGAATTTGCCCGCAGCACCGCCATCGATCAGATCGACCTCTGCCACTTTGCCCAGAATCTGGGCAACCAAGAGGGCAAGGACCTGATCAGCGCGCTGAAGGGCGCCATCAAGTATAACCGCACCTCCTCCAACATGTCCAACGCCTACGGTCTCTCCATCTACTTCCCCTACCGCAAGACCTCCAGCGTGGACAAGGCCGTTCAGACCTATGACGCCATCGGCATGGACAGCAGCTACTCCCAGTGCATCCGCGAATTCGCCAGCATGGAAGTCAGCGGCCAGGTTGCCGCCGGCGGCAGCACCAACCCCTACGCCAGTCTCTTCGGCGCCGGCTACAGCGGCGCCTCCTCCAGCGGCTATGACATCAGCGATCTGCTGGGCGCCTTCCTGGGCGGCGGAGACTTCAGCGCCATCTCCGGTCTCTCCGGCTCCAACAGCAACTTCCTCTTCGGCCGCAGCCTGAGCAACGAGGAGACCGCCGATTACATCGCCGCCAATCACTTTGACCCCTCCGTCCTCACCTGGCAGGAAAGCGGCGGCAGCTATGTGATCCACATGAGCGAGGAGCAGTGGTCCATGGTGGAAGGCCTGGCACTGAACGTCTTCCTGGACGACGGCGAGGGTTACCTGGACCTGGGTCTGGACGCCGTCTTCGAGTTTGACGACAACGGCGATCTCCTGGCCCCCGTGGAACCCAGCTGGGTGGCCATCAACAACCACCCCGTGGCCTACTATCACGAGTATGTTGTGGACGGCTATTACTACGGCTACACGCCTGCCCTGCTCAACGGCGAGCGGGTGGAACTGCAGATCTGCTTCGATCCCGACGGAAACGGTACCGTCACCGGCATCCGCACCGTGTATGAAGACGATGAGCTTCAGGAACTGCCCAAGACCCAGACCGAGCTGGGCGAGGCGGCAGATTTGGAGAATCCCTCCGACGCGGACGCGGAAACCACCATCCGTCTGCTCCAGCCCGGCGATGTTCTGGACTTCCTCTGTGATTACTATCACTATGACGGGACCTACGAGAACACTTACATGCTGGGCCAGCAGCTTGTCATCGGCAGCGACGGCGTGCGCGTGGCAAACGTCCCCTTCCTGGCCAACGAAAAGGTCGTTTTCAACTACCGTTTTACCGATCTTTACCAGCAAAACTACTGGAGCGAGAGCCTCAGCATCGGCTGATTCCTCCTGTCCTCTGAACTTTCCACAATTTTCCGAGAATTTTATGTAAATTAAGAAAAAAGATATTTGCTTTTTCAGAGAAGTGTGTTACAATACCGTTACAATCTCGGAACAGACTGATACACTATGCATTTTTGAATAGGAGGTCAATGTTGTGAAAAAGATTCTGACTCTGATTTTGGTCCTGGGCATGATCCTGGCCCTGGCCGCCTGCGGCGATACCAAGCAGGCCGACGTGGTAGAGAACGTGGACCCGGTGAACAACTCTGTGGTCATTGAAACGCCCCCTGCCATCGTCAGCGGCCCCGATACGCCGACCGAGACTTATCCCGCTGTGAACGCGCTGCCCACCACCGCGCCCACCACCGCGCCCGATCCCGCTGCCACCTCCGTCCCCGCGCCCAATGCGGCTCCCGGCACCGGCGCCGGCACCGGCACGGGTTCCGGCACCGGCACCGAAGGAACCGGCAGCGGCACCGGTACGGAAGGCAACGGCACTGGCACCGGCGCCACCCCGGAACCCACCGAAGATCCGGGCCTGCCCTACAACGCCACCGTGACCCAGTTTGAGCTCAACCACGGCAAGACCGGCTACGTGGTCAGAGCCGAAAACGGCGTCTTCTTCCGCGTAGGCCCCGGCAAGGAGTATGAGATCATCTGCGGCCTGCAGATCGGCACCCCCGTGCTGATCGTGGACGAGATGGCCAGCGGCTGGTGCAAGGTCGTGTATGACGACAACGTGGGCTTCATCTACGGCAGCTACCTGAGCTACACCGATCCCATGACTCCCGTCATCGTGACCGAGACGCCCGCACCCACTGCCACCCCCGCTCCCACCGCCGTCATCATCGTTCCCTGAGCTTGATACGGAAAAGCCCCTCCCGAACGGGCAATGTCATTAAGATAGTGACATTGGCCGAGGACAGGAAACCTGAAGAAAAGAGCACATCGGAAACGGTGTGCTCTTTTTCATGAAAAATAGCATGACG
>ONBX01000013.1 GCA_900316205.1 uncultured Eubacteriales bacterium
TAACTACGACTTAATAATACAAGGGGGGAGGGTATGCCCCCCTTCACGTTCAATCTATGCCAAAATGGGAACTTTTTCGGAAGTTTCCATTTTGGCTTTTCAAGCTGTCGACATTTTGTCGACAGCTTGATCCCCCGGCCATCGGCCGGGGGATCGCTTTTACTTGGCTTCGATTTCTTTGATGTTGTACTCGTTGCCGGTGATCAGGAAAGTGTTGCCGCTTCCGCAATAAGGACAAATCTTTTTGTACTTCATCGTGGAATAGGTCTTGGCACAATCCTGGCAGTAAGTGACGGCTTCCAGCTTTTCGATCTTCAGCTCCGTGTTCTGAAAGTGCTCGGTCTTGGCCCTGGCCCACTGCCAGAAATCCATAAGATACTCTGGAATGATGCCGCTGACCTCGCCGACCTCCAGCGTGATGGAGCCGACCTCGGTGAGCTGGTTTTCCACCATCAGCTTTTCCACCGTGTCGATTACGTAGTAGATGGTTCCCAGTTCGTGCATTACTTGGCCTTCCGATTGATCTTGATGGCCTGCTTGGCCGCGTGCTTCAGCATGGGCAGGACCTTGTCCTCGCAGCGCACCAGGTTGGAAGCCTCGGGCACGTCGCGCTCCAGGTGGATGGCGTCGAACATGCAGCGGGTGGTGCAAAGGCCGCAGCCAATGCAGCGGTTCCGGTCCACGATGGTGACGCCGCAGCCCAGGCAGCGGCTGGCCTCGGTCTTGACCTGCTCCTCGGTGAAGGTAAGACGGTCGTGCTCAAAGGTCTTGAGCTTCAAAGGATCATGCTGGATCTCCTGGCGGGCAGGCTTGTCATAGGAATCCAATGTGAAAGCAAGATTGGACTTGTCCAGCTCGTAGAACTCGCGCAGGTTCCGTCCGCGGGTCAGGCTCTGACCGTCCTGCACGAAGCGGTGCAGAGACTCGGCACCTTCGCGGCCGGCGGCAATGGCGTCGATGGCAAACTTCGGGCCGGTGTAAACGTCACCGCCGACGAAGATGTCTTTCTGCTCGGTCTGGTAGGTGATGGCGTCGGCCAGGGCGTTGCCCTTCTTGCCGGTCTTCAGTTCGCCAACGTCCAGCTTGCCCCAGTCGATGGTCTGACCGACGGCTGCCAGCACGGAATCAACCTCGATGGTCTCAAACTTGCCGGTGCCGATGGGAGCGCGGCGGCCTTTCTCGTCAGGCTCGCCCAGTTCCATGATCTCCACCTTCAGGCCGCAGACCTTGCCGTCCTGACCCAGGATCTCGGCGGGGCCGCAGAGGAAGCAGAACTTCACGCCCTCTTCCTTGGCTTCCTTGATCTCCTCCTTGTCAGCGGGCATCTCTTCCTCGCTGCGGCGGTAGATCACATAGGTCTCAGCACCGAGACGGACCGCAGTGCGGCACACGTCCATGGCCACATTGCCGCCGCCGATGACAGCGCACTTCTTGCCGATCTCAGGCTTGTTCCCCAGGTTCACTTCCCGCAGGAAGTCAACGCCGCCGTACACGCCGGTGAGCTCCTCGCCGGGGATGCGCAGCTTCTGGCTCTTCTGGGCGCCGATGGCCACATAGAAGCCCTTATAGCCCTGCTCGCGTAGTTGCTGGATGGTGATGTCCTTGCCGATCTCGGTGTTCATCTGGAAGTGAACGCCCATCTTCTCCAGAACCTCGATCTCGCCCTTCAGGGCGGCGCGATCCAGACGGTAGCTGGGGATGCCCATGATGAGCATGCCGCCGGGGGCGGGGTTGCGGTCAAAAACGGTGACGTTGGTGTATCCCATATGAGCCAGGTAGTAAGCGCAGCTCAGGCCGGCGGGACCGGCGCCGATGATGGCGACCTTCTCCTCATAGGGCTTGTCGATGGGACGGCGGTAAAGAGGCTCGGGGATGTAGCGCTCCGCGCTCTTCAGATCCTGCTCGGCGATGAATTTCTTGATCTCGTCGATGGCAAGAGCCTTGTCCATGGCGCCGCGGGTGCAGGCCGCCTCGCAGCGGCGGTTGCAGACGTAACCGCAGACAGAGGGGAATGGGTTATCCTGCTTGATAAGCTTCAGCGCGTCCAGGTAGCGGCCTTCCTTAGCCAGCTTGATGTAACCCTGGATGGCGATGTGGGCAGGGCAGGCAGTCTTGCAGGGGGCGGTACCGCTCTCATGGCAGTTCTTGCGGTTATCGGCAACGTAGTTGGGGTTATACTTGTCCTTGCCCCACTTGAGACCGGAGGGCAGCTCCTGCTTGGGATACTCCACCTCGCCGGTCTGGGTGCAGAGCTTCTGGCCCAGCTTCACGGCGCCGGCGGGGCAAACCTCCACGCACTTGCCGCAGGCAACGCACTTTTCCTTCTCCACATGGGCACGGTAGGCGGAAGCGGAGAGGTTGGGGGTGTTAAAGTACTGGCTGGTGCGCAGCGCAAAGCACACGCCCAGGTCGCAGTTGCAGAGACCGAAGATCTTGTCCGTGCCGTCGATGTTGGTGGTCTGGTGAACGTAGCCGTTCTCCTCGGCGCGCTTGCAGATCTGCAGCGCCTCTTCCTTGGTGATGCGGCGGCCCTTGCCGGTCTCGATCAGATATTCGGCAAAATCGCCCAGGCCGATGCAGCAGTCATCCTGAATTTCGCCGGAACCCTCGCCATAGAGACGGCGGGCGTTGCGGCAGGAGCAGTAGCCGACGGAGAGCTTTCCGTCATACTTGTCCAGCCAGTGGGAGATGTGCTCAATGGAAAGAGACTTGTTTTCCGATTGAATCGCTTTTTCCACGGGGATGACGTGCATGCCGATGCCGTCACCGCCGGGGGGGATCAGGTGGGTCTTGCCCTCCAGGGGCAGGAAGGTCATCTTGTCAAAGGAGTCAGCCAGCTCGGGGTATTTCTCAACCTGCCAGAGGACCATGTTGGTCATCTCAGCAATGCCGGGGACGAAAAGCTGGACGTACCACTGCTTTTCATGCTGGGGATTCTCCCAGTGATACTCCACAATGCCGTGATTGGCCGCGTCGGTGAGAAGCTCTTCGATGCGCTGCTCGCTCTTGCCGGTGAGCTTTGCGATTTCCGCGGTGGTCTTGGGCTTGCGCAGGCCCATTTTCAGCATGACTTCGGCGATCTCATCGCTGGAGCATGCCCGGTCAAGGATTATGTACTCGGGGTCGGTCTCGGTCAGCCTCTTGATGCCGAATTTGTAGGGGAGGCGATCGGTGATCATTTTGCCAAGGTCAAACAGAATCTCTCTTGCCATTCTCATATCCCTCCATATGAATTGATTGTGTACAAAAGATCAATTCTAAAATACCATGTATTTGGTGTTTTTTCAAGTATACAATGCCCTCGCATTTGTAACAAAAGGGTGGGAATTGGTCGATACTGACCCGACAGGACTTCGTATCCGCGAAGCCGAAAGAAAAAAGGATTGATTCTGCGTTCGATTTGTAGTACAATGCCATCGTGGCTTTTGACAAGGCTGCACTAGTCGGGGAGCCAGCGGTGCCCTGTAACCTGCAATCCGCTATAGCAGGGATGAATTCCTGGCCGAGGGGATGTTCTGTGTCGTCTGACCCCGGTAAGCAGCGTTGAAGATCCGGTCTCGCGCAAGGTCGACCCGTGAACCATGTCAGGCGGGGAACCGAGCAGCATTAAGCGGTGCTCGGCTTGTGCCGTGAGGTCGCCGGGTCCGAGCCGGCTGCCGGCGGTAACGGATATAGCGCATGCTTCGGAGCCCGGTGTGCAGTCTTGTCAAGAGCCACAAGTCTATGAAAAGAGGGGAGGAGCCGGCTTGTATCAGGCGCTGTATCGAAAATGGCGTCCCAAGACCTTTGATGAAGTCATCGGTCAGCAACACATTACCGAGACACTGAAAAGTCAGGTGAAGAACGACCGGCTTTCCCATGCCTATCTTTTCATCGGCACCCGCGGCACCGGCAAGACCACATGCGCCAGGATTCTGGCCCGGGCGGTGAACTGCGAGCATCCGGAAAACGGCAACCCCTGCGGGAAGTGCGCGGCCTGCCGCGGCATCCTGGAGGGCAGCGTCATGGATGTGGTGGAGTTGGATGCTGCCTCCAACAACGGCGTGGACAATGTCCGTGCCCTGCGGGAAGAGGCGGTCTTTTCTCCCACCACGGTCAAGAAGCGTGTCTATATCATTGACGAAGTGCACATGCTCTCTCTGGCGGCCTTCAACGCTCTCCTCAAGATCCTGGAGGAGCCGCCGGAGCATCTGATGTTCATTCTGGCCACGACCGAGCTTCAAAAGGTCCCGGCCACCATTCTGTCCCGCTGCCAGCGGCACAGTTTCCGTCGTCTGGAGGCTGAGACGATCTCCAATTACCTGCTTGAGATCGCGGGAAGAGAGAATCTGACTTTAGACAAAGAAGCGGCTGATTTGATCGCACGCCTGTCTGACGGCGGCGTGCGCGATTCCCTGAGCCTGCTGGATCAGTGTTCCGTTCATGAAAAAATCGATGTGGAAGCGGTCTACAGCACCCTGGGCCTCGCCGGAAAGCGGCGGATCTCCGAACTGCTGGACGCCGTTTTGCGGCATAACAGCGAAAAGGCGCTGCAGCTCTTTGCCTCCTTGTGGATGGAAGGGAAGGACCCTGCCTCGGTTCTGCGGGAACTCAGCACTCTCCTGCGGGATGTGATGCTGCTTCGCGTTGCGCCGAAGGCGGGCTTGAATCTGATTTCAGGCGGATTTGAAGAACGTACGCTGCTGTATTTCGTGAAGCGCATGACCACGGAGCAGGTCATCGCCGCCATGGAGACCATCCAGAAGACGCTCTCCACCCTGCGGGATGTGAGCAATCCGCGGACTGCGGCGGAGCTCTGCCTGGTGTCTCTCTGCTGCGACAGCGCGGGAGACAGCATTACAAGCCTGCGCTCCCGCATCTCCAAGCTGGAGGAACAGATGGAGCGCGGCGTGCCAATGGCGCCATCGACTCGACAGGCATATCCCGAAACGGAAGCGCCTGAGCCTCTCGGCCCAGATGCAGATCCGCAGTATGAGGACCTTGATCCTTTCCCCGAAGCTCCGCTCCCGGATCCGCCGGAAGAATATGATTCCTTTCCCGAGGAAGGGATCATGAACATGCCTTCGGCTGAGGCACCGGGTGAGAGCCCTTCACTGCCGGCGCCTGCCGAAACTGCTCCTGCTCCTGAGCCGTCGTCCTCCTACGCACCTCTTGACGGGAACAGTCGGGAACTGTGGAACAGGATCCGATCGGCGGTCATGCCCGCTCTTCCTCTGGATGTCCAGATGCTGCTGCAGGATGAGGAGCGTGTCACCGGTTCTCTTGACGGCAATGTGATCCTGGTGGAGACGCAGAATGATTTTCAGGCCAAGCGCTTCCAGCGACAGGATGTGCTTCAGGCCTTCCTGGCTGCCGGAAGGGATGTACTTGGCCGCGATGTCCGCTTCCAGGTAAGAGAACGGCAGACAGAGAGCCGGAAGGTCCGCAGTCTGGACGATCTCAGACAGTTTAAAGAAGTTCATTTTATTTCAGAATAAAGCTCCATGCGTCTGATTTGCACTACGACGCATGAGAGCCGCAGGCGCATGGAGGTTTTTGTATGTCATTCGGTTGCCCCAACAGGGGCGAGAATGACGCATTGTAATCAATTATTTACTGTGGAAGCGGGGCTTTCACAGTAAAATATCGCCGCTCAGCGGCAGATCGGAGTATGAATTATGGCAAAAGGCGGTTTTCGCGGGGGTATGCCCGGCAACCAGATGAACATGATGAAGCAGGCCCAGAAGATGCAGCAGGAGTTCATGAAGATGCAGCAGGAGCTGGAGTCTACCGACTTTGAATTCACCGCAGGCGGCGGTGCTGTCAAGGCGGTCGTGACCGGCACCAGAGAGTTTTCCTCCATCGTCATTGATCCCGAAGTTGTGGATCCCGAGGATGTGGAAATGCTGCAGGATCTGATCCTCACTGCGGTCAACGGCGCTCTGAAAAAGGCCGATGAACAAACCAGCAAGGCCATGAATAAGCTGCAGGGCGGCCTCGGCGGTTTCCCCGGCCTGTTCTGATTTTCATTCCGCAAAAAACCTGCCGCACCTTTCGGTGCGGCAGGTTTCCTCATAAGGATCAGTCCAAGGCAAAGATTTGGTATTTGTAATCGCCCCCGGCGAAGGAGTAGAGCTTCGGGATCATACAGAGCTGCCCCTGCTCGTTTACAAAGAGACAGCAGTCCTCTTTGAAATTCTGAGCATCCACGCTTCTGTCATGGCGGTCCCGGTAGAAGGCATCCCGGGGGAATGTGGAAAAATGCTCTTGAAAAAAAGCTTCTACCAATTCTGCCGCTTTTGCTTCAAATGCTTCCTCGGTCATGTCAAAGCGCTGCAGCAGCTGCGTTCTGTTCACTTCGCTGTGTGTCGAAGCATCGAAGTTTACTGCATAATAGGATTCAAATCCCCAGTCCGTGTCCGTTTCGCATAGGATGGAGATCAGGTCTCCGTTTCTGTATACGGTGTAATCCACCCGAGTCACCACCAGGCTGTTGCCGCCGGCGATGCTGGTTTGGGCGTTCTTTACGGCAGGCTCCAGCGCGGCAATGAGCTCCCGATTCAGCCGGGCCGCGTCTTGGCCTGCGGTATCGATCATCGGGATCCGCAGCACATAGTCCCAGGTGTTTCCCACCTTGTCGCTGTAGCTTCCTGATTCAGAAAGCGCATCCCGGACCATTACCGGTACGGATGTTGCGGCGGACGCGGCTTCCGCTGCCCTTGGCTCCGGCGAAGAGATCCCGATCGATCCTTCCGGAGCAGGGGAGAGCATGCCGCAGGCGCTGAGCAGCAGGCCGAGCAGGAGGATGAAAGGGATCCATTTCTTCATCTGCTTCTCATCCTTTCTGTCATCAGTATAGCATGTTGCTGTGATCGCAGCAAGAAACAATACGGAGAATGCCATGCGGTTTCGTAAAATCTATCTGGAGATCGGCAATATCTGCAATCTCCGCTGCTCCTTTTGTCCCGGCACCAAACGCGCGCCGCGGATGCTGACTCCCGAGGAGTTTCATATCCTTGCATCCAGGGTGAGGGACTATACAGAGTATTTGTATTTCCATCTGATGGGGGAGCCCCTTCTCCATCCTCAGCTGCCGGCGCTTCTGGCCGAGGCGGAACGTCTGGCTTTCAAGGTCATGATCACTACCAACGGCACGCTCCTCCCGGAAAAGGGGAGACTCCTGCTGGCGTCTCCTTCGATCCACAAAGTCAATCTCTCCCTGCAGTCCTTTGAGGCCAACAGCAGCGGGGAAATGGAAAGCTACCTGCGCGGCTGCGTGGATTTTGTAAAGGAAGCGGCTTTCCGCGGTATCCTGTGTGAATTCCGCCTTTGGAATCAGGGGGGGTTGGATTCCAGAAATCAGGAGATCCTGACTTTCCTGCACCGGGCCTTTCCCGACCCCTGGCAGGAGAGCCGCAACGGCCAAAAGCTTGGCGACCGGGTCTGGCTGGATCCGGGAGAGCGCTTCGACTGGCCTAAACTTGAGCTTGAGGAACTAAGACAAACCGGCTTTTGCTATGGGCTTCGGGACCAGATCGGCATTTTGTGTGACGGCACTGTGGTGCCCTGCTGCCTGGATCATAATGGCGACATCCCACTGGGAAATCTCTTCGAGCAGGAACTCCGGGAGATCCTTGAAAGCCCACGTGCCCGCGCCGTTTATGAGGGCTTTTCCGGCAGGAAAGTAGTGGAGCCATTATGTAAGCGCTGCGGGTATGCAACAAGATTTCAAAAATAAAAGGACGGAAGTCATCATGACTTCCGTCCTTCTTTTATGCGTCAGAGTCCAAGGAAACGGCCGATCCGCTCAAAGAAGCTGCTGACAGATTCGATCACCACGCCCACAGTCCCGAGAAAACCCGTGGTCGCCATCTTGGCGCCGGAAACCTTGTTGAGCGTGCCCTGAACGTATTCCACGTTATAGCGCAGCGCCTCGGTGTCCAGCTTTTCCAGGGAACGACAGAGACCGATGAGTTGGCTGATCTGTTTGTCGCTGAGCTTCACGTTGTACTCCCCGGCAATTTCCAGGATCGTCTGGCGGAGCTCCTCATCGCTCATCTTCTTGGTCTCATCCAGCATCAGCTTCAGGTCATTCACAATGCCTGTGGAGTCCATGCTGCCGATCTCGCTGGCCAGGTTTCCGGTAATGGTAAGCTCCTGGGTGCTGATCAGCTTTGCCAGGTCATCCAGCTTTTTGCCGGTCATGTCCTCGTAGGCCTTGTAAACGCCGGTCAGCGCGGCGGTACCGCTTACTTCAAAGGGGGAGGCAACGATGATCTTCGCATCGGTGATCCCCACGGTGGCCAGCGCGCTCAGATACATCTCCGGGCTGCACCAGGTGATGTTGCTGGTGGTCACGTCCATGCCGGAGCCGCCGGGCAGCAGCTCCACATATACGCTGGAAATGGACCGGGTGCCGATCAGCGCGGAATCCACATAACCGTCCAGATATTGCCTCTCTTCCTGGTTCGTCACGCGCAGCTCCACAACGCTGCCGCGGCGAAGACCAAAGGCGTTGTACACCTGCTCGATCTGCTCGTCCGTCAGGTCGGCTGCGATCACGGCTCTGCTCTGATTTCCGAGAGCATAGGCCGGGATCCCCGCCGAGAGGGTCAGAAGCAGGACCATCAGCAGAGATAAAACTTTTTTCATGATAAGCTTCCTTTCTTCATACAATCGATATCAATTGAACCGGCAGCCTTGTCTGTTACGAAGGGCTGTCCTGCATTTTTCTCGGGTGTCCATAAACTACCACGGGTGCCGGGAAAAAGATAGTCCTTTTTGTGAATATTAAGAAAGCTTATGATTTTGCAATCCTTGGGGGCTCTGCTCTGGATCCTCCTCTTTTTCCCGCTTTTTATCCTCTGCGCCTGCCTGCTCCTGCCTGGATTTTACCGCCTTGTGGCAGGGAAAAAGACAGCTCCCGCTCTGGAAACCTTCCATTCAAAAGGAAAACTGAATACACTGGAAGCGGTGTCGACAGCGCTTGCTGCCACAGTTGGCACCGGCAACATCATTGGCACCGGCCAGGCCATTGCCATGGGCGGGCCGGGAGCCGTATTCTGGATGTGGGTGGCAGCGCTCCTCGGCTGTTTCGTCAAATGCGCGGAGATCTGGTTTGGACAGCGAGACGGTCAAGGTGCCATCGGGACGATCCGCTCCTCTCTGGGACCGCGGGCTTCCTCGTTCTATGCTTTTCTTGCCGTTCTTTCCACGCTCTTTGTAGGAAACATGGCGCAGATGAATACGGTGGTCATATCCCTCAGCATCAACCGGAGCAGCAGTCCCGGATCCTTCTTAGGCCTCAGCTTGCTTTTGCTCCTCTTCCTGGCTTTTGCGCTTTATCGGGGCCTTTCGGCACTCGGAAAGCTCTGCAGCTGTGTTGTGCCGCTAATGACCTTGCTGTATCTTGCCGCCTGTGCTCGTATCCTGTTTGAAAACAGGGGAGCGGTAACGCCCTCCCTGCGCTTGGTCTTTACTTCCGCACTGCGGCCATGCGCTGTGCTGGGCGGCTGCGGTGGCATAAGCGTAAGAAATGCCCTCCTTTGGGGCTTTCGCCGCGGTGTATTTTCCAATGAGGCCGGCTTGGGGACAGCCGGAACGATCCATTCCCTTGTCCGTACCGAGAGTCCCCGGCGCCATGCTCTCTGGGGCATATGGGAGGTCGGAGCGGACACTCTTCTTCTGTGCACAGTCAGTGCTCTGACCCTTCTTTGCAGCGGCGCCGTTATTCCCTACGGAAGTCTGCCCAGCGCGGAACTTTGGCTCCGGGTCTTCTCCCGCTCCTTCTATCTTTTCAAAACTCCGGTTATCAGTCTTTGTCTATGCTTCTTCGCCATCAGCACGGTACTGGGGTGCTATGTACCAGGCTCTCTCTGCGCCAGGTCAACAGGAATCGGCGAAGAGTCCTTTCGACGTATTTATCTTCTCTGCGCCGCGCTGGGCTGCTTCCTTCCCACCGATCAGATCTGGCTTGCCTCTGATCTGATCAACGTGCTCATGGCCTCTCCCAATCTTCTTTCTATGATCCTGCTTGCTCCTTCCTTTGCTGCAGGATGTGAACAGTCCAAAAACAATCCGGTAAAAACAGGAATCCGCTCTTGCCCGCGGGCAAAGAAAGGTGTAAGATAACAAAAGACTCCTTACGCGGCGCCCTGCCGGGATCGAGAGGCCTGTATGAAGTTTTTGGATATGCTGCTGGACCTGCTGTTTCCCCGCAAATGTGCTTTTTGCCGCCGTTTGACTCAGAACGAGGCAAGCGTATGTCCCCGCTGCAGGGAAAAGCTGCCTTACACGGGATATTCCGCAAGACAGGACTTTCCCCACCTGGACGCCTGCTATTCTCCGCTTTACTACACGGAGGAGGTCAGGCAGTCCCTGCTTCGCTACAAGTTCGGCGGCCTGAGGATGTACGCTTCCGTATACGGAGAATTTCTGGCAAAATGTATTGACGAAAACCGGATTTCCTGCGATAGTATTACCTGGGTGCCGCTGAGCAGGCGGCGTCTTCGCCAGCGCGGCTACGATCAGGCAAGACTTCTGGCTGAGGATCTTTCCGCTCGTCTCGCAATCCCATGCGTTCCCACACTTCGAAAGATCCGCAACAATCCCAGGCAGTCCGCGTCTGGAAACGCCGAGAAGCGCCGCCGGAATGTGAAGGGTGTATATACAGCCCTTCCTCAAGCCGATATTTGCGGGAAAACACTTTTGCTGGTCGATGATATCGTTACCACCGGTTCGACCCTTTCAGAGGCGGCTTCCGTCCTTCGCAAAGCCGGCGCAGCATCGGTCATCGGCCTTACCCTCGCAAGAAGAAAAGAATAAACAGAGGAGAATCTGTATGGTAATATTCGAAAGAGACATCGCCGTTGATCTGGGAACCTCCACCACGCTGCTCTTTGAGCAGGGAAAGGGCGTGGTTGCCAGAGAGCCCACCGTCGTGGCCCTGGACCGGGTCACAAGCCGCATCTCCAAGGTGGGTCAGGACGCCCAGAAAATGCTGGGGCGTACGCCTGCCAATATTGTCGCCATCCATCCTGTCAACGCCGGCGTCATTTCCGATTATGAAATGGCGGCCCAGATGCTGAGGGAATTGGTCAACCGCATTACTTCTTTCTCTCTCTTCAAGCCCTGCATGCTGGCCTGCGTCCCCAGTTCCATCACCGGGGTGGAAGAGCGTGCCATGATCGATGCCGCCATCGAAGCTGGCGCCAGAAAGGTCTACCTGCTGGAGACTGCCATTGCCACCGCCATGGGCGCCGGTGTGGATATTTCTCGTCCGGAAGGCCACATGATCATTGATGTCGGCGGCGGTACCACGGAGATCGCCATCATCTCTGCCGGCGGCGTTGTGGAATGCGAATCCATCAAGGTTGCCGGTGCCAGCTTTGATGAGGCCATCGTAAAATACGTCCGCAGAAAATACAACATGCTTATCGGCCTGGGCGCTGCCGAAGAGATCAAGCGCAGCATCGGCTGCGTGATGCAGCGGCCCGATATGGGCGTCGAAGAGGTCAAGGGCCGGAACCTTTCCAACGGTCTTCCCAAGACGGTCAATCTCAACGCCAATGAGCTGATCGAAGCCTTCGTGGATCCCATGAACCACATTCTGGAGGCCATCCATTCGGTCCTGGAGCGCACGCCGCCCTCTCTTGTTGGCGATCTTGATACCAATGGCATCATCATGTCCGGCGGCGGCAGCCTGATTTACGGTATGGACCGTCTGATTGAGCGCAGCACCGGCATCCGTACCTCTGTGGTGGACGATCCTGTCTCCTGCGCGGCCTACGGCGCAGGCAAGATGCTCAAGCACCTGGAGGAAATGCCGGACGGCATGCGCAACTTCTATCGGATGCGTCAGCTGAAGGGTTAAGAAACGGAAGGGGATGCAGTCTGTGAGCAACCAGCTGGATACCATCAAAAGAATCACCCGTATCTTTTCCGGAGAGAACAAAAAACCAAGCTGCGCGGCTGTCGTTCTTGCGGCGGGAAGCTCTGTCCGCATGGGCAGCGACAAGATCCTCGCAAAACTGGGGGAGATGCCTGTTCTTGCCAGAACGCTCCGTCCTTTCCAGGATTGCGACGCAGTCAGCGAGATCGTGGTCGTCACCTCCCTGGAGAAGCTCAACGAGGTAACGGAACTCTGTCGGGAGTATAATATCGGCAAAGTCTCCAAGGTCGTCACCGGGGGCAAGACCCGGGCGGAGTCCGCGCTCACCGGCGTCTCAGAGGTCAGCTCCAAGGCTTCTCTCATCGCTATCCATGACGGAGCCAGACCGCTTGTCACCGTGGATCTCATCCGCCGCACCGTGGAGATGGCCGCGAAGAAAAACGCGGCTGTGCCTGCCATCCGCAGTACCGACACCCTGAAGACCGCAGGAGAAAACGGCGCGATCATCGGTACCGTGGATCGGGAGACCACCTGGCGGATCCAGACTCCACAGGTTTTCAAGGCGGAGCTTATCAAAGGCGCCCTGACCAAGGCTATGAAGCAGGGCCTTCCTCTGACGGACGACAGCTCTGCCATGGAGATTCTCGGCGTTACCACTTATCTGGTGGAAGGCGACGAGGAGAACATCAAGCTGACAAAGCCCCTGGATCTGCTGCTCGCCGCAGCCATCCTTCGAGACAGGAGAGAGCGAAATGAGAATCGGACAGGGGTATGACGTTCACCGCCTTGTGGAAGGCAGAAAGCTCATTCTGGGCGGTGTGGAGATTCCGTATGAAAAGGGCCTTCTCGGTCACTCGGATGCGGATGTTTTGCTTCACGCGCTTATGGATGCGCTCCTGGGCGCCGCAGCCCTGGGGGACATCGGCAAGCTCTTTCCGGATCATGACCCTGCCTATGCCGGCGCTGACAGCCTGAAGCTTTTGGAGCAGGTTGCCGCTGTTCTGGAACAGGAGCATTTTCGTGTTGGAAATGTGGACTGCACCGTCGTTGCCCAGCGGCCGAAGCTTGCGCCCTATATTCTGCAGATGCGTCAAAACATAGCGGAAACTCTGGGTATCGCTCCGGACCGCGTCAGTGTCAAGGCCACCACGGAAGAGGGCCTTGGTTTTACCGGCGAAGGGCTCGGCATTGCGGCCCAGGCCATCGCGCTTCTGGAGGAATGATCCGTTCACGAATCGCATCAGCCTGCATAGGATGGATTGCATCCTGTGCGGAAAAAGATCCCGCCTGAGGGCGGGATCTTTTCGTTTTATCAAGGGGAGGACGCCTATGCCGCAATACTGGATCTCCTTTCGTTCTCTGACCCATGCCCAAAGAGCAGCCCGGTTCCTGGAAAAGAGCGGGATCACGGCCACCGTCACCCGTCTTCCGCAGGGCGTCAGTCCCAAAGGCTGCGGATACGCACTCATCGTCCGCCAGCGGATCCATGAGGCGCTGCGGCTCCTGGGGGAGGCAAGAATACCAAGCGGTATGGTCTTTGAGAAGACGGAACGTGGTGATTTTCGGGAGGTGAAGCTGTGATCTATCTGGATTCTGCGGCCACATCGCTGCTGAAGCCCTCTGCTGTGGGATATGCCATGACAGAAGCCCTCCGTACCATGGCAAGTCCCGGCCGCGGGGGTCACGCTCCCGCCATGTTTGCTGCTGAAACTGTGTATCGCTGCCGGGAACTTGCGGCAGAGCTGTTTCATATGGACCGACCGGATCATGTTGTATTCACCATGAACGCGACCCACGCTCTGAATCTTGCCATAGCATCCCTTGCGAGAAAGGGGAAAAGGGTCGTCATCTCGGGCTTTGAACACAATGCTGTTACCCGCCCGCTGTATGCGCTGGGCTGCAGCGTCACGCCGGCGGGGCGACAGCTTTTTGACCAGGACGATACCATTCGTGCGTTTCAAAAAGAACTTGCGGGAGCTGATTTTGCTGTCTGCACGGTTGTTTCCAATGTTTTCGGCTATGTGCTGCCGGTTCGGGAAATCTCCGCGCTGTGCAGGAAAGCAGGAGTACCCCTGATCCTGGACGCCTCTCAGGCGGCCGGGATCCTGGATCTGGACTTTGATGCTCTGGGCGTGGAGTATATGGCAATGCCCGGCCATAAAGGACTGCTTGGTCCGCAAGGGACGGGAATCCTTCTGTGTAAAGAATATGCCGATCCTCTCCTCTTTGGCGGCTCCGGCTCGGCGAGCAGGCTGCAGACCATGCCGGAGGATCTTCCGGAGCGTCTGGAGGCCGGTACCCAGAATGTCTGCGGCATCGCAGGCTTAATGGCCGGGATCGATACCGTCCTGTCCCAAACTCCCGCCTCAATCCTCCGCCACGAGCAGACACTTCTGCGTCTTGCCATCGAAGAATTGCGGGATGCCGACTGCGAGCTTTTCACAAATGAGGGAGAGCAGCAAGTTGGCGTTCTCTCGCTGCGCAGTCACTCCATCGACTGTGAGACTTTGGCAAATCGACTGAGCGAGCATCAGATTTGCGTCAGAAGCGGACTCCACTGCGCTCCGCTTGCCCATGAGAGCGCCGGCACGCTGGAGACGGGAACCCTGCGGCTCAGCTTTTCTCCCTATCTGCGGGAAGGGGAGCTCCTGGATGCCTGCGGCGTCCTCCGCCGTATGCTCTCCGCTGCATCGTCTTAAGAGAATTTCAGTTTTATCTTGCTTCCATCTGTTGCCTTTTCCCCGAAAATGCGTTATAATACCCGAATGAATAAAGTGGAGTGGTATGCGGTTAATCCCTTGGGTTCCCGCAAAGAGAAAAGGATGATTGCATGGAAGCTGTAACAAGCGTATTTGTCACCGCCTTCAACGGGATCAAGACCATGGGCATCACGGACCTGCTGGACGTGATCATCGTGGCCTATCTGATCTATAAGGTCATTTGGTTCGTTCGCAGAACCAATTCCTACAATCTTGCCAAGGGCGTCGTTCTGATTCTGATCGCTCTCTGGCTCTCTTATATTTTCCAGTTGACTATGATCAACTTCCTCCTCAGAAGGACGGTGGAATTGGGCCTTATTGCCTTGGTCGTCCTCTTCCAGCCGGAACTCCGTCGTCTGCTGGAGCGCATGGGCCGCAGCTTTTCTTCCAAGCGCTCTGTCTCCAGTACCGAGATTGAGGATGCCATTACTCAGACTGTTCTGGCCTGCACGCAGATGTCCGCCTCCCATACCGGCGCTTTGCTGATCTTTGAGCGAAAAGAGAAACTCAACAGCATCATGACAACCGGCACCATCATCAATTCCGACATCTCCGCGGAGCTCATCAAGAACCTGTTCTATAACAAGGCTCCTCTGCATGACGGCGCTGTGATCATGCGGGAGGGGCGGATTGCTGCCGCTGGCTGTGTTCTTCCGCTTACCCAGAGCACCAATCTCAGCAAGGAGCTCGGCATGCGCCATCGCGCCGGCATCGGCCTCAGCGAGCAGTCCGATGCGGTGGTGATCATCGTTTCGGAAGAGACGGGAGATATTTCCCTTGCCGTTGAAGGCCTCCTCAAACGGCATCTCAACGGCGGAACGCTGGACAAGCTTCTTCGCACGGAGCTCATCCGCCAGGAGGAAGAGTCCGGCAAAAGTGCAAAGCTCCTGAAAAAGGTCCGGGCTTTCTTCGGAGGAAATCAAAATGAGAAAAATTAGAAAACTGTTTGACAGCAAGCTCTTTTGGATGATGATTTCCTTTCTGCTGTCCCTTTCCATCTGGATCTATGTGGTCTCCGTTGAAACCGTGGTATCCACCAAAACTTTTCGCAACGTCCAGGTGGAACTGGTGGGGGAGGACACTCTCCTCAACATGCGGGAGCTTGTGATCACCGATTTGGATACGCCAACCGTCACCTTGGAGATCTCTGGTCCCCGCAGAACGGTGAACGCACTGGAGGCCACCGATCTTGTCGCTCAGGTGGACGTCAGCAAGCTATCCCAGACTGCGTATACTTCCCTGAATTACACCATTATCTATCCCTCCGGTGTGGATCGCCGCAGCCTTCAGGTCATCAACCGCTCACGGGATTCCGTAAGCTTCATGGTGTCCAAGCTCACCAGCAAGACGGTTCCCGTACAGGGCGGCTTCGAGGGCAAGGCCGACAGCGGCTATATTCAGGAAACGCCGATTTTTGAGCCGTCCACCATTACCGTCAGCGGTCCCGAAGTGTATTTGCGCAATGTACATCACGCCTATGTCACCTTCGGCAAAGACCAGACCCTTGACAGCACCTATTCTGTTGAGGCTGGCTATACCCTGATGGACGCCAATGACGAGCCCTGCTCCAATGAGAATATCACTGCCGCACCCGATATCATCCGGGCGACTCTCCCTGTCCTTGCGGTAAAAGAAGTTCCGCTGGCGATCAGTGTGCAGGAGGGCTCAGGCGCTGCTGCTGAGAACACCCGCATCAGCATTGAACCGAAGGTCCTGAAGCTGGCCGGAGACTCGGCTGTCCTGGCGGAGATCAATCAGATCCAGCTGGACACGGTGGATCTTACCACCTTTGGCACCAAATTCACCTCTACGTATTCGATTCCCGTTCCCAATGGGATCCGCAATCTCTCCGGCGCTTCGGAGGCCACGGTCACGATTGAGGTCCTCGGCGTTGAGACGAAGCTTTTTGATATTGAGGAGTTCACCTGGATCGGCCTAGATGAAGACGTTGAGGTGATCGTAGAATCTGAGCAGATCCCCGTGCTGCTGCGCGGTCCCCATAATCTGCTTTCCCGAGTCACACCCTACACGATCCATGCGGAGGCAGACCTGACAGACCTGATGCAGGGCCTCGGCAGTCACATGGTAACTGTTACCGTCACGGTGCCCTCCATTCCAGGCGTCGGTGCCATCCAGGAGGAGGGCCAGCCGGATTATACCGTTGCTATTCGGCTTGTCCGGCGCGGGGAGGAGGCGCAGCCATGACCCAGGATGCCGTTGTCCTCCGGCTGCTGTCCAAAGAAATGGCTGAGGTCGCCGTCACGCGGGGGACAGCCTGCGGCGGCAACTGCGGCAGCTGTGAAAGCTGTATGTTCCAGAGCGAGCTTCGGGTGGAAGCCCGGAATCTGATCCAGGCGAAGCCCGGTCAGAAGGTTACCATCTCAAGCAAGAGTTCCCGGATTTTCGGCGCTGCTTTTCTGGTCTATATCATGCCACTGCTCTTCTTCTTCGCTGGCTATGCCGTCGCTGCGCTTTCCGGAGCAGGGGAGGGGATCCGGATCCTGGTAAGCTTCGGATCACTCATTCTCAGCGCCGCCCTGCTGGTATTCACCCAGCGCCGCACCAAAAAAGAGAAAGCCATCACCTTTGATATCATCGCGTGATGGATCTGGAGGTTTTATGATCAAAAGCATGACCGGCTATGGCAGCGCAAAAGCAGTTGTCGATGGCCTTGAGATCAGTGTTGAACTCAAAAGCGTAAATAACCGCTACTTGGATACCTCCGTCCGCATTCCTAGGAGCTTTCTTTTTGCGGAGGAGTCCATCAAGACCAAGGTCCAGTCTCATATCAGCCGCGGCAAGGTGGATGTTTTTGTCACGGTGGATGCCTCCCAGGGCGGAGACATGGTCGTCAAGGTCAACGAGCCTCTGCTCAAAGGCTATCTGGACGCGATCCGTTCCATCTCCGAGGAATACGGTCTTCCCCAGGATCTCAGCGCTCTGAGCGTCAGCCGCTTTCCCGATGTGCTCACTGTGGAGAAGAAGGATCTGAACGCAGAGGAGATCGGCGCCGGTATCCTGGAGATCGTCGAGCAGGCCCTGCAGGATTTTGACACCATGCGTCTCCGGGAAGGGGAACGCCTGCGGGAGGATGTGCTCAATCGCCTCCAGACCATCGACGCGCTTGTTTCCACTGTGGAAGAGAAGGCGCCCGAAACCGTGGCCGAATACCGCCGCCGTCTGGAGCAGAAGATGGCGGAGGTCCTTGGTACCGCCGGGATCGATGAAAACCGCATTCTGGCTGAGGCGGCCATTTTTGCCGACCATATTGCCGTGGACGAGGAGACGGTACGCCTTCGCAGCCATATGGCCCAGTTGGATACCATGATCAAAGGGGATTCGCCCATCGGACGGAAGATCGATTTCCTGGTACAGGAATTCAACCGCGAAGCCAACACCATCGGTTCCAAGTGCCAGAATTCCAGGATCGCCCATGTGGTCGTGGATCTGAAATCGGAGATCGAAAAGATCCGCGAGCAGATCCAGAACATCGAGTAAGCGGGTGTGCCGGGATGAAACTCATCGGAATCGGTTTTGGCAATTTGGTCTCGGCGGAGCGGGTCATCTCCATTGTGAGTCCCGAGTCCGCCCCCATCAAGCGTATGATCCAGGAGGTCAGAGAGCGAGGAGCTCTCATCGACGCATCCTTCGGCCGCAGCACCCGTGCTGTCCTGATCATGGACAGCGGCAATGTGATCCTGTCGGCCCTGACCCCTGAAACTTTGGCAGCCCGCTTCGAAGGGCGTGCTCTGGAGGAGGAAGCGAAAGATTCATGAATGAAAAAGGCAAGCTGATCGTGATTTCCGGTCCTTCTGGATCCGGCAAAAGCACGGTTGTGAACAGAGCGATCCAGGGAAGGGAGGACATGTGCTTTTCCACCTCTGTCACCACCCGGTCTCCCCGGCCCGGTGAGGTGGACGGAAAAGACTATTTCTTCATCGACCCCCAGCGTTTTCAGGAGATGGTGGAGCGGGACGAGCTTTTGGAGCATGCCCAGTATGTTGCCCACTCCTATGGCACCCCCCGGGCCTTCGTGGAGCAGAAGCTCAATGAAGGTATGAATGTGATCTTGGATATCGAAGTCCAGGGAGCCCGTCAGGTCCGCGAGAAAATGCAGAACGCCGTTCTCATCTTCATCATTCCGCCTTCCCTGGAGGAGCTGCGCCGCAGACTTGTCAATCGGGGTACCGATGCTGCCGATGTGATCGAAGCAAGGCTTCAGCGCGCCGCCGAAGAGCTCAAGGAAGCGGATTTGTACGACTATCTCATCATTAACGACGATCTCGATACTGCGGCTCGGGAGTTTACTTCCATTCTTACTGCCGAGCACTGCAGAGTTCCCCATAGAATTCACCTGTTGAAGGAATATTAAAAAAATGCGCCGCACAGCGGCAGAAGTGAGGTTATCCATTATGATGCTTTATCCCCCCGTAGCTGAGCTGGTCGACAAGATCGGCAGCCGTTATCAGCTTGTGAATCTGGTCGCCCGCCGGGCAAGAGTCATCTCCGCCGAGGCGGAGGAAAACCAGATCTCTCTGGACAGAAAACCGGTTTCCTCTGCCATCGATGAGGTTTATACCGGCAAGCTTTCCATTGTGAAAAAGAACGACTGATTTTTGATCCTCTGAAAGGGCGGTGATCCAGCTTGCCGGTTTTCATAGCAAAAGTTGCGGTGTCAGCGGCGACCTACTGGATCGACCGTCCTTATGACTATCTGATCCCGGAAGAGCTTCAAGGAAAAGTCCTTCCCGGAATGCGCGTTTACGTGCCATTTTCCAGAGGAAATCGCCGCGTGGAAGGCATCGTCCTTGCGGTGACGGACGGCAGCAAGTATGAAGCGCTCAAGCCTGTCCTCGCTGTCCTGGACGAGCAGCGTGTTCTCACCGATGAACAGATCCGCCTGGCTCTATTTATGCGGGAGCGCTTTTTCTGTACTGTCTATGACGCCGTAAAGGCCATCCTGCCTGCAGGACTCTGGTTCAATGCGGACGGGTCCCGCCGCGTGAACGACAAAACTGTGGAAATGGCCCGCCTCTCTGTCCCGGCTGAGGATGCCGCCGATCTGGCGGATCGGATCCGGCACAGATCGCCCAGACAGGCGGAACTGCTGGATCTTCTATGCAGTTTTGAGGCGCTTCCGGTCAAGGATCTGCTGCTTCACGGGAACGCTTCCCGCGCTTCGCTGAAGTCCCTTTGCGACAAAGAGCTGGTATCTCTTTATCAGAGGGAAGTCTTTCGGCGTGCGGAGATCCCTTCTGAGGAAAGAGTGCCGCTTCCTGTTTTAAATGTGGAGCAGCAGGCGGTTTTTGAGAAGCTCTCTGCTCTGTGCTCCAGCGGCAAAGCCGGCTGCGCCCTTTTGCAGGGAGTCACCGGCAGCGGGAAGACCAGCGTTTATATCCATTTGATCCAGCAGCAGCTCTCCCGCGGCAAGTCCTCTATTCTTCTGGTACCTGAAATTGCTCTGACGCCCCAGATGCTTCGCACCTTTTCCAATCATTTTGGAGACGAGGTCGCCGTTTTGCACAGCTCGCTTTCGCTGGGAGAGCGCTATGACGAATGGAAGCGTATCCGATCCGGCCGCGCCCATCTGGTCATCGGGACCCGAAGCGCCGTCTTTGCGCCGGTTCAGGACCTGGGGATCCTGATCATCGACGAGGAGCAGGAGGAGACTTATCGTTCCGAAAACGCTCCCCGCTATCATGCAAGAGACGTCGCCAAGTATATCTGCAGCAAGGCCGGCTGCACCCTTCTTCTCGGCTCCGCAACTCCGGAACTGGTGAGCCGCTATCAGGCGCAGATCGGGCGCTATGCCTATTTTCGTCTGGATAAGCGCTACAACGCCCAGAAGCTGCCCAGTGTCCGCATTGTGGACATGAAGAGGGAACTTCGTGAGGGAAACGGAGGCTGCATCAGTTCCGTGCTGGCCCAGGAGCTGCAGAAAAACCTGGACGCGGGGGAGCAGAGTATCCTCTTCCTTAATCGCAGGGGGACCAACAAGCTCATCAGCTGCGGCGATTGCGGCTTTACCTATAAGTGCCCCCGCTGCAGCGTGTCCCTCACCTATCACAGCCTCAATCGGAGACTACTGTGCCATTATTGCGGGTATTCCAGAAGGGTGGACGATGCCTGCCCGGAGTGCGGCGGCCGTCTCAAATACGTGGGCGCCGGCACCCAGCTTGTCGTGGAAGAGCTGCAAACTCTCTTTCCGGGGCGGGAGATCCTTCGCATGGACACAGATTCTCTGGCGCCTGTCGGCTCCCATGAGGAGCTCTTCGATCGGTTTCGGAAAGAGAACACCCCCTTTCTTGTGGGTACACAGATGGTCACCAAGGGCCTGAATTTTGAAAATGTCACCCTTGTGGGCGTGCTTTCCGCCGACCAAAGCCTCTATGCCGGCGACTATCGCGCCGGAGAGAGGACCTTTTCCCTAATCACCCAGGTCGTCGGGCGCAGCGGCCGTGGTACGAAGCCCGGACGCGCCATTATCCAGACCTACACACCCGAAAACGAGACCATCCGCCTTGCGGCGGAGCAGGATTATGAAGCCTTTTATGCCTCGGAGATCGAAGTGAGAAAGCTCCAGAACGCGCCGCCTTTTACCGATCATCTTTCCGTTACCATCTCCGGTATGACAGAAAGCCTTGTTGTAGAGGCCGGGCGCTTTGTGAGGGATCGGCTGGAAGCGCTGATCGGGTGTAAAAAAGCGGATTTTCTCGGCCCCACGCCGCTGAATGTGGTCAAAGTCAACAATCGTTTTCGGTATCGTGTGCATATCAACTGCATCGCCGGTGCATCCATCCGCGGCTTTATTGCCCAGGCGGTGATCGAGTGCAACACAGACAAGCGTTTTCGCGGGGTTTCCGTCTTTGCGGAAAACGACCCGCTCAATACATAAAAAGCCTTCTTGGCAGATGGGAGATCCTATGGCACTTCGAAATATTCTCACAAAAGAGCAGCCCGCACTCTACAAAAAATGCCGTCCTGTCACGGAGTTCAATCCGCGCCTGCATCAGCTGCTGGACGACATGGCGGAAACGCTGGAAAAGGCAAACGGCGTAGGCCTTGCCGCGCCCCAGGTGGGTGTTCTGCGCCGCGTCGTTCTCGTTATAGAGACCAACGTGCCGGAGAATGAACCGGAAAAACTGCTTGAGCTGGTGAATCCTGAAATTCTGGAAACCTCCGGTGAACAGGACGGCCCGGAAGGATGTCTCAGCGTTCCCGGCGAATATGGCCTGGTAAAGCGTCCCATGAACGTGAAGGTCCGCGCACAGGACCGCTACGGCAACTGGTTTGAGGCAGAGGGCACCGGTCTTACCGCAAGATGCTTCTGCCATGAGATCGACCATTTGGATGGTATCGTCTTTACCTCCAAGTGCGAGCGGATGCTCACCGAGGAGGAACTCCAGGGCGGCGAGGCCGCGGCGGAAGAGGAAGAGAACTGAGATGCGCATTGTTTTTATGGGCACCCCGGATTTTGCCGCTGCCTCTCTGCGCAAGCTTCTGGACGAGAAGTTTGAAGTCGTCGGGGTGTTTACCCAACCCGATAAACCCAAGGGCAGGGGAATGGAGCTGGCCTTTTCGCCGGTGAAGGAACTGGCGCTGCAGGCAGGCCTTCCGGTTTTTCAGCCCGACAAGATGCGGGACGGCCGTGCTCTCTCGATCCTGCAGCAACTTCAGCCCGATATTCTCGTGGTCGTTGCCTATGGCAGGATCCTTCCGGATGAGCTCCTTGCGCTGCCCCGTTATGGAGCGGTAAATGTCCACGGCTCCCTTCTCCCCAAGTATCGCGGGGCCGCTCCCATCCAGTGGGCTGTCCTTAACGGGGATAAGACCACCGGTGTCAGCACCATGTATCTGGCCCACGATATGGACGCAGGCGATATCATCTACACGGCCGAGACGTCCATCGGGGAGTTTGAGACCTCCGGAGAACTTTTTGACAGGCTTATGGTCATGGGCGCGGAGCTTCTTGTGAAGACGCTGCGGGATATCGAAGCGGGCAGCGCCCCCAGGACCCCACAGGACCATGCCCGGGCCAGCTATGTTAAAATGCTGGACAAGTCTCTCTGCCCCATCCGCTGGGAGCAGCCTCCCCGCTGCGTGATCAAGCAGATCTACGGCCTTCAGCCCTGGCCGGTGGCCACGATGGAGCTGAACGGCAGCGTCTATAAGGTATTTGCCGCAGAGTATACCGATACCAGGACCGCCAGGGCTCCCGGCGCGCTGGTCGCCGCCGACGAAAGAGGCATCGAGATCGCCTGCGCCCAGGGGCAGACCATTCGTGTCACACAGCTGCAGGCTCCCGGCAAAAAACGCATGGCTGCGGCGGACTTTCTGCGCGGCCACCCCCTCAAGGTGGAATGATGGAAAACAACGCCAGAATCGTCGCTTTTCGGGCGTTGGAACGCTGCGAAAAGGATCACGCCTGGTCCGCAGTCACACTGGACTCTCTTCTGCGGGAAACGGAGCTTCCCGCCAGGGATGCCGCCCTTGCCACCCGCATGTTTTTGGGCGTGCTGCAGAACGAGACGTATCTGGACCATTATCTGGATCTCTTCTGCAGAACCAGGACGGAAGCCGCCCTTCGCGCGGTGCTGCGTCTCGGGGCTTATCAACTTCTCTTTCTGGATAAGATCCCGGCTCACGCCGCTGTCAGCGAGACGGTGGAGCTTTGCAGATCTGTCCGTTTGGATCGGGGCGCCTCTCTTGTCAACGCTGTATTGAGAAGACTCTCCGAAAACAAGGATCGCTTGCCGCCCATTCCGGGAGAGGGGAGCGCATCCTTTCTTGCCATCCGTTACAGTCACCCGCTCTGGCTTGCAGAAAGGCTGATGCGGGAACAGGGATATCACCAGACCGAGGCCTTTTTCCGCGCGAATAATGAAACTGCGCCTCTGTGTATCCAGCTCAATCGCCTGCGTGTCAGCACTGCGGACTATCTCCGTTCCCTTGACCGGCTTGGTATTTCCTATCGCATTTTCCCGGAACTGCCCGGCTGCCTGGAGCTGGACGGCGGCAAAGTGACCGCCCTTCCCGGCTTCGAAGAGGGGCTTTTCTATGTGCAGGACCGTGCTGCCCGCATAGCTGTCCATGCAGCAGGAGTCATGCCCGGTATGCGCATTCTGGATGCCTGTGCCGCCCCCGGCGGCAAGAGCATGGCGGCAGTCCTGGACGCGAGGGGGGATTGCCGGCTCACTGGCTGCGATCTGCACGAGAAAAAATTGAGGCTGATCCTCAGCTCCGCCAAAAGGCTGGGGTTGGAGGACTGCCTGGATACCCTCGCTGCCGACGCAAGGAGTTTTCGTCCAGAATGGGAATCCTCTTTTGATGTCGTTTTGGCAGATGTGCCCTGCTCCGGGCTTGGCGTGATCCGCAAAAGGCCGGAGATCCGCCGTAAGGGCGAAGAGGAACTGCAGGCTCTGCCTCAGATCCAGGGCGCGATTCTGGATAACCTTTGCCGCTATGTAAAACCCGGCGGCGTTCTTCTATACTCCACCTGTACGGTCCTGCAGGCGGAAAACCGGGATCAGCTCTCCTCGTTTCTGCAAAAGCACCCGGATTTCTCCGCAGAGGACTTTTCCGTCGGCGGCATCCATTCCGCTGACGGCTGCTATTCATTCTGGCCCCAGATCGATGGGACCGACGGATTCTTTGCCGCCAAATTGAGAAGGAAAACACTATGAAAAAAGATATCCTCTCCATGCTCCCGGAGGAGATCGAGACTGAGCTTGAAAACCTGGGAGAGCCGAAATATCGAGCGCTTCAGGTCTTCACCTGGCTCCATCGCGGCGTGCGGGATTTTGAGGAAATGAGCAATCTCTCCAAGCCTCTGCGGCAGAAGCTCCGGGAGAACTACAGCCTCTATCGGCCCCGTGTGCTGAAAAAGCAGGTCTCTCAAATCGACGGCACCATCAAATACCTCTGGGAACTGGCAGACGGCAACGCGGTGGAGACCGTTGTCATGCAGTATAAGCACGGCAATACCGTCTGCGTCTCTTCTCAGGTGGGCTGCCGTCAGGGCTGCGCCTTTTGTGCCTCCACCATCGGCGGTCTTGTTCGGAGCCTGGAACCCTCTGAGATCCTGGATGAGGTGCTCTTTTCCCAGCTGGACTCCGGTCTTCCCATCTCCAACATTGTGCTTATGGGTATTGGAGAGCCGCTTGATAATTTTGACAATGTGATGCGCTTTCTGGAGCTGGTGAATCATCCCAAAGGGATGAACATTGGCATGCGTCATATTTCGCTTTCCACCTGCGGCCTGATCGAGCGTTTCGAGGATCTGGCTGACAGGGACCTGCAGCTTACGCTCTCGGTATCTCTCCACGCTCCCGATGACGAAACCCGCTCCCGCATTATGCCCGCCAACCGCGGCAGGGGCGTGGAAAAGCTCATGGATGCCTGCCGCCGCTATTATGAGCGGACCGGGCGGCGCATCTCCTTTGAGTACGCCATGATAGACGGGGTCAACGACACGGAATACCATGCAAGGCTCCTGGCCAAGGAAGCCCGGAGTCTTGCCGCCCACGTGAATCTGATCCCACTGAACCATGTGGAAGAGCGGCAATTCAAGCCTTCTACCTCCGGTCACATGAAGGCATTCATCAAAATCCTGGAGGACGCGGGGGTCAATGTCACAGTCCGCAGAAGACTGGGCAGTGATGTAGACGCTTCCTGCGGCCAGCTGCGCCGCAAGATGCAGGCAAAAGGTACACGGGAGACGGAAGTCTCTGCTGTGAAATGAGGGAATCATGAAAAGTTTTGGCCTTACAGACAAAGGTCCGACCCGTTCGGAAAATCAGGATTGCTTTCTTCTGGAGCTCTGCCCGGAGAAGAACTGCCTGATCGCCGTACTTTGCGACGGCATGGGCGGCGCGAAGGCAGGCGGGGTTGCCAGCCAGCTCTGTATTAAGGCTTTTGTTTCAAAAGTTTTTGAAAAACTTACGGCTCTTACCGACAAGTCAGTGGATTACCGCGGCCTTCTGCAGTCCTCTTGCAGCGAAACCAACGGCGTGATTTATGCCTATTCCCGTTTCAGCGAGGAATTCAACGGCATGGGCACTACGCTGGTTGGCGGTATCATGAAATCCAACGGAAATGGGTATATTATCAATATCGGCGACAGCCGCGCCTATCAGATTTCCCCCCTGAAAAACAGCATCCGCCAGATTACCCGGGACCATTCCCTGGTGGAGGAGTTGGTTCGTTTTGGCGCGATTACCCGGGAAGAGGCCAAGACCCATCCCAAGCGCAATGTGATCACCCGCGCTTTGGGTACTGAGGAGAGGACGGATTCGGATTATTTCAGCTTTCATCTGAGAGCAGGAGAGTTCCTCCTGCTGTGCTCGGACGGGCTGAGCAACACCGTCAGCGATGAGGAGATGCTGGAGCAGGCCGCAACAGCCCGTGACCCGGAGGATCTGTGCCGAAAGCTGATGGATTTAGCCATTCGGCGTGAAGCCCGGGACAATGTCACGGTCGTCGCCGTCAGCAAATGACCGGAGAGGGAGAATCATATGGAAAACAAGCAAAATCCCAATAATCTGGTCCTGGAAGACCGTTATGAATTGCTGGAGATCATCGGCGAAGGCGGCATGGCCGTGGTCTACAAGGCCCTGGACCGCCGTCTGAACCGTTTTGTTGCGGTGAAGGTCATGCGTCCGGAGATGGCGCAGCAGGAAGAATTCCGGCAGCGCTTCTTTGCCGAGTCTCAAGCTGTCGCCATGCTCTCCAGTCCCAATATCGTCGCCGTATACGATGTGAGCCACAGCACCGATATCGAATACATAGTCATGGAACTTGTAGACGGTATCACGTTGAAGCAGTATATGCAGCGCAAAGGACCCATCCCATGGCGGGAGGCCGTGTACTTTGCCAAGCAGATTGCCCGGGCCCTGGCACATGCCCATGAAAAGGGCGTGATCCATCGGGACATCAAGCCCCAAAACATGCTCCTCCTGCGGGACGGGACCCTGAAAGTGGGTGATTTCGGCATCGCAGCGCTGGAAAATGAACTGCGGGACGAGAGCGGCACCGCCATCGGCTCCATCCACTATATCGCGCCGGAGCAGATCCGGGGCGAGAATCCGGATGCCCGCAGTGATCTCTACTCGCTGGGCGTTGTCCTTTACGAGATGCTTACCGGACAGAAGCCCTATACCGGCGATACCCTGGGCGAGATCGCGGTCAAGCATATGAACACCGAGCCCACGCCGCCTACCAAGCTCGTGCCGGAGATTCCGCCGGAGCTGGAGCACATCACCCTAAAGGCCATGAAGGCCAACCTCTTTGAGCGCTACCAGAGCGCTGAGGAGTTGATCCGGGATCTGGACCGCTTTGCCCTCACCCAGACCCAGCAGGAGGATGAGGCCGAAGCGGAATCCCTGGAGGCTCCCTCCGTTGCCCCTGTGCGCTCTATCAGTGAGATGTCCAAGGAAAAGTACCGTCGCCGTCGTCGGAGATCTGCCAGAGTCAGCTTCCTGTCCGGCGCCTTCGGCGTCCTCCTCGTGATCCTGGCACTTTTTGTCTTTCTGCTTCAGTTTTTCCTGAAGGACTACTTTCCCGATAAAGGCACCGAGGATCGCGCCTCCGGGCACATGATGATGCCGAATCTGCAGGGCATCTCTGTGGATTCCATCCTGAAAAACCCGGAAAACTCCGTCTTCAATTTTGAGATCATCTATCTCAACTCCAGCGGTACCGGGGAGTACAATCCATCGGACTACACCGTGGAGCGGCAGGATCCCGGCGCCGGGACCCGCATCAGCCTGAAAAAGGGCGGTACCCCGGTGCGTCTCTATGTAAGCACCGGCGTCGTCCAGGTCCCTGATGTCTATAATCTGGATTACCGGGAAGCAACCGCAATTCTCCGCGTCTCCGGCTATTATGTGGAGATCGTGGATGAGATCTCGGAGACCTTTGCCCGCAACGCGGTTATGAGCATGTACCCCGAAGCCGGGACATCCCTGGAAAAGGGCTCTGTCGTGTATCTCACCGTCAGCGCCGGCGCCGAGGTCGTTCAGGTATCGGTCCCGAATCTGGTGGGACTCTCAGAGCTTGCCGCCATCGAGAAGATCGAAAGCAGCGAGCTCAGCTACGGCGGATCGGAATATGTGAACAGCGATCTGCCCTCGGGTACGGTCATCGGGCAGAGCGAGGAGAATTATAATCTGGTTCCTGCCCATGCCAAAATCATTCTGCGAGTGTCCCTGGGACCGGAGGAAGGATGACGGAAGGAATCATCATCAAAGCCCTCAGCGGCTTCTATACGGTGAGGACCCCTGAGGGAGATCTTACCTGCAAGGCGAGAGGAAAGTTTCGTCTGGACGGCACCTCCCCCCTTGTGGGGGACAAGGTGACCTGCATCCGGGAGAAAGACGGAAGCGGACGCATCGAGCATGTCCACCCACGCCGCAACTGGTTCATTCGTCCCGCCGTGGCGAACATCGATGCGCTGGTGTTCGTCGCTGCAAACTTCAATCCCGTGACTGATCCCTTCCTCATCGACAGGGTCTCCGTGATCGCCGCCGAGGCGGACTGTGAGCTGATCCTCTGCGTCAATAAGACGGATCTGGATCAGGGAACGCAGCTGCGCCGGGACTTCACCCGAGCCGGGTTTTCCGTGTACGCCACCAGCGCTGAGACCGGAGAAGGAATCGAGACGCTGCGGGAAGCGCTGCGGGGCAAGATCTGCGCGTTTACCGGCAACTCCGGCGTTGGAAAAACCAGCCTGCTGAATCGCCTGATCCCCGGCGCTGCGCTGCCCACTGCCGAAGTCAGCGAAAAGCTGGGCCGCGGCAAGCACACCACCCGCCATGTGGAGCTCTTCCGTCTGGGAGAAAACAGTTACGTTGCCGATACTCCTGGCTTCGCGTCCTTTGAGATCGAGATGATGAAGCCCATCGCCAAGGAGAACCTGCAGTTTGATTTTCCCGATTTTGCCGATTACATCGGCAAATGCCGCTTTCCGGACTGCAGCCATCGCAAAGAACCCGGCTGTGCGCTGCGGGAAGCCGTGGAAGCCGGTGCCCTGGTAGAAGGCCGCTATCACTCCTACCTTCGTCTCTATGAACAAAGCGCCCAGTTCAAGGACTGGGAGTTGAAAGAAAAAAGTACATAAAGCAACCGCCCTCCGCATATCGTGTATGGAAATACCGAGTGCGGGGGGCGGTTTGCTGTGCGAAGAGGACGCTGCGGTCTTTGGGGTTTAGCCGCGATCGGCCTGGGGCTGATCATTCTGCTGGCCCTGATCCTTCCGTCGGAATTCTGGTGGTTCTTCCTGGCTGCCGGTCTGATCGGACTGGGGGTCTGGTGCCTGCGCTGCTGCTGGTAGGAAACACGGATCTTGGGAAAGGAATAAGGGATGCGAGTATATGTATTTCGCCTGCCGCGTTTTTTGTCGGCGCTCCTGCTCTGGCTGCGCGGCGGTACAGGAGATTGATCATCACTGAAAAAGGAGAGTTCCATGGAAATCAAGCTGCTGCAGAAAGAATCACCCGTGTGGGTCGCGGGTGATCCCATCCATCAACAGGTATCGTTTCACGCCGAGGCGGTAGTTCCCGATACCGCGGAGGACGTACAGGAAATCGTCTGGACCCGCGGAGGTCTGCTTCTCAAGGGCAAGGAACCGGGTCTTCACGCCGCAAGTGTCACCGGAGAAGCCTGGGCAAGCGTTCTGTATCTGACCGAAAACGGGCAACTGGAAAGAATCCGACTGCGTAAGGAATTCGAGATCGCCTTCGAGGCGGAGACCTCCGACCCGGACGCACTGCCTCACCTTGCCTGGTATCTCAGCGGTCTTCAGGGGAAGCTTCTGAATCCCAGAAAGCTCAGTGTAAGTTTTGAAGTCCAGGCCACGCTACGCAGCTTTCAGCGCGGGAGCATGCTCACGGAAACCGCGCTCCCGGAAGGGGAGTGGAGAGGCCTCCATGTGTTGAAAGAACAGACAAGCGCGCTGGCTCTCACCGCCGTATCCGAAAAGCAATTCACCTTGCGGGAGCAGCTGCCTTTTTCCGCGGATCAGATTGCCTTGTCGCAAATCGACGCAGAGGAACTGAACTTTGCACTGCAGGGTACCGAACAGGTCGGAAGCCGCTGCATTGTAAAGGGAGAACTGCAGCTGCAGCTTCTGGGAAGAGACGACTCGAAGCTTCCGGCCAAGGCGGCGTTTCGCGTTCCGTTTTCCCAGCTTCTGGATATCACGGAGGACGCTCTGGATCAAAGCAGCATACGGATCGAACCCAATTCCGTATACCTGGACTGGACGGAAGGATCCGGCGGCGAGCGCAGTCTGGATCTTGAAGTGCATGCCCTGCTGCAATTCAGCTCCTTTACCCGACGGGATGTCATTACGATCCGGGACGCCTACAGCACCGCCATGCCCTTGTCAGCGGAGCAGTGTGATCTTGCGCTGCTTCGCTCTGCAGAGGCACGTACGTGCGTTCTCAGCGCAGATGCCTCTGTGCCGATGCCGGATGATCTGCAGGAGCTTCTTGCCGCAGAGGCGAAAACAGGACCCCTGGAGAGAAAAGAGGAGATTGCCAGAATACCGCTCTATCTGGACGTCCTTTATCGCAGCAGCGACGGAAGTCTTGCCGCCGCCAGGCGAAGCGCGAAGCTTGACGTCACGGATATTCCTGCAGATGCAGTGATACTTTCGCAGCGCATGTCTTCATTCTCAGCATCACAAGAGGGTGCTGAGATCCGGTTTTCCGGGGCAGCAGAGATCCGGTGGGAGCGGACGGAAACGGAAAAGATCTCCACCCTCTCGCTTCTTCGCCTGGACGAAGAGCAGGCGTGGAGCAGAACGGAAAGCCCCAGCGTCTATCTTGTCCGCAGGGGAGGGGAGAGTCTCTGGAATCTGGCAAGAGAATACCGCTCCAGTGAGGAGCTCATCCGGTCCTGCAACGCGGAGGACGCAAAACTGCTTCTGATCCCCGCGGAAACATAAAAGGCTTTCTTGCCTTCGTCCCTCAAAAAACCAAAAACTCAAACGAAATACTTGTCATCAGCCTCCTCTTGTGTTAAAATGACTGATGTTGAATTTTAGCACAAGAGGAGCTGTTTTATATGTCCGGACATTCTAAGTGGCACAACATACAGAAAACCAAGGGCGCCGCAGACGCCAAACGCGCTCAGGCCTTTACCAAGATCGCCCGTGAGATGATCGTGGCTGTCAAGGAAGGCGGCGGCGGAGATCCCCGCTCCAATTCCAAGCTGGCTGCCGTCATCGCCAAGGCCAAGGCCGCCAATATGCCCAACGACAACATCAAGCGCACCATTGATAAAGCGCTGGGTGCCGGCAACACCGAGAACTACGAAAAGATCGTCTACGAAGGCTATGGACCCAAGGGGATTGCCGTCATTGTCGAGACCATGACCGACAATCGCAACCGCACCGCCGGTGAGATGCGTCATTATTTCGACAAGTACGGCGGAAACATGGGCGCCGCCAACTGCGTCAGCTGGTCCTTCGACCGCAAGGGCGTCATTGTTATTGATAACGAAGATGAAGAGCTGGATGAGGATACCGTTATGATGGACGCTCTGGAAGCCGGCGCCGATGATTTTGAGGCCGAAGGCGAGACCATGACCGTCTATACCGGTGAAGATGACGTTGCCGCTGTCTCCGAGGCGCTGACCGAAAAGGGCTACAAGCTGCTGGAGGCCCAGGTGGAAATGCTGCCCCAGAACGGCTACATCAAGCTCACCGATGAGGACGATATCAAGAACATGCAGAAGATGCTGGACATGTTCGAGGATAACGACGACGTGCAGAACGTCTGGCACAACTGGGAAGACGCGGAGTGATGGCTTTTCGTTCTGAAAATCCATCGGATTGATTTTCCTTAGGGCTGACTCCGAGACAACAGATCGGTCACTTTGCCAATCATTCCATCAAACCTGTCTATTGAAACCCCTCCCGCTGTACATAACAGCAGGAGGGGTTTCCCATGGAAAAAGTATACTCTTTTTGATAAAAGCGCTTGACTTCCTACCCTGCGCTATGATTGAATGATAATAGACTATATCGCTAAATTGCGATAGTCATTTACAGCAGATACGGATATGGAAGCGTTCAATCGAAAGGAGGATCAAGATGAAAAATGGATCGCACTTGCACTTGCGCTTACTCTTGTACTGGGTCTTGCCGCCTGCGGCGGCAGCGCAGAGGCGGATCCCAACGCAGGGCTCTATGAGGCGGAATCTGCCCAGATGTACGGTCTCAGCATTCAGATTTCCGATGTCTTTGAGGACGGCTTCTCTCTGGAGCTGAAAAACGGCGGAAAGGCCGTGTTCCATTATGAAGGCAAAGACTATAACCTGAAATGGACCCTGGACGGCGACGTTTTCCACGCGGAGGGAGGCGGAGCTGCGCTGGACGGAACCTTGTCCGAGGGCGTCATGCAGCTGCAGAATGTTCTGGACGGCGGAATGGAGATCACCCTTGTATGCAGGGAACTTGCACCGAAGGGCTGAGCCCAACCGTTTTCCGATACGTTTCTCCGGGAAAGTCATCTGCCGAAAAACAGGATGACAATTCCGTTGCTTTGGTGTATAAAAGGACGTGAGCGAAAACTCACGTCCTTTTATCGTCCTGTGAGAAGCGAGGAAGGAAGCTATGCGCGAAGAGAGGAGGGCAGCGGATTGAAACAATGGCTTCGGGATCATGCGATCGGGCTGACGCTGCTGCTGGTCCTATCACTGATGCTCATGATCTTTTGCTTTTCTGCCCAACCGGCTGAAGAGTCCGATGAGACCAGCGGCTTTTTTGTCTCTCTGATCCTGAAGTTTCTGTTTCCGGATTTTGAGTCTCTGGATCCGGATGCAAAAGCAGCGCTTGTGCAAACCGCTTCTTTCTTCGTTCGAAAAGCGGCACACTTTACAGAATACACCTTGCTCGGTTTTGCCCTGATGCTGCATGCTGCGGCGCTGCGGGAAAAGAAAGGACTTCGATTTCCCGGCACAACAGCTTTTATCATCGGCAGCCTATATGCCGTGTCCGATGAGCTTCACCAGATTTTTGTTCCCGGCCGCAGTGGGGAAGGGAAGGACGTCCTGCTGGACAGCGCAGGAGTCCTGTTGGGGGTGCTGCTTCTGCACTTGCTCCTGCATTTGCGGAAGAAGCGGCGTCTGCCCTGATATTCTTGTTATAATGCAAAAGAGATGCGGATGTGATTCCTCGTCTCTTTTGCGTATATACCCCCTGCGTTCGGCAACATACCAAGTGGGGGTATATTCCCTCGAACGGATCCCCCATTCTGTCTTTTCCGAAAGGAAGCTTGCGCGCGCCGCGTGACTATGGTAAAATAGCTTTGGAGTTGATTTTATGCGCATTTTGGGTATCGATCCCGGCGTTGCCACCATCGGCTTCGGCGTGGTGGATACGGACCGGAATCGACAGGCTCTTGTCAAATGCGGGGTGATCACCACGCCCGCACATACCCAGCTTTCCAGCCGCCTGGAACAGATCTTCCGGGACATGGCGGACCTGCTGGACATTTTCAAGCCGGATGCCGTCAGCATTGAGGAGCTGTTTTTCAATACCAATATCACCACCGGCATTGCCGTGGCACACGCAAGGGGCGTGATCCTGCTGGCCTGCCGGCTGGCCGGTGTTGCGATCTATGAATATACGCCCCTGCAGGTCAAACAGTCTGTGGTGGGCTACGGCCGCGCGGAAAAGAAGCAGGTCATGGACATGGTCAAGCGCCTCTGCAATCTTCCTGCGCCCCCAAAACCGGATGACGCGGCTGACGCTGTCGCTCTTGCGCTCTGTCACGCGCGCAGCTCCACCAGTTTATTGAATCGGGGAGGCAACAACGAATGTTCTACCACATAGAAGGCATTGTGTCTGAGCTGGGCCAAAACCTGGCCGTGCTGGACTGCGGCGGTCTGGGCTTTGCCCTGAACGTCACGGCCAATACCCTGAGCCGGCTGAAAAACGGGGATAAAGTCAAGCTTTATGTTACGGAAAGCATCGGGGAGACAAATTTCGACCTCTTCGGCTTTTATGACAAGGGGGAGAAGCGCTGCTTCGAAATGCTCATTGCCGTCTCCGGTATCGGCCCCAAGGCCGCCCTTTCCATTCTAAGCTACAACAGCCCCGAAAGCCTCGCTCTGGCCATTCTGAACGATGACGTCAAAGCCCTGACCGTGGCCCCCGGCATCGGCAAAAAGATCGCACAGCGGGTCATTCTGGAGCTCAAGGACAAAATCGGTAAGGAACTTCAGAGTACCGACTGGTCCATGCCGGCTGTCAGCGCTCCCTCCGCCCAGGCAGGGGAAAACCGCGCCCTGAACGATGCCATTGCCGGTCTTGCCGTTTTGGGATATTCCAGCGCGGAACTGGGCCCGGTGCTGAAGAGCATGGACCTCACAGGCCTCGACGCCCAGGCCATCATCAAAGCCGTGCTGAAGCAAATGGTCAAGTAAGTTTCCCGTTCTCCCTTGCATATGCAGGGCGGACAAAGCAAAACTAAGAATCCCGGAGGGATTTTCATGAGCATCAATTTTTCCGAAGATACCGGCGAAGTGCTGACCACATCGGTCTCTCTCCCGGAAGACCAGGCGGAAGGATCTCTGCGCCCCAGAACTCTGACCGAGTATATCGGGCAGGAGAAGGCCAAGGGCAATCTGGAGATTTTCATCAACGCCGCCAAAATGAGAAACGAGCCTCTGGACCATGTGCTGCTCCATGGCCCCCCGGGGCTTGGCAAGACCACCCTGGCCGCGGTGATCGCCAACGAGATGGGCGTCAACATGCGCATTACCTCCGGTCCCGCCATTGAAAAGCCCGGCGATCTGGTCGCTATGCTGACAAACCTCAACGAAGGGGATATCCTCTTTGTGGATGAGATCCATCGGCTGAATCGTGCCTATGAGGAGATCCTCTATCCCGCCATGGAGGACTTTGCCATCGACATCATCCTGGGCAAGGGGCCTTCCGCCAATTCCATTCACCTGGATCTGCCCCGCTTCACCCTCATCGGAGCCACCACCCGCTCCGGGCAGCTCACCGCCCCCCTGCGGGACCGCTTCGGCGTAGCCCTTCGTCTGGAGCTTTACAGCCCCAAGGAACTGCAGCGGATCGTCACCCGTTCCGCCGGGATCCTGAATGTGGACATCGAGCCGGATGGCGCTTTTGAGATCGCCTCCCGCTCCCGGGGCACGCCCCGTATCGCAAACCGGCTTCTCCGCCGGGTCCGGGACTTCGCCCAGGTCCGCGCCGACGGCGTGATCACCCGGGAGGTGGCGGATCTGGCGCTGAGCCGCCTGGAAGTCGACCATATGGGTCTGGATGCGCTGGACCGGCGGATGCTCCGCAGCATCATCGAGTTCTATAACGGCGGTCCGGTCGGTCTGGAGACCCTGGCTGCCACCATCAACGAGGAAGCCGTGACGCTTGAAGACATGTATGAGCCCTATCTGCTGCAGCAGGGCTTCCTGACCCGGACGCCCAGAGGCCGCTGCGTAACCAGGCGTGCTTATGAGCACCTCGGGATCGCATACATGGGCCAACAGCAGATGGATATTTGACCTCGCTGTATGAAATATCATAAATTTTCCCTCGAAAATACGAAAAAGTTATTGACTTTGCCCGAAGCTTCGATATAATAAGGAATGTACGTTTATAGTATTTTTCATGAATGATGCGTGACTATTTATCTTTGAGCGACAGGGATCTGCAGCGGCTCTCCGTACAGGAGGGGGACCGTGCCGCAGAAGAGATCCTGGCCTCCCGCTATATGCAGCTGGTGCGAGCCTGCGCCCGACCACTGTTCCTTGCGGGGGGAGACAGTGAAGATCTCAGCCAGGAAGGAATGTTCGGCCTCCTCTCGGCCATCCGGGAGTATGACCCCGAACAGGGCGCAAGTTTCCGCAGCTTTGCGGAACATTGCATTCGCATGCGCCTGTATTCCGCCGTGAAGACCGCATCCCGCATGAAGCACCAGCCTTTGAACGACAGCATGCCCCTTGAGCAACTCTCCGACGACTCCAGTTCGCAGTTATCGGCAGCACCCGAATATTTTCGCCGCAGCCCGGAGGATTTGGTTCTGGCAAGAGAGAGCAAGGAAGAGCTGAAAGAACTGTTTGCACGGTGTTTATCGAAAATGGAAAAGCAGGTCCTGGATCTGTTCCTGGATGGCCTGTCCTATCGGGACATTGCAAAGGCCCTGGATAAGGACGAGAAATCCGTGGATAACGCTGTGCAGCGGATCCGGCGCAAGTTGGCGCATTCCCTTCACCCCGGCGATATCAGCGTGAGCTGATCGCAAATACAGCCGATAACGGCAACTATCAAAAGAGAGGATTCCAAAATGTACGAAGACAAGACCTTAGTATGCAAAGAGTGCGGTAAAGAGTTCGTTTTCACCGCCGGTGAGCAGGAGTTCTACGCTGAGCGCGGCTTCCAGAACGAGCCCCAGCGCTGCAAGCCCTGCCGTGACGCTCGCAAGAACGCGGCCCGCGGTCCCCGGGAGTTCTTCACTGCCACTTGCGCTGCCTGCGGCGGCGAGGCCAAGGTTCCCTTTGAGCCCAAGTCCGATCGTCCCGTCTACTGCAGCGAGTGCTTTGCTAAGATGAGAGAGCAGGCCTGAACTGCCTGACAGGAAAGTGGGATGCGTTATGCGTCCCACTTTTTCTTTTCCAATTCAAAGGAGGAGCGTAACATGGAAATCACAAGAGAAACAGTGATCGGCGAGATCGTGGAGAGCTGTCCGGAAGCCATGCCCGCCTTTATGGAGATCGGCATGCATTGCATCGGCTGCGCCATGGCCAGCGGGGAAACCGTGGAGCAGGCCTGTGCCGCCCACGGCGTCGATCCGGATGAGTTTCTGGAATATCTGAAAAAGTATCTGGAAACCGTCTGACCGCAGAAAAAGGACCCAAAAAGCCGGAGAAGATCCGGCTTTTTATATAAGGAGAAGGTATGAACAGGCGTTTGCAAGCCATTGAGAATATGATCCGGCCCGGCATCGGCATGATCGACGTGGGAACTGACCATGGATATCTGCCCGTTTCTCTTGCCCGGCACGGCTATCCCGGCGCGCTTATTGCCTCCGACATCGGGGAAGGTCCTCTCTCTGCCGCCCGCCGCAGCGCGGAGGCGGCAGGTTTGGGGGAGCGCATTGCTTTTCAGCTCTGCGATGGTCTGGACCTCTGCGATCCGGCGTCTGTTGACACCATTGTGATCGCCGGAATGGGAGGAGACACCATCTGCGGGATCCTGGATCGGGCCGAATGGTGCATGCAAGCCCGTTATCGCCTGATCCTTCAGCCCATGACCCGTGCCGAGGTCCTGCGCTATTGGCTGGTGAACAATGAATTCATCATAGAAGAGGAGCAGCTTGTTGCGGATGGCGGAGAGATCTACGCCGTCTTTTCCGCCCGTTTCGGCGGCTCCATGAAGCTTACGGATGCCGAACTCTACACGGGGGCTTTCGCCATGCTGGAGCAAGACCCGCTCTGGCCCGCCTTCCTTGCCAAACAGCTCGCTCGCTTTCGCAAGCTTTTACACGGGCTGCGGCAAAGCGGTCGTGAGCCTGGGAGATTGAAATTGTTGGAAGGCATCCAACAGGATCTGGAAAAGGAGAGGATCAAATATGGCGACAGTACAGGAGATTTTTAACAAATTGTGCGAATACGCTCCCCTGGAGCTGCAGATGGGTTTTGATAACTCCGGCTTTCTCATTGGAAGGGGAGAGCGGCTGGTAGAGAGAGCCCTGCTTTCCCTCGATATCACCCTGCCCGTGATCCGGGAAGCGGAGACGATGGGCGCTAACCTCATCATTTCCCATCATCCTTTGATCTTCCGGGCTTTGAAGGAGCTTCGCCCCAACGGCCCGGGGGAAAAAACACTGCTCCTTGCCGAAAAGGGGATCTCTGCCATCTGCATGCATACCAATCTGGATATTGCCAAGGACGGCGTCAACGACGTTCTGATCCGCCTTTTGGGCGCCGAAACGGAGGAGGCTCTGGACGCGGACGGCTGCGGGCGCGTGGGAACCTTGCCGGAAGAGATGCCCCTTTCCGCATTTCTTGCCCGCTGCAAGGATCTGCTGCAGGCCAAGGGGCTTCGTTATGTGGACGGAGGCAGGCCGGTTCGCCGCATTGCCGTCATGGGCGGCTCGGGAGGAGATGCCTTTTCGGAGGCGTTGGAGAAAGGCTGCGACACCTATGTGACATCGGATGTCAAATACCACAGCTTTCTGGATGCCGCGGAGCTGGGCCTCAATCTGATCGACGCCGATCATTTCTGTACCGAAAATCCCGTGATCCCGGTCCTGGCCAATCGCCTGAGCGCCGCTTTCCCAGACGTGGAATTCGCAGTTTCAGAAGTCCATCATCAGGTGATCTCCTTCTTCTGAGCGCTGTTCTAAGCTGCCTCCGCTTCTCATACACTCGTAGCGACGAGACCATGAGAGCGGAGGCGTTTTTTATGACAGAGCAAAACATCTACCGGGAGCTGTCCCAGCGTACCGGCGGCGCCTGCATGCTGGGCGTTGTAGGGCCCGTTCGAACGGGAAAATCCACCTTTATCAAGCGCTTTATGGAGACCCTGGTGATCCCTGGGATCCAGAATGATTATCTGCGCCAGAGGGCACAGGACGAGCTGCCCCAAAGCGGCTCGGGCCGCACCATCATGACGGCGGAACCCAAGTTCGTGCCGGAGGAGCCGGTATCCATCGCGCTGGGAGAGAACAGCGAGCTATCCGTCCGCCTGGTGGACTGCGTTGGCTATATGGTGGATGGTGCAGCCGGGCAGATGGAGGACGGTCAAGAGCGACTTGTGACAACGCCCTGGTTTGACCACGAAGTCACCATAACCGAGGCAGCTGAGAAGGGGACGGCCCTTGTCATTCAGGATCACGCCACCATCGGTATTGTGGTGACTACGGACGGGAGCATCTGCGATCTGCCCCGGGATGCTTATCGCATGCCGGAGCAGCGCGTCATCTCCGAACTCAAAACCATCGGCAAACCCTTCGTTGTTCTTTTGAACAGCGCAGATCCGAGAGGGGAGAGGGCGCAAGCACTTGCTGCGCAAATCGCCGCCGATAACGGTGTCAGCTGCCTGCCTGTCAGCTGCCAGACCCTGAGTGAAGGGGAGATCCGGGAAATCCTGCATCTGGCTCTGGAGGAGTTCCCGCTCCGTGCGCTGCAGTTCTATCTGCCGGACTGGGTCACAGCACTTGCTCCGGAGGAAGAACTGAAGCAAAAGCTTTACGAGGCCATCAGAACCGCCGGGGAAGGCGTCGAAAAGCTGCGGGATCATCAGCTTGTCCAGACGCGTCTTCGAGATTCGGACTTGATCTCTTCTGTCTCGCTTGCACGGGAAGAGCCGGGAAAAGGCGTGGCAGCGATTCGTATTTCGCCTCCGCGGGATCTGTATTATGCCATGATCAGTGAGCGCTGCGGCACGCAGGTGGAAAACGACGGGCAGCTGATGGCTCTGATGAGTGAGATGCGGGAGATCCGAAGGGAATATGCGCAAGTCCACGATGCGTTGGAAGAAGTCAGAACCACAGGCTACGGCATTATTCTTCCCGGACCGGATGAACTGCGCCTGGAGGAGCCGCAAATCGTTCGTCAAAATGGCAAATACACTGTGAAACTCCGTGCCGAAGCGCCTGCTATCCATCTGATTCGCACCCAGATCGAAAGTGAGGTGAACCCCGCCATCGGCGGAGATGGCGCCTCCGAAGAGATCCTGGGCTTCCTGCTCCAGGGATTTGATGGGGATATCAACCGCATATGGGAATCGAATATCTTCGGCCACTCGCTCAACGATCTGGCGGAAGACAGCATTACCGGCAGGATCCGCGCTCTTCCGGACAATGTGAAGCGCCGGCTGCGGGATACTCTGGAACGGCTGATCAATGAAGGCGGAAGCAGCCTTATCTGCATCCTGCTTTGATCTTCCCTTTGACTTCCCGGGGAGGAGACGATATAATGGATACGAAAAAGCCTGTACGCCAGAAAGAGGAGCCATTCCGCCGGCAGCGGATCCTTGCGGTCCTCTCCGCTGTGGTTCTCCTGCTCGGTTCCCTGTGTTTTGCCAAGTGGATGCTGCCGGAACGAAAGCCCGCTCTGGCGGAGCTGAAACGGCCTGTTCTGCTGATCGATCCCGGTCACGGCGGCTTCGACGGCGGCGCCATCGCCTATAACGGCGTGAAGGAGAGCGATCTGAACCTGTCCATCGCGGTCAAAATGCGGGATCTCGCTGTGTTCTACGGTATCTCCGCCGTCATGACCCGACAGGATGACAATCCCAGAACCGATGCCGCAAGCTACAGTGAGCATGAAGACCTGGCCTATCGTGCCGATCTTGCCAACAGCCTTTCCTCCTGCGTTCTTTTCAGCATTCATCAGAACACGTTTCCCACCTCGCAGCCCAGCGGAGCCCAAATCCTCTATGGACCGGATGCGGAGAGCCGCCGACTCGGGGAGCTGACCCACCGGAACCTGATCGAAGGGATACAGCCGGAAAACCGCCGGGTCGCCGCACCCGCGCCAAAGGGACTTTTCCTCACATCCCACGTGAGCTGCCCAGTCGTCCTGGTGGAATGCGGCTTTCTTTCGAACCTTTCCGATCTCCAGCGCCTTTGTGATAACCGCTACCAAAGCAGTCTTGCAGCCGCGCTGCTGGGATCTTACCTGCAATTTACCGATACATCCCGTGTTTGACGGGATAGGGAGAATGATATGGCCAATAAAAAGAAAACGGTTTATGTCTGCGCCGAATGCGGCTATGAGACCGCAAACTGGGCGGGGAAATGCCCCTCCTGCGGCAGCTGGAACAGTATGAAGGAGCTGACGTTGGACGATAAGCCGGGAATCCGCTCTGATTCCCGACGCTCGCTTCCCAAAGCGAAAAAAATGTCTCAGCTGGACACGGAGGCGGAGGTCCGCTTTGCAACCGGTATCTCAGAATTTGACCGGGTCTTGGGCGGAGGCGCGGTTCTGGGGTCTCTGAACCTGGTGGGCGGCGCTCCGGGCATCGGCAAATCCACCCTTCTCCTGCAGATGTGCGCCACCCTGGAGCCGGATCGGACGATCCTCTATGTTACCGCGGAAGAGAGCGAACGCCAGCTCAAGCTCAGAGCGCAGCGCCTCGGCGTGGAAAACGAGGAACTGTTTGTCCTTGCCGAGACCGAGCTGGAAAGCATCCTGGCTGTGGTGGATGATCTCAAGCCGGAGATCCTCATCCTGGACTCCATCCAGACCGTTTCCAGTGCCGAATCGGATTCCGCGCCAGGCAGCGTCAGCCAGGTACGGGAGTGCACCATGCGGCTTATGCGGCTGGCCAAGGAAAAGGGCACCACCGTTTTCGTTGTCGGCCATATTACCAAGGAGGGCAGCATTGCCGGTCCCAAGGTGCTGGAGCATATGGTGGACTGTGTGCTCTATTTTGAAGGCGAGCGGAGCACAAGCTTCCGGATCCTCCGTGCCGCTAAAAATCGCTTCGGTTCCACCAACGAGATCGGCGTATTTGAGATGAATGAAGAGGGGCTGCGCTGCGTGGATAATCCCTCTGAGCTGCTCCTTTCCGGCAGGCCGGCCAACAGCCCGGGAACCTGCGTTGCCTGCGTCATCGAAGGCACCCGTCCCATTCTGGCGGAGGTCCAGGCTTTGGTTACGCCCACCGGTTATAATGCGGCCAGGAGAAGCAACGGCATCGACTACAACCGGGCAGCCATGCTGCTGGCCGTGCTGGAAAAGCGCGGCGGGATCCCGGTAGGCAGCTGTGACGCCTATATCAATGTTGTGGGAGGTCTCAGTCTGGAGGAGCCGGCTGCGGATCTTGCCACAGCTCTCGCTGTGGCCTCCAGCTACCTGGATCGGCCTTTGGGCTCGGAACTTGCAGCCATCGGAGAGCTGGGCCTGGCAGGGGAGATCCGCAGCGTCAGCAATCTGAATCAGCGCCTTTCCGAAATCGCACGGCTGGGCTTTCAGCGCTGCGTGATCCCGGCTCACGTACGCAACGAGATCCGCTGCCCGGACAATTTGAAGCTTATCCCCGTGAAGAGCATCGGCGAGGCGATCGGCGCGGTTTTGGGTAAGAAGGCTGCGGAACGATAGAATTGTGATTTAATTCACAAATTAAGCATTCAAAAAACACAGGCTATCCGGTTCCTGACCATCGGATAACCTGTGTTTTTTGCACCCGAAAAGGGAAGCCCCTCATTCCTCCCGTTCTTTTCGCGTTTTACGCCCGATCGGATTGGCCATCGCAGCCTCATGGAGCGAAGCATTGTCCAAGTGGGTATAGATCTGCGTGGTATTCAGGTTGCTGTGACCTAAAACCTCCTGAAGCGCTCTGGTATCCACACCGTTTTTCAGCATCAGGGTAGCAGCCGTGTGCCGCAGCTTGTGCGGTGAATAACGGGACGCGTCCAGGCCGGCCAGCAGCAGCTTTTTCTCCAGCATCTGCTGAACGCCTCTTACACCGAATCTGCAATTTTTCTGGCTGATAAACAGCGCATTTTTATCTTTTTCGTGGACATTCTCAACATTTCTTACCATCAAATAGTCATCGATCGCTTCCCGGCAGCCCTCGCCGAAATAAACCACGCGTTCTTTGTTGCCTTTACCAAGGACCCGCACGTGGTCCTCATACACATCCGTTACATTGAGCCCAACCAATTCCGAAACCCGCAGACCGCAGCTGATAAAGAGCATCAGGATGGCATAGTCCCGAAGCGCATAGGGACCTTCACAGGCAGCCAGCAGCTTTTCGCATTCCGATTCTTCCAGGTAACGCGGCAAGCTGGCCTGGCGCTTGGGCATATCAAGTTCCAGGGTGATATTTCGGTCCAAAAGATGCCGTTTGGCGGTGAGATATTGAAAAAAAGATTTTACTGTGGAAGTACGGCGGCAGCGACTGGCAGCAGAGAGCGACTGATCCGATTCCGGCGAAAAGGACTGATAACGGTAGAGCTCCTCAATTTTGATCGCCTTGAGAAAGTCCAGGTCAACGTCCGTGATATCGATCTCATCAAACGGTACGCTGCGATCCACCAGATGTCGTCTGCGTTTGAGGAACCGCAGAAGGATCTTCAGATCCAGATAATAGGCCATCACAGTGCGATCCGAGTGTCCGCGCACCGTGGAATGGTATTCCAGAAACTCCAGCACGATATCCGGAACGTCATGGATCTCATCCAGCTTCATAAGAGATAAAGCTCCTTTCTCCATAATTCACGTTATAAATCTCGCTAAATTTATATTATGCGAGATTTCGTATCTATTTTGTTACGGGGCTGCAAACACTTCCCCGTTGGTTCCAGTATAGAAAAGATTCGGCCATTTGTCAAGAATCATTTTCCGCTTTCGCTTACGGCTTCGCAAAACGCCTGGATCCAGTTATCTCATCCAATTCCATTGACACAAGGCGTCACACGCCCAAGCAGTCGGTCCCATCTGTAATTCGCGGGATCATACCTATTTTCTTCCTGTTGCTGTCGCCTGCCGGAATGCTACACTTCCTGGAGTTGTGTTCTTCTGATTCAGCCAGCGAGCTCCTGTGGTTTTACAGAGAATCGACCACAGCCTTCCCGGCGCCGCGTTCCCACGACTGCGCCGGGAAATCCTGCCGTTCTTTCCCACTCGGAAGGATCGCATATATCAGAGCTGAAACATCTTGTTTTACATTTGTCAAAAAATTGACAAATTACGGACTCGCTTTATACTTGCCGACTTGGTGATGCTATTCACAAGAAAAACGCATAGTATCAGCTAAGTCTCTCGAAATGTTCACTTTTTGTGTTTTTCTCTTTGTACTGCCTCTTCTCAAAAAAACAGGCTTCCATTGGATGGAAGCCTGTTTTTCAAATCGTTGGGTTGTAATCAGAACTCGTCTTTGGGAGCGGCAAACCTGCTCATATCGATCAGAGGATCCTTTGTCACGCGGATCGCATTGAGCAGCGTGGCAAGGACCGCAGCCGAATCCATAAACAGCACGAACCAGATGCTGCTGAGACCCAGCATGCTGAGAAAGATCATCAGCGCTTTTACCGCGAAAACGAAGATCGCATTTTCCTTCGCCACCTGGACCATCCGGCGGGAAAGCTGCATGGCAAAAGGCAGCGCACTTGCCTTCTCCGGCGGGATCGCCACATCGGCAAACTTGGTTTTCTGGCTGAAACGTACGTCCACATCCGCGGCGCTGTGCATTTCAAGGCCGTTGGAATACAGGAACAACACATGGTTCCTGGTTCCCTGGTTCAGATCCTCAATGTGCTGGAGCTTGCGCTCAGTGTCGCATTCGCCGAAGACCTCGTCGAAGCCAAGCTTATCCGCAAACTTCTGGCTCTCCCCTGCCCCGTCCTCTGTCAAAAGAACGGTCTCACGCACACCGAGGTCCCGAACGCCTTCCAGCAGTTCAAGACCGATGTCGTTGGTCTGGGAAGCAAAGACGAGATACCCTACATAGCGGCCGGATACGGTGAGATAGAAGACCTCTCCCTCTTCCTCCACTTCAGGGACAGCCACGCCTCTGGCCGTGAGGTAATCGTCGGTTGCCAGGATCACGGGCGATCCGCCGATCTTGACCTCAACGCCGCAGCCGGGAACGTCAACAAAATCGCTGATCACTTCCAGCTTGTAATCCTGCTCGCTCAGCGCGGGGATGGCCTTTGCAAAGCCCTGCTCGGAGTAGTACACCGCATGGGCAACGAAGCTCAGGAAGGTTTTTCTGTCCAGAACGTCGGAATGCACGCTCTGGAGCTCCGGAGCACCGGAGGCAAAAATACCGGCCTTGTCGAAAACAGCAACATTGGTATCTGCCGTTTTCTCCATTACCTTTCCATTGCGGAACAGGATGCCGTTTCTTGCGCCGTAGCAAAGGCCCACCAGCGCGGTATAGGGCATCGCAATGACCACAGATGCCGGGATCGCCGTCATCATGATCATCAATGCTCTGTGGATCGCCACGCTGTAAGTGTAGTCGCCGAGCCTGGGCAGCAGGAAGATATAGAGCAGCGCGATGACCATGGCGATCTTGAGCAGCAGATCGGCGCTGCGGAAGGCGTCCGCTTCCATCTGCAGCTTTCCGGCATCCTCTGCCGCGAACATCTCCCCTGCCTGGTCAAGGATCTCGTCATTCTCTCCGCTCAGAAGGTCAAGCGCGGCACTGCGGGTCCTTTTTCGCGCATACTCCACGACAAGAATGCTCAGCTGATAGAGGAGAAGCATCGCCGCACCTTCCGAAGGATAGCCGATCAGGAAGGAAACGAACGCAATGAACAGGACCAGAATAGGCGAAGCAAAATAATCTTTCTCCAGAACGCTGTCAAAGGCTTTCAGCCCCAGATCAAAGGCAGATGCGATCGCGGACAGGACGAGCAGAATGACTCTCACGACCTGATTTTTGATCACAAACGCGCCCAGGATCAGGAGGACAGCCGCCAGGATCAGTCGTCCGATCAAGATCATATCAGGAGAGCCTGCGGCGCTTTTGCTCTTCACCGCAAACCTCGGGCGTTCGTTTATCGGGCTCATACCAGCCACCTCCAAGAATTATCTTTCTAAAACTTGCTGAAAAACCGGCCTCAGGCCTTGCCGTCGGAACCCAGAACGTGGACGATCTTGTGGGCGACCATGTCCTTCACAGCCTGACGGGCGGGCTTCAGATACTGCCGCGGGTCGAAATGATCCGGATGCTCGGCAAAGTACTTGCGGATATTGGCGGTCATGGCAAGACGGATATCGGAGTCGATATTGATCTTGCAGACAGCCAGCTTCGCGGCCTCACGCAGCTGATCCTCGGGGATGCCGATGGCGTCAGGCATATTGCCGCCGTACTGGTTGACCATCTTCACGAACTCCTGAGGGACGGAGGAAGAACCGTGCAGAACAATGGGGAAACCGGGCAGACGCTTGATGCACTCGCGCAGCACGTCAAAGCGCAGCGGGGGCGGGACCAGAATGCCCTCGGCATTGCGGGTGCACTGGGAAGCCTTGAACTTATATGCGCCGTGGGAGGTGCCGATGGCAATGGCCAGGGAGTCGCATCCGGTGCGGGAGACGAACTCTTCCACTTCCTCGGGACGGGTATAGCTCTCCTTGCCGTGCGCCACGTTGACCTCGTCCTCCACGCCGGCCAGGGTGCCCAGCTCAGCCTCGACCACAACACCGTGATCGTGGGCATACTCTACCACCTGACGGGTCAGGGCGATGTTCTCCTCAAAGGGCTTGGAGGAAGCGTCGATCATAACGGAGGTAAAGCCGCCGTCGATGCAGCTCTTGCACAGTTCAAAGGTATCGCCATGGTCAAGATGCAGTGCGATAGGGATCTCGGGATTCTCGATGATGGCAGCTTCCACCAGCTTCACCAGGTAGGTGTGGTTGGCGTAGGCGCGAGCGCCCTTGGACACCTGAAGGATGACGGGGCTCTTCAGCTCGCCGGCAGCCTCGGTGATGCCCTGGACGATCTCCATGTTGTTCACGTTGAACGCGCCGATGGCATAGCCGCCGTCATAGGCCTTCGCAAACATTTCTTTTGTAGTAACAAGTGCCATAGTAGTTCTCCTTGTCAAATTTTTTGTACAAATAGCATATTTACAAATTTGCTTTTCTATTATATTCTCATTCCATGCCAGAATCAAGAAGCACCTTTCACAAATATGCAAAATTTTTTAGTTTTACTGGAGGAAATCACACATGAGTGAAAAACTGATCGGCGCAGCTATCTTTGGCCAGTCCGGCGGGCCCACCGCCGTCATCAACGCCAGTGCCTATGGCGTGATCCGCGCTGCACTGGACGCTGAAGAAATCACCAAGGTTTACGGTGCCGAGCACGGGATCAAAGGCGTTCTGGACGACCGCTTTTTTGTGATGGATGAGGAGGATCCCGAGGAACTGCGTCTGCTGCTGCACACCCCTTCTTCCGCTCTCGGCTCCTGCCGCTACAAGATGGCCGATCCCGAGGTCGACGACACCGATTATAAGCGGATCCTTGAGATCTTCAAGAAGTACAATGTCCGCTATTTCTTCTATAACGGCGGCAACGATTCCATGGATACCTGCAACAAGATCAGCCGTTTTATGGAGTCTGCCGACTATGAATGCCGGGTCATGGGCGTTCCCAAGACCATTGACAATGACCTCTACGGCACCGACCACTGCCCCGGCTTTGCCAGCGCCGCCAAGTACATTGCCACCTCCTGCATGGAGATCAACAAAGACGCCCGCGTTTATGACAACGGCATGATCACCATCGTGGAGATCATGGGCCGTCACGCAGGCTGGCTGGCCGGCAGCGCCGCCCTGGCTACCGAGTTCGGCTCAGGTCCGGATCTGATCTATCTGCCCGAGGTCGATTTCGATATGGACAAGTTCCTGAGCGACGTGGAGAAGATCTACAAGAAGAACGGCAAGGTTCTGGTCGCCGTATCCGAAGGCATCCATTATGCTGACGGCAGCTTCGTTTCCGAGGCAAAGACCTCCGCTACCGACGGCTTCGGTCATGCGCAGCTTGGTGGTCTGGCCTCCATGCTCGCAGAAATCGTGAAGGAGCGTACCGGTGCCAAGGTTCGCGGCATCGAGCTGAGTCTGCTGCAGCGCTGCGGTGCCCACCTGGCTTCCGAGACGGATATTGAAGAAGCCTGCGCCTCCGGCATGGAAGCCGTTCATCAGGCTGTGAGCGGTGTTTCCGGCAAGATGGTTGCTTTCCAGCGCGAATCTATTGACGGTGCTTACCACTGCAAGCTGGTCCTGATCCCCCTCACCGACGTGGCAAACTACGAGAAGAAGGTCCCTCTGGAGTGGATCAACGACGAGCACAACGGCCTCAAGCATGAGTTTATCGATTACGTCCTGCCTCTCATTCAGGGCGAACCAAAGCTCCCGCTGGAGCATTCCCTCCCCCGCTATGCCAGACTGAAAAAGGTCCTGGCCAAGTAAACACATTAAAAAAACCTGGAACACCGTTTCGGCGTTCCAGGTTTTTTCAAGCTGTCTACAAAGTGTCGACAGCTTGAAAAGCCAAAATGGAAACTTCCGAAAAAGTTCCCATTTTGGCATAGATTGAACGTGAAGGGGGGCATCCCTTCGCCCTCC
>ONBX01000029.1 GCA_900316205.1 uncultured Eubacteriales bacterium
ACGACTGACCCATCGGGATAATCAATGATGCTTTTCTCCTCAGAAAAGCCGCATCTGCGGTAGAAACCAATTGAATCATCGTCCGTCTGCGCTTCGATTTTTCCTATTCCTTCCAACTCCATCGCGCTTAAGATCAGCTGTTTTCCGATCCCCCGACGTCTGAGCTTTTCAGACACGGCAATTCCGATGATCTCCGCGGCATCTTCTGAAATCTTTAAGACCATCAAGCCGGTTTTCTTGCCTCGATCTTCGTATACAAATACTTTTTTCGATGTATCGGACAAACAGTCTTCCATTCGTCCTACATAGTCATTGTATGTCGGATGATACATACAGGAAGCATAGATCGAAAACGCTTCTTCCGACAACAGCCAATCTGTATCCTCGCATATCATTTTTTCATAACCATCCTCACAAATCCGAATTTAGTGACATCCCGACAAACTGGAATTTGTTTATTCTTCGGATGACCGTTTCAGCAGTTCATATTGTTCTTCTGTTGTTATTTTTCCGAGTTCGATCATGGCCTTTTCGTACTCGTTTACATAGTGTGAAAAAGTATCTGTCTTCTGCAACTTGAATCCCAGTGAAATATACAGAAGTATTGCTTTCCAGCTCCACGGTTGAGTGTGGATATAGACAGGAAGACCACGGTGCTTTGCGTAAATGTTCATGACGGCCGTGCAAAGAGCTCTTCCGATGCCAATTCTTTGGTATCGTTCATCAACTACAAGCCAATGGAGGGAAGAAATGCAATTTATCCCCTGCATATCCTGCCATGCAATACAGGAACCAATGATATCGTTAGCCTCGTTCATGGCGAAAAGGATGTTTGGGAACAATTCGGCCTTCTGCAGATAGGTTTCAACAAAATACCTCTCCGCTTCCGTTTCCGAATCAAAATCACCAATGGCGCACTCCAGTTTTGCCCATTCTCTTTCAAAACCGGGCTGGTAGGAAACGATAGAAAAACCATCTGGCAATTCCACATCCCTGTATTCATAATCGGAGCATTTCATAATCGTATTGCAAAATGGAATGGTTCTGTCGAGCATAGTACCCTCCAAATCCCGAGTTGTCGAGATCATTATAACAGGCAACGCACGATATGGAAAGAAGAAAAGGGACCCTGATCGTATCATAATCAGAGTCCCTTTATAAGAAATGGTCCGAGTGACAGGGTTCGCTTGCATTTCTTTTCCGCTTGCGGGAGATGCGGAAAAGAAATCAAGGTATTCACCAGCGTTTGCGCTGGTTCATGCACATGTCACTGACATGTGCGGACATGATTCGAACCCTGTCACCGGCAAAAAGCGGGAGCCCTCATGGGGCTCCCGCTTTTTGGTCCGAGTGACAGGGTTCGAACTCCCTGAAGGGACTAGGATGCCGCTGCGCGTCATCCGTCGCTGCCGCCGCGCTGCGCGCGGGCAGGCTCTGTCTACCTGCCGCTCAAGCCACAAACAAGGGAGGCCCCTGCGGGGTCTCCCTTGTTTGTGGTCCGAGTGACAGGGTTCGAACCTGCGGCCTGATGGTCCCAAACCACCCGCGCTACCAGCTGCGCTACACCCGGATCTGTTCTCTTTTCCGCCCCCCTTCATCGGGAGCACCTGGATATTATAGCCCATTTTGCCACAGCATGCAAGAGCTTTCTTGTCCTTCTCCTATCCTTTGGGAATACGGATTGCCACACCGGTGACGTCGGTCACCGGTTCGCAATGACGCATTTGGATATGCCCGGTTCCCTATCGGATGCCCTGTATTTCCTTCCCTTTCCCGGGCCTAATGTCCTTGATGTTTGGCGGATCTTGTGGTATTGTGTAATGTGGAGTGTGATCACAACATGAGAATGCGTAAACGGCACAACCTGGCCCCGCGGATGGAGGCCTGTTCCGCTTACTTGATCGAAGACCCCGCCGCCATGCGGGGCGAATGGCTGGCCGCCTTCCCCGAGCAGGACCGGCTCTATGTGGAGCTGGGCTGCGGCAAGGGCCGCTTCACCGTGGAGACGGCGCAGGCGGAGCCCACAGCCCTGATCCTTGCCATCGAAAAGGTGCCTGACGCCATGGTCCTGGCCATGGAGCGGGCAAGGGACGCGGGGATCACCAACGTGCGCTTTATGGACTTTGACGCGGCAAACCTGGCGGAGATTTTCGCGCCGGAGGAGGTCGACCGCATCTACCTGAATTTCAGTGACCCCTGGCCCAAGAGCCGGGACGCCAAGTTCCGTCTCACGGCCCCCAGCTTTCTGCGCCTCTATGCCGACGCGCTCTCCCCCGGGGGACAGATCCATTTCAAGACCGACAACACCCCTCTCTTCGACTGGTCCGTGGAACAGATGACAAGCGAGGGCTGGGCCCTCTCGGAGCTGACCCACGATCTGCACCAGAACGGCCCGGTGGGCGTCATGACAGACTATGAGGCCAAGTTCTACGCCGAGGGGCTGAAGATCAACCGCCTGGTGGCCGCCAAGGCTGCCGAGACCAAGAACACCGCCGCAGGTCCCCTTCCGAGGCTCCGCAACGCCGCTTTGGGCGATGCCCGGGGCAGCAAAAAGCCCCAGCCCCCGGAGGACGCCGTTTCTCTGGTTCCCTCCACGCTCCCCCTTTGCCAGGCCTTTTTCCGGGATTTTGAGCAGGCGCCGGAGCTCTTTGAGGATCCGAGCCGGTTTCAGCCCTATGTCTATGACGAAGAGAAGGTTGCCGCCTGGTTTGCCCAGCGGCAGGAGCGGCAAAACGAGCGCCGCTTCTACATCCTGCTGGAGCAGGAGCCCATCGGCGAGCTGGTGCTCAAGCAGATCGATCCGGAGCGCAGATGCTGCGCCCTGGGCATCTGCCTGAAAAACGACCGCTTCAAGAACCACGGCTACGGCACGGTGGCGGAGCGGCAGGCCCTCCGCTATGCCTTTGAGAAGCTCGGGATGGAGACGGTGCTGGCGGACTCTCTGCTCCATAACACCCGCAGCCAGCGCTCCCTGCAGAAGGCGGGCTTCCGCTTTGTGTCGGAGGACGGACATTTCAAATTTTACCAGATCAGCAAAGAGCAGTTTACCGGCAGCCGGAGGGAGGAGCAGGCATGAAATTCATTTCCTGGAACGTGAACGGTCTGCGGGCCGTGCAGAAAAAGGGCTTTGAGGACATTTTCCGCAGCTTTGAGGCGGATTTCGTCTGCCTGCAGGAGACCAAGCTCCAGGCCGGGCAGATCGAGCTGGACTTTCCCGGCTACGAGAGCTACTGGAGCTACGCGGAAAAGAAGGGCTATTCCGGCACGGTGATCTTCACAAAGCACAAGCCCCTCTCCGTGCGCTATAACCTGGGCATCCCCGAGCATGACACCGAGGGCCGGGCGGTGACCCTGGAGTATGAGGACTTCTTCCTGGTCTGCGTCTACACTCCCAACGCCCAGGACGAGCTGAAGCGTCTGGACTACCGGATGCGTTGGGAGGACGACTTCCGCGCCTATCTGCAGGAGCTGGACAAGGCAAAGCCCGTGATCGTCTGCGGCGATATGAACGTGGCCCACGAGGAGATCGACCTGAAAAACCCCAAGCAGAACATCGGCAACCCCGGCTTTTCCTATGAGGAGCGGGGCAAGTTCACCCAGCTGCTGCAGGCGGGCTTTACCGACTCCTTCCGCTTCCTCTACCCGGATCGGACCGACGCCTACTCCTGGTGGAGCTACCGGGCGGCGGCCCGGGCCCGGAACGTGGGCTGGCGCATCGACTATTTTGTGATCTCCGACCGGCTGCGGGACAAGGTGAAGGACGCCTTTATCCTGCAGGATGTGATGGGCAGCGACCACTGCCCGGTGGGTCTGGAGCTCACGCTGTAGGGGCGGATAGCATCCGCCCGTTGCTTGATTCTCTCCCGCATCGACGGGCGGCTGATAGCCGCCCCTACGAAAGCGCTTTTTTCAGGACGGATTTATGATAACGATCGGAAACATCGAATTGACTGGACGGGCGGTGCTGGCCCCCATGGCGGGGGTGACGGACTTTGCCTTCCGTGCCCTCTGCCGCCGGGAAGGCGCGGCGCTGAGCACCTCGGAGATGGTCTCCGCCAAGGCCCTGGTGTACCGGGACGAGAAGACCAAATCCCTGCTCCATCGCCTGCCGGAGGAAACGCCCTACGCGGTGCAGATCTTTGGCCACGAGCCGGAGGTCATGGCGGAGGGGGCAAAGCTCGCCCTGGAGCTCTCCGGCGCGGACATTCTGGATATCAACATGGGCTGCCCCGTGGGCAAGATCGTGAAGTCCGGGGACGGCTCCGCCCTCATGAAGGACCCCGCCCTGGCGGGGAAGATCGTGGAGGCGGTGAAGGAAGCCGTTTCTGTCCCCGTTACGGTGAAATTCCGCAAGGGCTGGGAGGGGGGCAGCGTCAACGCCGTGGACTTTGCCCGCACCCTGGAAAGCGCCGGGGCGGACGCCGTCTGCGTCCACGGCCGCACAAGGGTGCAGATGTACGCCGGCCGTGCCGACTGGGACATCATCCGGGACGTGAAGCAGGCGGTGAAGATCCCCGTCACCGCAAACGGCGATATCTTCACCGGGGATGACGCGGCCCACATCCTGCACTATACCGGCGCGGACCTCTGCATGATCGGCCGGGGCGTCTTCGGAAATCCCTGGCTTTTCCGGGAGGCCAACGCCGCCATCGCGGGCGAGCCCATCCCGGCCCAGCCGCCCCTTTCTGAGCGGTTGGACGCTGCGGCGGAGCAGATCCGCACCCTGGCGGACTTCGCCGGGGAGCGCATCGCCTGCCTGGAGGCCCGCCATCATCTGCCCTGGTATCTCCACGGCGTGGCCCACGCGGGGATCTACCGCCGGGAGCTGGTCCAGGTATCTACCCTGGACGACATGGACCGGATCCTGCGGCAGATCAAACGAGATTTGAAGTGAAATACTCTCCACAGAAGGAAGTGATCCCTTGACACGAGAACAGGAGCTGACCATCGTTCGCCGAGTGCAGCACGGCGATGTGAACGCCTTTGAGTTGCTGGTGGCAGCCTACGAAAAAAATGTGTTCAACGTGGCCCTGCAGATGGTAGGGAACCGGGAGGACGCCCAGGACATGGCCCAGGAGGCCTTCCTGAAGGCCTACAACTCTCTCTCCTCCTTCCGGGGAGACAGTAAGTTTTCCAGCTGGCTCTACCGGATCGTGTCCAACGTCTGCCTGGACTTCAAGCGCCGGCAGGGCCGCCGCCCCAGTTCCTCCCTCACCGTGGAGGACGACGAGGGCGAGACCCTGGAGCTGGACATCGCCGATGAGAGCCAGTCGCCCGAGGCGCTGCTGGAGCGGAAGCTCACCCGGGAGGCCGTGCGCCGCGGGCTGCAGGAGCTGCCTGATGAGCAGCGGCAGATCCTGCTGCTGCGGGAGATCCAGGGGATGAGCTATGAGGAGATCGGCGAGGCCATGGGGCTGGAGGAAGGAACGGTGAAATCCCGCATCTTCCGGGCGCGAAAAAATCTTTGCGCCTTTTTGCTGAAGGACGGGAACATTCCGGACTCCATCGCGTCAAGAAACCCGAGAGGAAGTGATGTCCTATGAGCCAATGTGAAAACTATCAGGAGCTGATCAGCCGCATGGTGGACGGCGATCTCAGCGCCCTGGAGGAAGCGGATCTCGCCCGACATATTGAGACCTGCCCCGACTGCGCCGCGCTGTTCCAGGCTTTTTCCGCCCTTTCCAGCCAGATCGGCAAAGATTTGGAGGAATCCCCCTTTGATCTGCGGGACAATGTCATGGCCGAGATCCATCGGGAAGAGATCCGCCGCCGCAACCGCATCCCCACCATTTTGCGCAGCGTCCTCTCCGCCGCTGCCTGCGTTGCGCTGATCGTCGGCGTGTATCTGGGCGTGTCCATCACCCAGGGCAAGAATCTGGTCACCGCTGCCTATGATGCCGCTCCCGCCGCTGCCGAGGAGAACACCGCCGCCGCGGAAGAGGAAGTCCGGGCCATGCCCGAGGACGCCCCCGCCGCCGCGGAGGAGGCTCCCGCCGAAGAGGCCGCCGACGCGCCCACGCTGCAGGCCAACGCCGTGGAAGCTGCCCCGGAAAACGACCATCCCCTGCTGGGCATGGGATCCGCCGCAGCCGCCCCCGAGGAGACCACCCAGGAGGAAACCGAGGCGGAGGCGCCCGCCGAGGCGCTTGGGGAAACTGCCGAGGATGAGGCCGCCGAAGCCCCCGCCCTGGAGGAGTGGGAGCTTACAAACTGGGACCTGTCCCTGCTGCGGGAGCTTTTGAAGGGCAGTCCGGAGGAGCGCAGCGCCGAGGAGATGGCCTCCCATGCCTTCGGCAGGATCCATCTTCAGAATCTCCGGGAGGAGTACAGCGTACTGCTCTATGAAGAGGACGGTGTGCTCTATTACCTGGACCCGGCGGAGGAGACCGTATACCGCTCCGCCCTCACCGCGGAGGAACTGCGCGCCTTCCTGGCCGCCTGAAACCGGGCATAGAAAGCCTGGGCTGTGAAAAAAACGATGTTTTTCACAGCCCAGGTTTTCTGTCTTATAGAAACAGTATTCAACTCTCAAAACGCAAAACGATAAGACGCTGTCTCAAAATTCAGCAGGCGGAAAAAGCGCCGTAGGGGCGGCTATCAGCCGCCCGGCAGAGTCTGGTTGCAGTCCCACAAAAAAGTGAGGCGAATTCGCACTTCCCTGGGAATTCGCCTCACTTTTTTTACTTTTTGACATCTTACCGCGCGGGCGAAGCTATCCGTCCCTACTCTCACTTGCGGACTTTTGAGGCAGCCCCTTTATTCGTTTTCCCGCTCTTTCACGAAATAGTGCCGTCCGATCCATTTGGACAGGCCGTCCAGCCCCGGGTAGACGATGCGCTCGGACATGTTGAGCTGGTCCAGCATATCCCGCACCCGCCAGCGGAGGGAGCGGTCGATCACATACTTCACGCTGTTTTGGGTGCAGCACTGGAGGAAGTCCTCCACATTTTCCATCTCCATGGGCACCACGGAGAAGAAGGAATACTGGTTCACGATGCGGGCGTTGATGGAGGGCGGCTCCAGCACCACCATGCTCCGGTCGCCCATCTCCCGGTCATACTGCTCCAGACTTTTGGCCGCGGCGGCCAGCATGTCCACGGAGAAGACCTCCGCCTGATACTGGCGCATCACCTGCTGGTAATTCTCCGGCAGCAGGGCGTGGAGCTCCCGGATGTCCATGCGCCAGACCATGCAGTCATGGTCCGCCATGTGCTCCAGATTCTCCTCGCTCATGGCAAAGTGCAGCGCCACCAGGGCGGACTGGGTCCAGTCCAGCAGCCGGGTGGGCAGGCCGTGGTGCTGGCCCAGGATCATCTGGTGCCACACGGACTGGGACACCCCCGGGTCCTCGATCACGGCATATTTGGCAAAATTTTTCAGGATCGCAGGCTCCAGGGTCTGCTGCAGCTGCTTGCAGTTGCGCCGCAGGCTGGTGACCATGCGAAAGTCCGCGTTGGTCATGCCCCGGTAGACATAGGGGCTGCGGTTTCGTCCCAGGTCGGGCCGGTCCTCCTGCTCGGAGAGCAGGGGCATCAGCTCCTCCAGGGTCTTGATGTGGATTTCCTGGATCATATTGCTTTTCTCATTCTCCTTGCTTCGGTACGGGGATCTGAAACCAGCCTCCCTTCCGAGTCCCGCCTCAGCTCTCGCACCCTGTATTCTCAGCAAGATTCTATCACAAACGGACGATTTTTGAAAGATGCAAAAGGGGCTCTGATCACAGGCGGATCAGAGCCCCTTTCCTGCGGGCTGTTTTCTACGGTTCCGGTGCCGGTTCAGGCTCAGGCGCGGGCTCCGGTTCCGGTACGGGATCGGGTTCCGGCGCCGCTGTGGGTTCCGGCGCCGCTGTCGGTTCCGGCGCAGGCTCCTGATAGGGGATCCAGGTGTAGCGGACGGGCTTCACCTCTTCTCCCTCTGGGGGAAAGGCGGAGGCCAGCCAGGTGGCATATTCGCTCAGCTGCGTCCTCTTCTCCGGGAAGAAGCGGTAGACCGACGTGGGGTCGTCGCTGGTGTTATAGGGCATGATGTAGCGCTTGTTTTCAAACATTTTCACGCCGAAGCGGTAATACTGGCTGGTAAGCTCCTGGATCTTCTCGTTGGCCCCGCCGATGGGATAGGCCAGCACAAAGGGCTCCTTGCCGAACATTCTTGTCAGGTAGAGCCGGGATTCACGCATCTCGTATTCCCGCTCCTCCGTTGTAAGATCCAGCAGGTTGTCGTGGGACATGGTATGGCTTTGGAAATCCACATAGCCGCTGGCCGCCATCTCCAGAGCCTGGTCCGGATCCAGGTGGCTGCCGCTGTGGTCAAAGGCGTCGCAGATCATGAAGATCGTGACCTTCACATGGTACTTTTCCAGCAGGGGCAGGAGGTTGAAATAGGTGTTCTTCCAGCCGTCATCATAGGTCAGCAGCACCGGCTTTTCATAGTCCTCCACATGCTCCAGGTCGGAAAACCAGATGGGGGTATAGCCGTTATCCAGCATATAGACGATCTGCTCCTCCATGCTGCTGGGTTCCACGAAGAGGTTGGCGCTTTCATCGCCTCCGCCCACGCCGTGGTACATCATCACCGGCACGTAATAGCCCTGGGGCAGCTCCCAGTCCCCCGCGGCCGGGGTGCAGTAGAGGTGGTCAAACTCCTCGTCATAGAGCAGGCCGATCTGGATGGCCTCGCAGAAGGATTCCACCGGCAGCAGCATTTCCTCGCCGCCCCGGCAAAGCAGCACCGGCGCCTCCAGGCGCACGCTCTCGTCCAGGTAGCGCAGCTCGTCGCTCTCCGCCTGCAGCTCCACCCGGCTCTTGCGCCAGGGGAAGGCGCAGCTCTCACCGTCCTCGCCGATCTCCGGCTCCAGTCCCAGCGCTTCGGCCGCCTCGGAGAGATAGACGTAGCGGACGCCATCGTGCAGGACGCTGCCGCTTGCAAGCTCCGTTCCGTCCATGGTCACGGGGCAGTCCGCCGTCAGCTCCGGCTCCGGGAAGGGCGTGGGCTCCGGCGTGGGCTCCGGGGTGGGTTCCGGGGTCGGCTCCGGCGTGGGCTCGGGCGTGGCAGGCGTCTCCTCCGGCACCGCCGGCTCAGCGCTGTCGGCTCCGCCGCAGGCCGGAAGGATCAGCATCAGCAGCGCCAGCGAGAGGCACAGCCACAGAAGGAGCAGCCCTGACGCCGGCTTTCTGTTCGTTTCACTTTTCTCCATGGTTTTCTCTCCTCTTCGCCCGCAGGCGGTTCGAATATCCTTACCAGTTATAAAAGATTCCGGAGGAAAATGCAAGCTTTCTTTGTATTCTCTTGCTTTTTATCCCTCCGGGGGCTTGCGCCGCTCTCCCTCTCGCGCCCTGCGTTTTGGGAACGCAGGGCGCGCATCTTTTTTGCTCTGCTCATACGGAAAAGGGCCCGTTGCAAAACATGCAAAAAAGCGCAGGAGAGGGCCTCTTGCGTGCCCTGCGGGCAAAGCTCCCCCTGCCGGCTCGTCCTGGTCTTTCAGGGGCAAAATAGCTGCCGCAGCGCGCAAAATGGAAAAATAATGTAATTCTGTAAATATTTACCGCGTTAAATTGCACAATTCCACGCCCCTGTTTTTTTGCATGTTTGCTAAGTCTCCCAAAATTTTGGAAATTGCGGAAAACAAATTGCAAAAGCCGAGTCGAGAGGCTATAATCCGATTTAATTTAGTAAATCAGCGAAGCGTTCCGCCGGGTTTTTCCCCGGTTTTCTCCCGATCCGAGGAGCGGCGTAGCCTTCGATCAACAATCTATGTGAGGGATCGGAATGACCGGATATATCGTAAAACGCATCGTGGTGGCGTTCCTGACGCTGCTGCTCATCATGTGTATTACCTTCCTGCTGATGAATGCGGTCCCCGGCAGCCCCTTTCTGACGGAAAAGTCCACGCCGGAGATGATCGCCCGCGCCAACGCCAAGTACGGGCTGGACAAGCCCCTGTACGTGCAGCTTTTCAACTACATCAAAAGCTATCTGCAGGGAGATCTGGGCACCTCGCTGAAGATGCAGGAGGGCACAAGCGTCTCCAGGATCATCTTCCATCAGGGCAAGTTCACCCTTTCTCTCAAGCTTGGCGTATATGCCCTTGTGCTGGCAGTGATCATCGGCATCCCGCTGGGCTGCATCGCGGCCTACAACCGGGGCAAGTGGATCGACGGCTTCCTGCGCGTGATGACGACCGTCGGCGTCGCGGTGCCGACCTTCGTGCTGGCAACGCTGCTGCTGGTGACCTTTGCGGTGAAGCTTCAATGGCTGCCCACCCTCAGCGGCAGCCTGCCGGACGCCAAAAGCTATGTGATGCCGGTCATCAGCCTTTCCTTTTACTACACCTGCTATGTAGCCAAGCTCACCCGCACCAGCATGCTGGACGCCATCAACCAGGATTACATCCGCACGGCACGCGCCAAGGGCGTGAAGACCCGTGCCCTGATCCTCAAGCACGCCCTGCGCAACTCGCTGATTCCGGTCATCACCTATCTGGGGCCGGTCATGGCGGGCATCATCACCGGCAGCTTTGTGGTGGAGTCCACCTTCTCCATTCCCGGCCTTGGCAAATACTATGTTCAAAGCGTCCTGAACCGGGATTATCCGGTCATCATGGCCACCACGGTGGTTCTGTCCGCCCTGGTGATCCTGATGAATCTGGTGGTGGACATCGCCTACAAGATCGTAGACCCGCGCATCACCCTGACAGAGAAGGAGGACTGAGCGATGGACGGAAAGTTTGCCAAGATCAGTCCCTTCCAGATCGACCCTGACAAGATCCCCGCGCTGACGGCAGAGGACTTTGCCCCCGCAGGGGAAAGCGAAAAGGCCTCCATGGTCCAGATGCACAAGAGCGTCTCCTACTGGCGTGACGCCTGGCGCCGTTTCAAGGCGAATACGGTGTCCATGGTCGCGCTGGCGGTCTTCCTTCTTTGTCTGCTGTTCGCTTTTGTCGGGCCTTCTCTGATCCCCTACAGCTATGCCGAGCAGTACCGCGCCTCCCAGAAGCTGGCCCCCTTTGCCTATTCCAAGGGCGAGGAGACCATCCGCATCCTGGAAGGCACCTGCGACGGCTTCTACGCCACGGCTCTGCAGCCCGGCAGCATCACAGCCCTCTCCAAGGGCGACTACTACATCTCCTCTCAGGGCAGGACCTATGCCTTTTCCCTGACAAAGGCCGTGGAAAAGAGCGTGCTGATCCTGAACAGCAAGGCGGAAGAGCCGCTGATCCTTGTGAAGGAAGCCGACCTTCAGCCCGACGGCAGCTATAAAGCTTATGCGGCCATTGCCTTCACGGACAGCCCCGCGGAGGGCGCCGCCCGGCTCAAGCTGGTGCGCAGCGTCTTCCCCCACGTCTTCGGCACCGACTCGGCGGGGCGCGACATCATGGCCCGCACCATGTACGGGACACGCGTCTCCATCATCATCGGCGTGGTGGCCGCCCTGATCGTGCTGATCATCGGTTCGATCTACGGCGCCATCTCCGGTCTTGCCGGGGGCGCTGTGGACTTTGTGATGATGCGCATTGTGGAGCTCATCTATTCCGTGCCCGAGGTTTTGATCGTGCTGCTGCTGCAGGTAGTGCTGAAGGACCCGCTGCAGCAGTGGTTTGACACCAGCCCCTCCGCCTTTGCCCACGCGATGAGCGATCTGGGCGCCGGCATCGTCAGCATTTTCATCACCTTCGCCCTGCTCTACTGGGTCACCATGGCGCGGATCGTCCGCGGCCAGGTGCTGCAGCTGAAAAAGCAGGAATATGTCACCGCGGCCACTGCCCTGGGCGCCTCCAACGGCCGGATCATCCGGCGGCATCTGCTGCCCAACTGCGTGGGTCAGCTGGTGATCACCACCTGCCTGCAGATCCCCAGCGCCATCTTTCTGGAATCGTTCCTGTCCTTCCTGGGTCTGGGCGTCTCCGCGCCGATGGCGAGCCTGGGCTCCCTGTGCTCCGACGCGCTGGAGACCATCACCCTGTACCCCTACAGGCTGGTGTTCCCCGGCATCATCCTCACGGTGGTGGTGCTGACGCTGAACCTTGTGGGCGACGGCCTGCGGGACGCGCTGGATCCGCGTCTGAAGAAGTAGGGAGGAAACGGCTATGGACGAAAAGAAAACGCTCCTTGAGGTCAAGGATCTCAAGGTCTCCTTCTTCACCCCGGCGGGTGAAGTCAAGGCCGTTGACGGCATCTCCTACTCTCTCGGCTATAACGAGGTCATGGGCATCGTGGGCGAATCCGGCTCCGGCAAGAGCGTGGAAGCCTATTCCATCATCGGCCTTCTGCAAAGCCCCGGCAAGGTCACCGGCGGCTCCATCACCTTTGAGGGCGAGGATGTCCTTTCCTTCAGTGAGGAGCAGATGCGCCAGTTTCGCGGCAACCGGGTCAGCATGATCTTCCAGAACCCCATGACCTGTCTCAACCCGGTCTACACCATCGGCAACCAGCTTGTGGAGGCGCTGCTGTGCCACGACAAGGGCTACAGCAAGGAGCAGGCCCGGGCCCGGGCCATCGAGATGCTGGAGCTGGTGGGCATCAACAACGCCGAAAAGCGCATCGACCAGTATCCCCACGAATTCTCCGGCGGCATGCGGCAGCGGGCCATGATCGCCATGGCGCTGATCTGCGAGCCCAAGCTCCTCATCGCGGACGAACCCACCACCGCCCTGGACGTGACCATCCAGGCCCAGATCCTGGAGCTGATGAAGGCGCTGCAGAAAAAGGAAAACACCTCCATCATCTTCATCACCCACAACCTGGGCGTCGTGGCCGAGATTTGCGACCGGGTGTCGGTCATGTACGCAGGCCGCATCGTGGAGCAGGGGCCGGTCAACGACATCTTCTATGACCCGCAGCACCCCTATACCAAGGGTCTGCTGGCCTCTACCCCCCGTCTGGACGAGGAAGGCAGGGAGCGGCTTGTGCCCATCGAGGGCACGCCCATCGACCTGCTCAATCCGCCCCAGGGCTGCAATTTCGGCCCCCGCTGCAAGGACTGCATGAAGATCTGTCTGCGGCAGAAGCCGCCCTTTGTCCAGGTGGGCGATGGGCATATCTCCGCCTGCTGGCTCCATTTCCGGGAGCAGCCGGGAAAGGGGGATGCGACATGAGTGACGTTCTTCTGAAAATCGAAAATCTCAGCAAATACTTCCCCGTCAAGGGCAAACTGTTCCGGAAGAAAAAATATGTGCAGGCCGTGGAGTCGGTCTCCCTTCAGATCTTCAAGGGCGAGACCCTGGGTCTGGTGGGCGAGTCCGGCTGCGGCAAAACCACCCTGGGACGCACCATCATCCGGCTGTACGAGCCCACTGCCGGGCGCATCGAGTATGACGGAAAGCCCATCTACGACAGCGCTCAGAAGATCGCGGTGGACATGCTGCCCTACCGGCGCAAAATGCAGATCATCTTTCAGGATCCCTCCGCTTCCCTGGACCCGCGCATGACCGTGGGCGAGATCGTGGGCGAAGCACTGGACATCCACAAGCTCTGCTCCGGGAAGAAGGAGCGGCAGGAACGCATCAAGTCCCTGCTGGACGAGGTGGGTCTGAACACCGAGCACGCCAACCGCTTCCCCCACGAGTTTTCCGGCGGGCAGCAGCAGCGCGTGGGCATTGCCCGGGCCCTGGCCGTGGAGCCGGAGTTCATCGTCTGCGACGAACCCATCTCCGCTCTGGACGTGTCGATCCAGTCCCAGGTCGTGAACATGCTGGAGGATCTGCAGCGGGACAAGGGGCTGACCTATCTCTTCATCGCCCACGACATCAGCGTGGTGCGCCATATCTCCAACCGCATCGGCGTCATGTATCTGGGCCAGCTGGTGGAGCTGGGAGAGAGCTATGAGCTGTGCAGCCACCCCATCCACCCCTACACCCAAACCCTGCTCTCCGCGGTGCCCCTTCCGGACCCGGAGAAAAGCCGTGCCCGGCAGCGCATCCTGCTGGAGGGCGATATCCCCAGCCCCTTGGATCCGCCCGGCGGCTGCCGCTTCCACACGCGCTGTCCCTATGCCACGGAGCGCTGCCGCTCCGAGCAGCCCGCTCTGAAGGAATACGGCACCGGTCACTACGCGGCCTGCCACCTGCTGGAGCAGGGCTGACTAACCTTGGTAACAGGCTCAGATCTGAGCTTTTTACAATTTCAAAACAGGAGGAATAACATGAAAAAGACAATTGCTTTGCTGCTTGCTCTGTGCATGGTCTTTGCGCTGGCCGCCTGCGGCTCTCCCAGCAGCGCGCCCGCAGCCAACGACACCCCTGCCGATGCCGACGCCAGCAGCCCCGCCGATGCTTCCGCTGATACCGCCGCCGAGCCCTTCGTGGTCAACGCCTGCATCGCGTCCGAGCCGGAAACCATCGATCCGGGCCTGATCAGCTCTGTCGACGGCTCCACCTACACCCAGCACCAGTTTGAGAATCTGATGAAGTATCAGATGATCGACGAGCAGGCTGCGGATGACCCCAACATGAAGAACACCGAAGTCGTCTGCGGTCAGGCAGCGTCCTATGTGGTCTCCGATGATCTCTGCACCTACACCTTCACCCTGCGGGACGACATCTTCTGGTCCGACGGCCAGCCCGTCACCGCCAAGGACTTCGTCTACAGCTGGCAGCGCCTGGTGGATCCCGCCACCGCCTCCGACTACGGCTACTTCCTGGACAACATCGTCCTGAACGCCGCCGCGATCCAGGCCGGTGAGAAGGACAAGAGCGAGCTGGGCATCACCGCCATCGACGACAAGACCCTGGAGATCCAGCTGGAGGCCCCCTGCGCCTACTTCATCGAGATGTGCGCCTTTGCCTCTCTCGTCCCCCTGCGTGAGGACGTGGTTGAGGGCAACGAGAGCTGGACCGATCCCGCCACCATCGTGGTCAACGGCCCTTACAAGGTCGTCGAGTGGGTCCATGACAGCTACATCCGCATGGAGCCCAACGAGTACTACTACGATGTGAAGAACCTGGGCCCCGACGCCATCGTGTGGTGGCTGAGCGACAGCGAGACTGCCATCCTTTCCGCCTATCAGTCCGGTGAGTACAACTTCATCGAGAGTTTCCCCACCGACATGATCGAAAGCCTGACGGCCTCCGGCGACTGCTTCATCAATCCCTATGTGGGTACTTACTACCTGTACCTGAACTGCTCCAAGATCACCGACTGGCGTGTGCGCGCGGCCATGGTCCTCTCCGTTGACCGCGAGAACATCGTCGAGAACGTGACCCAGGGAGGTCAGGTTCCCGCCACCGGCTTTGTTGCCTCCGGCATCCTGGATTCCACCGGCGCAGACTTCGCCTTCGGCGTGTCCGAGCTGGGCGCCATCTACAACACCCTCCAGAGCATGTACCCCGACGCGGATCTGAGCACCTATGCCGGCAAGTGCGAGCTGGCCAAGCAGCTGTACGATGAGGCTGTTGCCGACGGCTCCTGGGATCCCAACACCACCGTGGTCTACAACTTCAACACCTCCGATACCCACAAGGCCATTGCGGAAGCCTGCGGCTCCGACTGGCAGACCGTTCTCGGCATGAGCATCACCCTGGAGAACCAGGAGTGGGCCACCTACACCAACGGTCTGGGCGAGCACGCCTTCGGCGTTGCCCGTCTCGGCTGGATCGCCGACTACAACGACCCCGTGACCTACCTGGAGCTGATGGTCACCGGCAACTCCTACAACTACGGCCTGTACTCCGATGAGAGCTTCGACGCCAACATCACCGCTGCCAAGGCCGCTCTGGCCGGTCCCGACCGTGACGCCCTGCTGTACTCCGCGGAGGAGACCCTCTTCGGTGAAGGCGGCTTCCCTGTCTGCCCCATCTACTATTACACCAACATGTACTGCAACAATGGCCTGACCAACCTGGGCTACACCGGCATGGGCTACTTCTTCTTCCAGTACGCGCAGAAGGCCTGAGCCCGCTGAACCCTCATCTCACGCAAACTTGAAAGCCCCCGTCTCCGGGAAGCACGCTTCACCGGAGACGGGGTTTCCTTTTGCGTTCCTCCGGCGCGGGACCGATCTCCCCTTCCACCCGCTTTCATAAGCCCCCTTCCCCTCTCATATACATGGAGCAGGAATCGCGCGGCAGAGCCGCGCACAGGGAGTGGTGGCATTGCATACCGATATAGAGGAACGCTCCTGCGATCTGGCAGCGTTTATTCTGGAAAACAAGGCGACCGTCCGGGCCGCCGCCGCAAAGTTCGGCATTTCCAAAAGCACCGTCCACAAGGACCTGACCGAGCGGCTGCGCCGGGTGGACCCGGGGCTCTATGCCCAGGTAAGGCTGCTTCTGGACTGGAACAAGGCACAGCGGCACATCCGCGGGGGTCTCGCCACCCGGCGCAAATACAAGGGCGAATAGGAGCCCCGGCGTGGGCCAGTCATTGCCGCAGCGCAGCCAGATGCCGCCGCTGCGGCGGTCTGGTTTTTCCGGTGTTCTCTCCGCAAGCGCAGCCATCCGCCCTCCCAAAAGCCTTTTCCTTGAGGCGAAGGTGCCCGTAGCGCCGAGCATTGCTCGGCGCTACGGGGCAGAGTGTCAAAAAACCTCGCAGCAATGTCAGATGACAGAGCAGCGGGGGAGCTCGAGGGGGCAAGGCCCGCCTCGAGTACAATAGCCCGCCGCTCGAAAAGCCTTGAAAATCAAGGCTTTTCGAAAACAGCATTTTGTGTTCGGCCAAAATGCTCGGCGGGGAAAGCGCAGTCAAAAAAGTCCCCAAAGGACTTTTTTGACATGCTGGGGGAAGCACAATGGCCGACCAATGGTCGGCCCTACGTCAGAGACAGGACGCCGCACCAATCGTAGGGGCGACCTGTGGCCGTCTGACCGATTGCGACCAAATGGAGGCGGCCAAAGGCCGCCCCTACGGCGTGGGAGAGGCGCTCGCAAGTGGGTGAGGACGAGATTCTTCGCGGGAGAAGATCCATAGGACTCTGCTCCCGTGATTTTTCATGTAGCCCGAGTATTTATGGTGGACAAATCTCCGGAAACGGGATAACATGGAGCATCATATTATCCATGAATCGAGGAATGTCGTTATGATCCGAAATCCCATCCTGCCGGGCTTTCACTCCGACCCCTGCCTCTGCCGCCGGGGAGACGACTACTATCTGGCCTGCTCCACCTTTGAGTGGTTCCCCGGGATCCCGGTGTATCATTCCCGGGATCTGAAGCACTGGGAGCTGCAGACCCATCTGCTGCGGGACGCGGAGGGGCTTTCGCTGCGGGGCCTTCCCTCCGCCAAGGGCGTGTGGGCGCCCTGCCTGAGCTGGTGTGAGGAAGACGGCCTGTTTTACCTGGTTTATGGCGTCATGCGCTCCATGAACGCCCGCTTTTTTGACATCGACAACTATCTGATCACCGCCCCGGAGATCGACGGCCCCTGGTCGGAGCCTGTGTATCTCCACTCGGCGGGCTTTGACGCCTCGCTCTTTCACGACGACGACGGGCGCAAGTGGCTCCTTTCCCTGGAATGGGAGACCCGGGACGACCGGCGCAAGCCCGGCGGGATCTGCCTTGTGGAGTATGACCCTGCGGCGAAAGCCATTGTGGGCTATCCCAGGCGGATCTCCATGGGCGCCACCCTGCGCGGCTGCCTGGAAGGGCCGCACCTGTACAAAAAGAACGGGTTTTACTATCTGCTCTGCGCCGAGGGCGGCACGGGCTATTACCACTGCGCCACCCTCAGTCGCGCGAAAAACGTCTTCGGCCCCTATGAGCCCTGCCCCCACAACCCGATCCTCAGCTCCGTGGCAGAGAACCGGGACGAGAGCGCCGACACCGACCATCTCAAGCCCCGCTATTATAACCCGGACGTTCCCCTGCAAAAGGCGGGACACGGGAGTCTTGCCGAGACGCCGACAGGCGAGGTGTTCATGGCCTACCACTGCGCCCGGCCTTTTGTGCCGGAGCTCTGCTGCACCCTGGGCCGGGAGGCCGCCATCCAGAAGCTGGAGTGGACGGAAGACGGCTGGCTGCAGCTTCCCGGCGGCGGCTGTCTTGCCCGGCTGGAGAGCGAGGAGGCCCAGCTTCCGCCCTTTGCGGCAAGGATCTTGTCCGGCTTTGACGGCTTCGATGCCCCGACGCTGCGCCCGGACTGTTACGCGCCGCGGATCGACCCCGGGACTTTTGCCGATCTGAAAGCCCGTCCCGGCTGGCTGCGCCTGCGGGGCCAGGAGTCCTTGAGCTCCACCAACCGGGTCAGTCTTCTTGCGCGGAAGCTGACGAGTCTGCAGGCCGTAATCACGACCAAAATAGACTTTGCCCCGGAACGGTACCAACACAGCGCAGGGCTGGCCCTGTACTACGACAACATGAACTATGTCTGGCTGCGCAAGACCTGGAGCGAGGAGCAAAACTGCCCGGTGCTCAGCGTCCAGGAGGTGGACCGGGGTGTGAAGAACGACCACCGGTCCTGCGAGACCCCGGCGCCGGCGGGTCCGGTGTGGCTGCGAGTGCGGATCGAGGGAAAGCGCTTTGCCTTCTCCTGGTCCTCTGACGGAGAAACCTGGACGGCCATCGGCCCGGACTTTGACACCTGGCACCTGTCCGACGAGCACAGCGGCTACGGGGAGTTTACCGGCACCATGTTCGGCCTCGGCTGTGTGGACGCCATGCTGCGCCGGCAGACGGCGGATTTTGATTTTCTGGATTATGAGGCGCAATAATGCTGTCCCCGCGCAGCGATCGGCCGTCCCGGCGCAGAACCATATAGAAAAAAAGGTTTGGCAAAATCGCGTACGATTTTGCTAAACCTTTTCTACAGAGGAACGCAGCCCCGTCTTTGCCGTAGGGGCGGCGGCTTGTCCCCGCCCGGCGGCAGCGACCTTTTTCAGGCAAAAGCTTCGGCGAATTCGTAACACGCTGTGAATTCACCGAATCTTCCCGTTTGGGCATAGCCTTGGCGTGCGAGCTGCCGGGAGGGGCGAACCCCTTCCCTGCGGCGGGAAAGGAACGGGCGGACGAGCATTGCTCGTCCGCCCGTTTTTCCAGGAATGCAGTCTTGGGAGGCGGCCAAAGGCCGCCCCTACGATGGGACGCCCCTGGCCTCCCCTGCAAGGGGATGTGTCGCCGCCGTTTGCGGCGGTGACGGAGTGGGCTCCCCCGGGAGGCAGAAAGCGGCTTGCAAAGGGGACATTCCATGATATATATAATAAAAGATGAATTTAACACAGCGGTTTTGAATCTTTTGATCACAGGAGGCTTGCTTTATCCTGTCACGAAAAAGATCGGCGAACTCGCAAATGATACGAGTTCGCCGATCTTTTCTTTTGATACGGGTCAGCTTCTGCCGGAAGGACCAATGCCTTCCCCTGCGGCGCAAAACCGCAGCATCACAGGAAGCGGTCGTAGCGCTGGCGGAGGCTCTCCTCCCCCTGATCCAGGATCTTATGGATCAGGCCGGAGACCTCGGCCAGGGACAGGCTCTTGCCCCGGATCTCCACCGTCCTGCGCAGATCCAGCCGGTCCAGGCGGCTCATTTTGTCCATCAGGCCGCCCAGATTGCGGAAGGCCTCGTCCGAGACGGTCTTTTCCCGGGCATAGCCGCCGCTGCGGTACTTTTCGATGACGGTGCCGTAGCCCTCCCAGGCGTTGGCCACCGAATCCTCCCAGGAGAGATAGAGCCCCTGCTGGGCCTGCTGACCCACCCGGCGCATCTGCTCCGGCTTATCCAGCAGCCCCCGCAGCATCTCGGCCATGGAGGCGGCGTTTTCCTCAATGAGAAAGCCGGTCTCCCCGTCTTCCGCGTCCTCCGCGGCGCAGCTGCCCCGGACCAGGACGCTGGGCAGCGCGCAGGCCGCGGCCTCCCGCACCACGAGACCGTTGGTGTCAAAGGTGGAGGGGAAGAGGAACAGGTCCGCCCGGCAGTACCAGGCGCGGATCCGCTCCCGGTCCCGGATGGGCTCCACGAAGATCACCTTTTCCCCCAGGGCCAGCTCCTCAGCATAGGCCTGGATCTCCTCCTTGTCACCGCCGCCGCCCACGAAGATCATGCGGAAGTTCTTTCCTTCGGCGTCCAGCATTTTCAGGGCGTCCAGGATGATGCGGATGCCCTTGTACCACATCATGCGGCCCACGAAGAGCAGCACAGGCACCCCCGCGGGCAGGTCAAAGTCCCCGGTGACCTCCCGAACCGCCGCGTCGGAGACTCTCCCCTTGGGAAAGTCCACGCCGTTTGGCATGACCACATAGTCTCCCTCATAGCCCAGGCTCCGCAGGTTCTCCCCCGCACCCCGGCTCACGGTCCACACCTCGTCGCAGGCGGAGACGTTTCGCACCAGCAGGCGGATCAGCTCCTCCTGCAGGTGCTTGCCGCGGACGGCGTTGGCGATGTCGATATCGAACTTGGTGTGATAGGTCAGCACCACCGGGGCCTGGATCTGGTCCCGCAGGGAGCGGGCCAGCAGGGTGGAGCTCACCGGGCAGTGGCTGTGGATCAGGGCGAAGTGCTCCGCCTCCAGCTTTGCCATCAGCTCCGGGGAGAAGGGAATCCCCGCCCGGTATCCCAGCTTGCCCGGCAGGTTCATGCTGGGATAGCGATAGACCGGGAAGGGATAGCCGGAATCGTCCACATCCGGGTAATAAGGGGTCACCACGGCGGCGTGGCCGTGGTTTTCCGTCAGAATCTGGGCGTAGTTTTTTACCGCGTTGGCCACCCCGTCGATCACCGGCGGGAAGGAATCGTTCATGAGGCAGATGTTCCGCTCTTCCATGGAAATCCTCCAAAAGGCAGAGATTGATAACAAGGCCCGCGGCGACGCCGCGGGCCCTTCACCATGTGCAGTATAACACGCTTTTCGCTTTCTGGCAACCGTTCTCACCAGACCGGATCCACCGCGCCAAGGCATCTGCCGTCCTCAATAAGGATGCAGCCCTCCTGGAGCGGCTCGCCGTCCCAGCTGCAGTCACCGCCGCGCAGGAAGATGTAGTTTCTCCCCTCGTCGCAGTCGTGGATGCTGCAGCCCTCGAAGAACACGTTCCAGCAGGTGGTAAGATCCGCCCCGGCATAGGCACACTCGTAGATCTCCGTCTGCCGCAGCTGCAGGTCCTCGCAGTTCACCGCATACACGCCGATGACGCCGCAGCCGAAGAGGCCGCAGTCGGAAACCGTCACGCCGGTGCAGGTATAGAGATCCAGCACGTTCCCGGTGCAGTAGCCCGGCGCCTCGCTGTGCCCCGCGGTAAAGCCGGACAGCAGGATGCTCTCGCATTCCCGGAAGCGGAGCACGCAGGCGTAGCGGGGTTCCGCGAGGAGGACGGTATCGTCCTTCCCCGCGCCCACGATGCTGAGATTCTTCACGTTCTGAATGGTGAGGCTGTAGCCGTCATAGTCCTCCTCCCAGGAATACCAGTCGCTGCCGCTGCCGCCGTAATCCGACGCCTCGGACAGGGCGTAGACTCCCGGCTCCAGGTAGATGACGGTGTCCGGCGCGATGGCGGCAAGGAGCTCGTCCACCGTGGAAACGTGTACCTCGCTCCCCCCTTCGGTCAGCTCTGTCCGCTCCGGTCGGGCGTCCTCCGCCGGGGGACCGGCGTATTCCGCCTCGCCCCATTCCATGTGGTCCAGGTCAAAGCTGATCAGCTCCTCCCCGTCCCCGTTCCGGGCAAAGAGGCTGCTGCCCGCAGGGTAATAGCGCTCCTGGCTGCGCAGGGAAAAGCCGCAGCGATCCACCAGGGCGCTCTTTCCCTCGAACTGGAACACCGCGTCCAGGATGCGGTTTCCCTCCACTTTGCAGCCCAGCAGCGAGGTCCGATCGCACCAGCTGCTGTGCAGGATATGCTGCACCCGGTTGCCGCTGATCTCGCAGTTGACCAGGGCCAGATCCCGGCAGCGGTCGGCGGTGATGAGCTCATAGCCCGCGCTCTCCTTGCCCTGGCCGTTGTCGCAGAGCTCGCAGTCCACAAGGCGCAGGTCCCGGCTGCCGTAGGCCTCCACGGCCCCGCTGCTGCAGCCGTCGATGCGGCAGTTTTGCAGGATCAGGGTCCTGCAGTTGGAGGCGGTGAGACCCACGGAGCCGCAGCCGAAGAGCCGGCAGGCTTCCACGCTCACGTTATCGCAGAAGCTGCAGCTCAAAACGCCCGCGGCGCAGATCCCGGGCTCCTGGGTGTGGCCCAGGTTCAGACCCTCCAGGCGCAGATCCGCGCAGCCGGAAAAGCTCAGCACCTCGGCGTAACGGGGCCGGGCCAGGAGGGAGACCTCCCCCTGCCCCAGAAGCCGCAGCCCGTCCACATTCTGGATGCACAGGGTGCAGCCGCCGGGGACCAGGCTCCAGATGTAATAGCCCTTCAGATCCTCCTGACCGTAGTCGGCAGCGGTGCTCAGGTCATAGTCGCCCTCGCGCAGCACCACGGTGGTATTGGGCGCGATGGCGGCGAGCAGCTCATCCACGGTGCTCACCGCTACGGCGCCCTCCGGCAGCTCCTCCGGCGCCTCCGTGCTCTCCGGTGCGGGCTCCGCCGTGCCTTCCTGCGCGGGCTCTTCCGTGCTTTCCGGCGCGCTCTGCGCAGCCGTCTCCCCCGCGCCGCAGGCCGAGAGCAGCAGGGCCAGCAAAAGCAGCAGCGGGAGCATTCGTTTTCCATATGTGATCTTCAAGGCTTTCCCCTCTTTTCCAGGAATCCTCCCCGGTGGGGCGGCTTCCTCTTTTCTGGCCCCATCCTACCACCATTTTTCCGGGAAGTCGACTGCTCTTCTCAATTCTTATGAAAGCTTAAGGACTCGCCTTCACGCCGCCCGCGCTTAATCACCGCGTTATGGCCCCCTGCCTGCAGCGGCGTGAAGCACCGGATGTGCTTCCCCCAGCGGGGGAAGCTCCCTCCAGTGCTCACACTGGAGGGTGATGAGGGAGAGTGCCGGATCGCGGCAAGCAAAATCATAAAAGCACCTGGCAAGTTTCTCCCTCACCTGTCAGCTTCGCTGACATCCTCCCCCGCTGGGGGAGGAACAAACTTTGACTCCCCCGCCCACCGCAGGGGCGATCCTCGATTCGTCCGACTCCTTCGCGGATCTCCAAAACTAAAAACCAAAAAAAGTGCTGTGAAAAAAACTTTTCACAGCACTTTTTTTGCTCTAAGATGTGCTTATTCCTTGTTGGCGGCCTCGATGCCGGCGAAGAGGGCCTTCTTGTTGCCCTCCAGGAAGCGGGCCTTGCGCTCGCCCAGCTCGATGCGGATGGCTTCCACCATGCTGTCGGTGCTGCAGGCGGGGCTCTTGGCCATCAGCGCGCCCAGGATGGCGACGTTTGCGCCCTTGGGGTTGCCGACTTCCTCGGCGATGTGGTTGGCGTCGCAGTAGACAACGGTGATGTCGTCCCGCTCGGCCTTGCGGTCGATGATGGAGCTGTTGATGATCAGCACGCCGCCGGGCTTCACATGGCTCTCAAACTTGTCCAGAGAAGGACGGTTCATGGCGATGATGGCGTCGGCCTTCTCGACCATCGGGGTGCCGATCGGATCGTCGCTCACGATGACGGAGCAGTTGGCCGTGCCGCCGCGCATCTCGGGGCCGTAAGAGGGCAGCCAGGAGACGTGCTTGCCTTCCAGCATGCAGGCCATAGCCACAAATTTACCGATCAGGAGCATGCCCTGACCACCGAAGCCGGCGAAAAGATAACGTTTCGTCATTTCTGTTCAGCCCCCTTATCTTTATACACGCCCAGCGGGTAGTAAGGAATCATGTTCTCTTCCAGCCACTTGAGAGCCTCGACCGGGTTCAAGCCCCAGTTCGTCGGGCAGGCGGAGAGAACCTCGATCATGCAGAAGCCCTTGCCTTCCAGCTGGTACTGCATGGCCTTCTTGATGGCCTTCTTGCACTTGATGATGTTGCCGTTGTTGTTGACGGCGCAGCGCTCGATGTAGTAAGAGCCGGGAACCTGGGCCAGCATCTCGCTCATCTTGATGGGCGCGCCGCACCAGGCCTCGTCACGGCCGTAGGGAGAAGTGGTGGTCTTCTGGCCAACCAGCGTGGTCGGGGCCATCTGGCCGCCGGTCATGCCGTAAATGGCGTTGTTGACGAAAATGGTGACGAGCTTCTCGCCGCGGTGCGCGGCATGGACGACCTCGGCGGTGCCGATGGAGGCCAGGTCGCCGTCGCCCTGATAGGTGAAGACCAGGGTGTCGGGCTTGGCGCGCTTGATGCCGGTGGCGACAGCGGGAGCGCGGCCGTGGGCGGCCTCGAACATATCGCAGTTGAAGTAATCATAGGCGAAGACAGAGCAGCCGACCGGGGCGACGCCGATGACGTTGCCGGCCTCGAGCTTGCCTTCCTTGACCAGCTCATCGATGCTCTCGGCGACCAGGCGGTGGATGATGCCGTGGTTGCAGCCGGGGCAGTAGTGGAACTGCTTATCGGTCAGCAGCTGGGTTTTCTCAAAGACAACAGACATCTTACTTTCCCTCCTTCAGCATGGCGAGGATGCGGGCTTTGACTTCTTCGGTGGTCGGGAAGAGGCTGCCGCAGTGGCCGAGGAACTCGACCGGGCGGGCGCCGCTGACGGCCAGGTTGACGTCCTCGAGCATCTGGCCTTCGTTGACCTCGATGTCCAGCACTGCCTTGACCTGGGGCTGGTTGACGGCCTTCTTGAGCTCGTCGTAGGGGAAGGGCCACACCGTGATGGGACGGAACAGGCCGACCTTGTAGCCCTCTTCACGCAGCTCGTCCACAGCGCTGCGGGCGACGCGGGAGACGGTGCCGAAGGCGGTGAGAACGATCTCGGCGTCCTCGGTGCGGTAGTTCTCGAACATCACTTCGTTCTTCTCGATCTCGCGGTAGCAGGCCTGCAGCACGTTGGTGTGATCGGTCAGCTCCTCGGTGGAGATGTACATGGAGTTGATGACGGCGCGCTTGGCGGGGTCGTCGCCCGGCTTCCAGCCCATGGCGGCCCAGGGCTTGGCTTCTTTGGTCGGCTTGTACTCGACCATCTCCGGCATTTCGACCGGCTCCATCATCTGGGCGATGATGCCGTCGAGCAGGAACAGAACGGGGATGCGGTACTTCTCGGCCTTCTCATAGGCGAACATCATCGTGTCCACGACCTCCTGGATGGAGGAGGGCGCGTAGGTCAGCAGGTGGTAGTCGCCGTTGCCGCCGCCCTTGGTGGCCTGGAAATAGTCGCCCTGGGAGGCCTGAATGTTGCCGAGGCCGGGACCGCCGCGCATGACGTTCAGAATCACGCAGGGCAGCTGGGCGCCCGCGATGTAGGAGATGCCCTCCTGCTTCAGGGAGACGCCGGGGCTGGAAGAAGAAGTGATAACGCGCATGCCGGTACCGGCAGCGCCGTACACCATGTTGATCGCCGCCACTTCGCTCTCGGCCTGCAGGAAGCAGCCGCCGATTTCGGGCATACGGGCGGACATGTATTCGGGGATCTCAGTCTGCGGGGTAATGGGGTAGCCGAAGAAGAAACGTGCGCCGGCGCGAATGGCAGCCTCGGCGATCGCTTCGGACCCCTTCATGAGAGTTAATGCCATTTTCGTTTCCTCCTTATAGTCTTTCGATGCGGATCGCGACATCCGGGCAGGTGCGTGCGCAGGATGCGCAGCCGATGCAGTCATCCGGGTTCACGACTTCAGCGGGATGGTAGCCTTTTGCGTTGAGTTTGGTCTTGGAAAGGGCAAGCACGCCTTTGGGACATGCTCTCGCGCACAGGCCGCAGCCTTTGCATACAATCTCGTTGATTGTAACCTTAACCATGTTCTTACCTCTTTTCCTTGATAGATTTGCAGGTCTATTCTAAAAACCGTCACGCGACGGATGGGGATACGCTTTTCGCTTCGTCCCGGCCGGGCAGGCTCAGTCCATATTGGTCCGGTAGAAATTGCCGGGGCGGGGGTTGGAGGGGTTCTGATCCAGACTGTGGATCCAGGAATCCCAGTCGCGCTGCATATAGGTGTCGATCGCAAGGGGGGTGCCGATGTATTTCGGGTCGTGCCCTTCGGCGAGGAAGCGGTCGAGAAACTGCTTCTTGCCGGAGGTGTAGAGCACCGGAACGCCGGTGCGCTCCGAGACCTCGCGGATCATCTCGTAGCCGTCGCGCAGCTCGGCGTCGGTGGTGGCGATGGCGAGGTTGGTGTTGTTGATCATGCCGGTGATCTGCAGGCGGGAGTGGATCTGCATCTCCTCCTGCAGCTTGATGATGCGCTCCACCGTCCCGGCGAGCGGGCGGCGGATGTTCACCACGTTCAGCACCTCCAGGGCGCCGGGCTCGAGCTCCATGAAGTCCTGATAGTAACGCGCCACGGCCGTGGCGCCCACGGCGTCGCCGCCGACGTCGAACACAACGGTGTCCCAGTCCATGGCGAAGGCGGAGGCAACCTCAGCGGGAACGGAGAGCGTTTCAATACCGGCGCAGGCGAAGTTCGGGGAGACCAGGCGGATCTCCTTCATCTGGGTCATCCTGCCCCGCTCGGTCAGCCGGAAGTAGGTGTTCACCATATCCAGGTCCAGCAGCTCCGTCCGCTCTCCCCGCTCCGCCGCGCGAAAGGCGAAGTTCAGGGCAAGCTCCGTTTTGCCGCTGCCGTAGTTGCCGATCAGGACCTTCATCTTTTTCATAGCCGCAGCCTCTCTTTATCCTCTGTGAAAAAAGCATCATTTTTCAAGTAGCATTTTAGCATTGTCCCGAAGATGCGTCAATGATGCAAAATGCCCATATTTTTATTTTTTTAAGCAACAGAGTGACGAAGAAATAAATTGTTTGTTTTCATTCTGATGCAGAAATTAGATTTCCCGTAAATTTTGCTCTTTCTGCGGGCAAAAGTGCGGCGGACGCCCTTTCGAGGCCGCCCGCCGCAAGGTATCGGCAAAGTCTGTTCCTGTCATTGCGAACCCGCCACGGGTGTAAGTTCGCCTTAGCCAAATCAAAGATTTGGAGGCTCACTTAAGTGACCGATGTCACTGGCGTGGGGTCTGCCCTGCGGGTACAATCCGTATCCCCAGGAAGATGCATGTATCAAGGCTGTTTACCGGATAACGGATCCCCCCGCGCGTCGGCCCGACTGCCTCCTCGGAATATCACGTTTCGAGCTTTGTCGGCGCATTTTGAAAACACCCCGAGGACAGCCTCGGGGTGTTTTCAGTCCTCCAGGATCTGCCCGGAGGAAACCAGGATGTTCACTTCGTTTTTTTCCACGCTGGCAATGCCGGAAGAGATGCGCAGGCGCATTGTGCCCTCCTCACAGCGCAGGCGGAGGATCCCCGCCTCCAGGTTGCAGAGCATATCCGCGTGGCCCTTCAGCACCCCGACAGAGCCGAAGCCTGTTGGCAGATTCAGCGACTCCACCATCCGCTCCAGGATAGGCCCGTCGGCGGTGAGCACGTGCAGCGAGATCCCGTCCATCAGTAGCTCCCCCGTTTCGCGATCACTTCGTCAAGGCTGCCGCACATGAGGAAGGCCTGCTCGGGCAGGTCGTCCACCTCGCCGCCCAGGATGGCCTGGAAGCCCTTGATGGTCTCCTTGAGGGGCACATAGCGGCCCTCCATGCCGGTGAAGTTTTCCGCCACATGGAAGGGCTGGGAGAGGAAGCGCTGGATGCGCCGGGCCCGGTTCACGGTGGCCCGGTCCTCCGCGCCCAGCTCGTCCATGCCCAGCACCGCAATGATGTCCTGCAGCTGGCGGTATTTCTCCAGCACCTGCTGCACGGCCCGGGCGGTCTCGTAATGCTCCCTGCCCAGCACCCCCGGCTCCAGGATCCGGGAGGAGGACTCCAGCGGGTCCACCGCCGGATAGATGCCCAGCTCCGCGATGGAGCGGGACAGCACCGTGGTGGCGTCCAGGTGGGCGAAGGCCGTGGCCGGGGCCGGGTCCGTCAGGTCGTCAGCGGGCACATAGATGGCCTGCACCGAGGTGACGGAGCCGTTTTTTGTGGAGGTGATGCGCTCCTGCAGATCGCCCATCTCCGTGGCCAGGGTGGGCTGATAGCCCACAGCGGAGGGCATGCGCCCGAGAAGCGCCGAGACCTCGGAGCCCGCCTGGGTGAAGCGGAAGATGTTGTCGATAAAGAGCAGCACATCCTGGCCGCTGCGGTCACGGAAGTTCTCCGCGATGGTCAGGCCCGACAGGGGCACCCGGAGTCTGGCTCCGGGAGGCTCGTTCATCTGGCCGAAGACCAGGGCGGTCTTGTTGATGACGCCGCTCTCGTTCATCTCGTGCCAGAGGTCGTTGCCTTCGCGGCTGCGCTCGCCCACGCCGGCAAAGACGGAGTAGCCGCCGTGCTCGTAGGCGATATTGCGGATGAGCTCCATGATGAGCACGGTCTTGCCCACCCCGGCGCCCCCGAAGAGGCCGATCTTGCCGCCGCGGGCATAGGGTGCCAGCAGGTCCACCACCTTGATGCCGGTCTCCAGCAGCTCGGTAGCCGGCAGGATCTCCGTAAAGCCGGGGGCCTTGCGGTGTATGGGGAGCCGCTCGGCGCCCTCCACGGGCCCCTTGCCGTCGATGGGGTCGCCGGTGACATTGAACATTCGGCCCAGGGTCTGCTCACCCACGGGCATGGTGATGGAAGCGCCGGTGTCAAAGGCCTCCATGCCCCGGGAGAGGCCGTCGGTGGAGCTGAGGGCGATACACCGCACGTCTCCCCCGCCGATCTGCTGCACCACCTCCAGGGTCACCTTCCGCTCCGGCAGGTGCACCTCGATGGCGTTATACAGCTCCGGCAGGTTTCCGTAGGGGAAGTGCACGTCCACCACCGGGCCGATCACTCGTTTTACGATCGCATTTTCCATAGTTCCTCCTTATAAGCTCCCCTGTGCAAGGGGAGCTGTCAGCCGCCGTCTCACGCAAGGCGGATGACTGAGGGGTTGTCTCGTCTGGTCTGTTCCTTATAAGCTCCCCTGTGCAAGGGGTCTTGGGTCTGTCAGGGTCTGTCAGCCACCGTCTCACACAAGGCGGATGACTGAGGGCTTGTCCCGTCTGGTCTGTTCCTTATAAGCTCCCCTGTGCAAGGGGTCTTGGGTCTGGCGCGCAGCGCCTGAGGGGTCGTCCCGTCTGTCTGTTCCTTATAAGCTCCCCTGCGTAAGGGGAGCTGGCGCGCAGTGCCTGAGGGGTCGTTCAGTTCGCTCACATCTCTCTATCAGAGCTGAATATACAACCCCTCCGTCATCCGGCTCGCGGGGACCGCCGGATGACACCTCCCCTTGCTCAGGGGAGGTCAAGCGGAATGGGCTTTATAACGCCGCGGCGCCGCCCACGATCTCGGAGATCTCCGTGGTGATGGCGGCCTGGCGGGCGTGGTTCAGCTCCAGGGTCAGCTCCTGGATCAGCTCCTCGGTGTTGTCCGAGGCGGAGGTCATGGCTGTCATGCGGGCGGCATGCTCGCCGGTGCGGGCCTCCAGCAGGGCGGAGTGGACCTGGTTCACCAGGGTCAGCTCCAGCAGCCGCTCCAGCACGGTCTCCCCGTCCGGCTCGCAGATCACGTCCCGGTCCTCCCCGCCCTCCGGAAGCTGCAGAGGCAGCAGGGTCGTGACACAGGGGCTTTGCTGCAGCACGGAGCGAAAATGCTGGTACACCAGCCGCACCTCGCTGACCTCGCCGGAGGTGTAGAGCTGCTTGAGCTCCTCCGTCAGGCTCTGGGCCTCCTGCGCGGTGGGCGCATCGCTGATCTCCAGGCGCTTATCCACGCCGCCGATCAGATCCCGGCCCCAGCGGCCCGCCACATAGAGCAGGCTCTCACGCTTTTCCTCGGCCCGGAGCTGCTCAAAATAGCGCAGCAGGCTGTGGTTGTAGGTGCCGCAGAGGCCGCGGTTTCCCACAATGAGCACATAGCAGAGCTTTCCCTCCTCCGGCGCGGGCCGGAGATAGGGGCTTTTCCCCGCATCGGCTCCGCCTCCCAGAGAGAGCAGGATCTCCCGGCTCTTCTCCGCGAAGCTGCGCAGGCGGGAGGCGGCAGACTGGGTCTTGCGCAGCTTTGCCGCCGCCACCATTTTCATGGACTTGGTGATCTGCCGGGTGCTCTCCACACTTTTGATGCGCATGCGGATCGCGCGCAGATTGGCCAATACAATCACTTCCTCTTAGCCTTCCCCTCTGGGGAAGGGGGACCGCGGAGCGGTGGATGAGGTTCGTCGAGGAGGAGTGAAGAGAGAAGAGATATGGTGTCCGCTTCGCGGATGATTCCAATCCATCACGCCACAGGCGTGATACCACAACTATTCACTATTCACTCTTCTCTATTCACTACCCCTGAAAGCTTTCCTTGAACTCTGCGATGATCTCCCGCAGGCGCTGCAGCTCCTCCTTCGAGAGCTTGCGCCCGGAGAGGATCTCACCCTCCAGCTGGGGCCACTTCTGGCGCACGAAGGGCAGCAGCTCCGCTTCGAAGCGGGCCACATCCCTGAGCTCCAGGGAATCGGCAAAGCCCTCGCTGACGGCGAAGATGCTGATGACCTGGTCGCTGGCCTCCATGGGGGCGTACTGGGGCTGCTTGAGAAGCTCGGTCATCCGGTCGCCCCGGTGCAGGGTAGCCTGGGTGGCCTTGTCCAGGTCGCTGCCGAACTGGGCAAAGGCGGCCAGCTCCCGGTATTGGGCCAGCTCCATGCGGAGTCTGCCCGCCACCTGCTTCATGGCCCCCAGCTGGGCCGAGCCGCCCACACGGCTCACCGAGAGGCCCACGTTCACTGCGGGACGGACGCCGGAATTGAACAGATCCGTCTCCAGGAAAATCTGGCCGTCGGTGATGGAAATGACGTTGGTGGGGATATAGGCGGAGATGTCCCCCGCCTGGGTCTCGATGATGGGCAGGGCGGTCATGCTGCCGCCGCCCTCCTCGTCGCTGAGGCGGGCAGCCCGCTCCAGCAGACGGGAATGGAGATAGAACACGTCGCCGGGATAGGCCTCCCGTCCGGGGGGCCGGTGCAGCAGCAGGGAGATCTCCCGGTAGGCCACGGCCTGCTTGGAGAGATCGTCATAGATGATGAGTACGTCCCGGCCCTTGTACATGAAGTATTCGCCCATGGCGGCGCCGGCGTAGGGCGCGATGTAGAGCATGGGCGCCGATTCCGAAGCGCTGGCGGACACCACGATGGTGTAGTCCAGGGCGCCGGCCTGGCGCAGCTTTTCCACAAAGCCCGCCACGGTGGACTCCTTCTGCCCGATGGCCACGTAGATGCAGATCATGTCCTTCCCCTTCTGGTTCAGGATCGTGTCCAGGGCGATGGCGGTCTTGCCGGTCTGGCGGTCGCCGATGATGAGCTCGCGCTGGCCCCGGCCGATGGGGATCAGGGCGTCAATGGCCTTGATGCCGGTCTGCATGGGCTTGGAGACGCTCTTGCGGGCGATGACGCCGGGAGCGGGGCTTTCAATGGGGCGGCTGTGCCCGGTGCGGATCTCCCCGCCGCCGTCGATGGGACGGCCCAGGGCATCCACCACCCGGCCGATCAGCTCCTCGCCCACGGGCACCTCGATGATGCGCCCGGTGCGGCGCACGGCCGCGCCCTCCTGGACAGCGTCGTAGCTGCCCAGCAGCACCACGCCCACATTGTCCTTCTCCAGGTCCATCACCATGCCGCGCAGGCCGCCCTCCAGCTCCAGCAGCTCGCCCGCCATGGCGTCGGACACGCCGGACACCCGGCAGATACCGTCGGACACGCTGATGACCCGGCCGGTCTGGTAGACCTCCGGCTGGGCGCTGACCTGGGAGAGCTCCTCCCGCAGGGCCCTGAGGGCGTCCTCGCCGCCGTCGTCGGCTGCGGCGATGTTCTTCCTTGCCCGCTCCAGAAGGCCGGCAAGGCTTCCGTCATAGACGGTGTCCCCCACCTGCAGCACCAGGCCGCCGATGAGAGATTCGTTCAAAACAAGCTCAGGCTCCTGCTCGATGCCCGCCTTTTTCAGGCAGCGCGTCAGGCGCTCCAGCACCTCCTCCGCGGGCTTTTCCACGGCGGAGAGGGTCAGGGTCAGACTGCCGCCCTCCAAAAGGCGAAGCCGGTCCCCGGCGGTGAGCTTCAGCTCCCGCTCCATTCGCTGGGCAAAGCGCCGGTCCAGATCCCGCCGCGCGGCGGCATAGTCCGGCTTTTGCAGCAGCAGAGCGGTCTGCTCGCAGATCTCCTCCGCGGCCCGGGCATTCAGATCCCGCCTGAGGCTGCGGCGATAGCGTTCCTCGTCTCCGGCGCTGTCCCGGGCCAGGGCCGCCAGTTCCTTGTCGGTGGCCTGGGCGCTGATGGCCCGGCGCTGCCGGGCGGCTTCCTCCGCCTCCTGGGCGATGCGCTCCACCGCCTTCCGGCCCTGGGCGTCCTTCTCCGGCAGCTCCCGCATCAGCTTTTCGGCGTTATCTGCCGCCTGCTCGGAGTCCGTCAAGCCCTTTTGCACCTCGTCCCGGTGCTTTTCCAGCATGTTCCGGACGATCTTTCTGCCCACCAGGAACAGGCCGCCTGCCAGGATCGCAAAGTTGATGAGGCCATACAGGATGTTCCATCCGCTCACCGGGCATCGACCTCCTCTCCCAGCAGCTTCCTGGCCAGAGAGGCAGCCAGGGCAGGCTCCGCCGCCGTCAGGCGCTCATGCTCCTGCCGGCTCTGCTGCTGCATCTGCTCCCGCTTCTGTCCCTCCTGCTCCCGGATGCCGCGCCTGGCGGCAAGCAGGGTGTCTCCGCTCTCCCGCAGGCTCTCCTCTTCGGTGCGCTGCAGCAGGGCGCGGGCCTCCTCCCGGGCTGCCTGCTCTTCCGCTTCCCGGCGCGCATCGGCCTCCTGGAGGGAGGCCGTGGCCTCCCGCTCCTTTTCCAGGCCCGCGTCGATGCGCGCCTGGCGGGCGTCCATATGCTCGCAGATGGGCTTGAAAAGGAAACGCCGCAGCAGGAAATATAGCAGGAAGAAGTTGATGACAGTCCATATGAGCTCGGAAATATTGATGCTTAACATGGACACTGTCCTCCTGTGCCGAAATGTCTTAAATCTTGCCGACCAGCATAAAGGCGACCAGCATGCCGTAGATGGTCAGCGCTTCCATCAGGGCCAGGGACAGGATCAGCGAGCTCCGGATGTCGCCGGCGGCCTCGGGCTGACGGGCAATGGCCTCCATGGCCTTGGATGCGGTGCGTCCCTGGGAGATGGCGGTGGCGGCTGCGGTGACGCAGAGCACCAGAGCGGCGGCAAGTGCGATAAGTCCTCTTTCCATGATCAAATCCTCCTAAATTGTATATGGTAGATTGTTTCTTACTCTTCTTCCACCGCTTCCGACACATAGATCGAAAGCAGCATGGTGAACACCATGGCCTGCAGCGCGCAGAACAGCAGGCTCAGCACGTTCATGATGAGCGGCACGCCGATGGGAAAGATCTCATAGAGCGTTTCCGTAACCATCTCCTCGCCGTACAGGTTGCCGTAAAGACGCAGGGCCAGGGAGGCCGGGCGGATCAGCTGCTCCAGCAGGTTCAGCGGCAGCATCAGCACCACCAGGAAGATGGGCTTGATGGAGGCAAAGCTTGCCAGATACTTGCCGAGGCCCCGCTCCTTCACGCCGATCACGTGGGTGGTGAAGAAAGCGATGACGCCAAGGCCCGCCGTCACCGAGAGGGAGGCCGTGGGCACGGCGAAGCCCTTCAAATGCCCGGCGCCCGGCAGGATGCCGGAGTAGTTGCACACGATGATGAAGATAAAGAAGGTGGCAAACACCGAAAAGTATTTGCGCCCGTGCTCCTTGCCCAGGTTTCCCTCATAGTAATTGCGCAGATAGCCTACCGCGATCTCCGCCGCGTTCTGCAGCGGCCCCGGCACCTCCTTCAGGTTCCGGGTGGCCAGCCAGCTCAGAAGCGTCAGCACCGCGATGATGGCCCACATGGTGGTGACGGTGCTCGTCACCTCCAGCGGCCCGATGGAAAACAATACGTTGGACGCGTGTTCCATGTTCTCCCCTCTTCCGTTTCAGATCCCGCCGCCCTCCGGGGACAGCGCTTCGTGAATCACTCGCAGCAAAATTCACACGATAGGGTATTATACACCATTTTTCCCGGAAAAGAAAGTCCCGGTTTGAACACTTGCGCGAAATTGTTGAAATCAAAAACTGAAATCTGGAGACATGTGCCAGAGCCTGTGCGTTTTCCCCGCGCCAAAAGTTTTTATTTTTCCCCCTTGACAATTCATACTGCCTGTGCTATTCTAATCAAGCTCCCAACGAGGGGGCCTAAAAGTATATCGCGGGGTAGAGCAGCTGGTAGCTCGTCGGGCTCATAACCCGGAGGTCGTTGGTTCAAATCCTTCCCCCGCAACCAAAACGAAAGAGACGCTTTGTGCGTCTCTTTTCGTTTTGCCTGTGGAGCGTTTGAAGCAACGGCCTCCGGAGGAGGTCGTTGGAATTGAGGGCTCCCGCCGCCTGCGGCGGATGCAGGGAGCCCTCAATTTCCGCAGCGGTCGAAAAACCGGAGGATCAGCGTAAGCCCGAACGGTTTTTCGGGCACCGCAAGGCGGGCCAAATCCTTCCCCCACAACCACTAAAACACAGTCCACCACTCCGTGGGCTGTGTTTTTTTGCTGTTACAGAAGAAGAACAAAGCAGCCGAGATTCTTTTTGACTCTGACATGGATTTGAGCTATGATAAGAAGAACAAAATTACAAATCGAAGCATTGAAAGGAGATGCGTTGGATGAACGCATTGAAAGAAAAGCACCTGCGGCCGGGCCGCAAAATAACAGACCAGTTTCTGATCGCATCTGTGCTGACCTTTGCTATTGTACTCTTATCCACGATCCTCTTCCCTTTGGGGGATCTGGCGCTGGGCTTCTTTGAAAGCGTCCTCGGAGGCGACCGCGATGCAGCGGTGTTCCTCAAGAATTATTTTGACTTTTTCGGCATCTGGATCGGGCTGTTCCTTATCGTCGTCCTGTTCAAGGGCAACAGAACGATGCTGCAGGCTCTGAAGTACAGCAGAGAGCGCGCTCGCGGCGCGGACGGCCTCCCGGGAAACCGCGCCGGCAACAATTTCGGCGGTTTTCTGATCGGGCTTGCGCTGGGCTTCGGATGCAACGGCTTCTGCATTCTCATGTCCGTCCTGATGGGGGACATTTACCTGGAATACAGCGGCTTCAAACTGCTGCCCTTCCTGCTGTTCTTCCTGTGCGTTTTCATCCAGTCGGCGGCAGAGGAACTGACAGACCGCTGGTATCTGTATCAGAAGCTGCGCAGAAGATATAAGGCGCCGTGGATCGCGATCTTCGTCAATTCTCTGGTGTTCATGGCGATGCATCTGCTGAACCCGGGCGTAACCTTTCTGGCGATGCTGCAGGTGTTCCTTGTGGGCGTTCTGTTCTCGCTGTTTGTCTACTATTACAACGGCCTGTGGGTCGCCATGGCGTTCCACGCGGCATGGAACTTTACGCAAAGCATTGTCTTCGGTCTGCCGAACAGCGGGATCGTATCCGCCTATTCCGTGTTCAAGCTGGATGCAGCCTCGGCGACAAGCGGCCTGTTCTACAATGTTAACTTCGGCGTGGAGGGCAGCATTGGTTCCAATATCATTCTCCTGGCCCTGATCCTCTTTGTTTTCCTGAAAAACAGGCGGAAGGGCGAGCACACGGACATCTGGGCGGACACGGACCAGGCGGCGATCGCGAAGCTCGCCGGCGAGACAACTGCGTGAGGCTCCATGGCGTATCTCCCGCTGCAAAAAAACGCAGTTCACCGGTCGGTGGACTGCGTTTTTTTGCCGTTATGGGGAAGGATCCGGTTCGATGCTCTCCGGATTATGAGACCGGCGAGCGCAAGCCCGAAGCAGTTTTCGGGCACCGCAACCCGGGGCGCAGCGATAACCCGGAGTTCGCGTAAAGCTCTGTTCCCGCAGCCATATCGGGTGGATGCAGCAGATTTCACGTTACATTCTCTTTATCTTTTTGCTCTTTTCCTTGAAATTACTTGAAGTAATTGCTATCATTCAATCACCACTCCGACGCAGGAGGCTTCTTATGCAGGATCGATACGCCGGCGATGTCGGTGATTACGGAAAGTTTGCATTGCTTCGTGCAATGGAAGCGCAGGGCCTAACGGTAGGTGTTAAGTAAACGCTGATGAAATCGGCAAGAGCGAATCCCGAGAAAATTTGCGTCCTGACGATGGCACTTTTTCGCAGGAATACTTTGTGTATTGCAAGAAAAAGTGACGAAGTCAGGGCACAAATTGTCCGGGAGGCGCCGCAGACGATTTGATCAGCGGTTACTTAATTGGTATCTTGCAAAAACCTTACCCACGGAGGTCCATGACGACGGTAAATACAGGATTCCCACTCAATATGAGAACTTGGATCCGGAGCTCTCTTCGGCTTTGAACAGGATTTTCTACCTTCGTGAGGCCCGTTCCGTACAGGCGCTGGAGCAGGCTTGCCTGCTTGCCAGCAATCTTTTTGTGAACGAAACGGTTCCCAGGGAGATCGACCAGCGAAAAGTCTGGCATCAGACAGCCCTTGCAAGACTTGTGGACTGCGACATTGTTTTTTTGGATCCTGATAACGGCTTGAACGTGAAGAGCGTCAAGCCGGGCTCACAGAAGAGTCCAAAATACGTTTGGCTCCATGAGGTCTCTGACTACATTGCATCTGGTAAGAGTGTGATTGTTTACAATCACAGACCACGAAAAAAGATTGAGTCCTACCTCGTAGAATGTGCCGCACGTTTTTCCAGCGATCCTGTTCTAAGTGGGAAGCGTTTTTCCGTGATGACATTTCCTCGCCGTTCCATTCGGGACTTTTTTATCATTCCCGCATCCCAGACACACGAGGAAAGAATACGCCAGGCGCTTCAAAGCCTGTTGGATGGGCCCTTCGGGAGGTCAGGCTTTTGCCTTTTACAACCGACTTTTCGAGGATTTGCCGAGTAACATTGATGTACCCGGAGCAGGTTACCGCCTGCTCCGGGTTTATTTCTCTTCTTCCATCGGCTCGCAGGAGACGTACTCCACCGCAACGCCCTTCCGGAGATTTGCCTTGTAGTATAATCCTTTATCTCTCTGCCCTGTTATAATGGATACACATGGCATAGAAAACGATTGCTGTCAGCTGCGACAGCACAGACACGGCGACCAGAAATACAGGGTTCAGATCATACAAAATACCGAGCAGCCAGCTTCCAAGAAACCACGCAATCCCAAAACCGGTCTCAAAGATGCCAAAGCCCGTGCTTCGCATAGAACGTGGAATGATCCCGCTGACCGCTGCTTTCATAATGCTTTCCTGTGCACCCATCCCGATGCCCCACAACAGGATACCGATGCCGATCATCCATGCTTCTCCTGACAGGAAAACAAAGCAGGAGAAAAAGGTACTGCAAAGTGTGGAAAGGATCAGAGCCTTCATCCCGACTTTATCATAAAGCCAGCCGAATACAAGTGCCGCGAAGGCATCCACCGCCATAGCAGCCGCATAGAGCAGGCTGAGAGCAGACTCCGGAAAAGCAACCGTTTTTGCCGCATGAAGCGTAATCAGCGTGAAATCTGCAAAGCCGAATGCGAACAGACAGATGGCCGCCATATACAGAACGAAGGACTTTTTCAGTCGGAACGCTGACGGTGCCTCTTCCTGCTTTTCAAACATCTCCGGATTGGGATATTTAATTTTGGCACTTAGGACGAGGGCAATCGTGATCATTGCCGGAATCAGAAGTACGGCAAAGGAGAGCCTGTATGTGGTGAACAAATCCTCTGTTCCTTTAACAAGGGCCGTTACAAACAGAATGACCGGTCCGAGAAACGCGCCCAGCTGATCCAGGAATTCCTGATAGGCGAAACCTTTGCCGGTTCCTATTTCACTTGCCGCAAAGCTGACAAGCGTGTTTTTCGCAGGCTTCTTTACAGCCTTGCCAATGCGTTCCAGAATCACAAGCCCGCAGGCCCAGATCCATCCATGCTCGGGAATCAGGGCCAGGGCGGGGATCGCAAGGACCTGAATGACATACCCGGCGATAACCAGTGTCCAATACTTCCTGGTTTTATCGGCAACGAATCCGGAAATCAGCCGCAGAGAATAACCGCAGAGCTCTCCGATACCGGAAACAAAGCCGATTGAAGCAGCGGACGCCCCTGCAAGATTCAGATATTCCCCCAATATACTTCTGGCGCCTTCGTGCGTCATATCCGAAAACAGACTCACCATCCCCATCAGCGTCAGAAACGCTACGGCGCCGGATATCGCTTGTTTCTTGTTGTTGACCATATGGCATCACCTGAAAACTTAGGTCCATGATACCGCGCACCTTGCGCGCAGGTTCATGCAAGCGTAGCTTACCACAGAATGCTTCATTTGTAATCAACAATTATTCCCCCGTCAGACTATGATTCCCGGGGTGCTCCGCCCTCCCCGCCTCCCCTCCTCCTTTCCTGACCTGCCGTCTTCGACGGCAGCATGAAATGCACAAAGAGCCTCTTTTTCAAAGCCAAATCAGGGATTTGGGAACCTGTCTGCCCCTCTGGGGAGATGCCCCGACCAAATTCCGTTACCCGGACAGAACGCCTAAATCCGCCCTTGCCTTTAGAAGTTGTGCACAATTTCTGTTGACATTTTTTATGCAATGCGTATAATACAGCCTCGACAAGGATGCACCACTTCGATCCGAAAACCAAGCCGGTTCCCAGGAATGCATCGTACCGGCCGCGGAAATCCAAATCACTGCGCCGCGCCCCGGTATCTGTCAGGAAAGGAATTCATCTCAAATGAAAAACACCAGCAAGAGCTTTTCTCAGTCCCTCCGCCAGTATTTCCGCGAGGGCATGGTCCTTTACGCCGCCGCTACCGCCGGCTATCCGGAGATCCTGGGCCTTCTGAAGATGTCCCAGCAGTCCGGCAGCGAGGAATGATCGGAAAAGCCCAGTCGGATGCAGGCAGCTTCGGCCGCCCCCGACGCCGGGTATAAAACAGTAGCAGGCGCCCTTCCCTCGGGAAGCGGCGCCTCTCTTTTTCCCTTTCTTCTTGCCCTTCCCGCTCCCCTGTGCTATGATCGCATTGGATTCATACTCCCCTGGAACGCTTTTTTCGGAGGTCCGCCATGTTCAGAAAGCTAAAACCGCTCCCGCTCCTGCTGCTCTGCCTTCTCCTGCTGCTCCCCGCCTGCGGGAAAGCCTCCGCTCCCGCCCCCAGCGCCGCCCCGGAATCCGCATCCGCGCTGATCGAGGAGCTGGTGACCTTTTACGCCCAATACGGCGACGCGGCCGAAGAGCAAAACGCCGCGCTGCTGGAGCGGCTGCGCAGCCTGGACCCGGACGCCGCAGCCCGCTGGGAAAAGATCCTGAAGATCTGGAAGTCTGCCAATACGGAGCTGGAGATCCACCCCGGCGTCCTGCCGGACGGCCTGCCCGACACGGATGAGCTCTGTCTCGTGGTCCTGGGCTTCCAGCTGAACCCGGACGGCAGCATGCGTCCAGAGCTGGTGGAACGGCTGCAGGTGGCCCTGGCCTCCGCGGAGAAATATCCCAATGCCCTGATCGCCTGCACCGGCGGCGGCACCGCCTCGGGCAATGCCTCCGCCACGGAGGCCGGCTGCATGGCCCAATACCTGATAGGCCACGGCGTTGCCCCGGAGCGCATCCTCGTGGAGGACCGCTCCCAGACCACGGCGCAGAACGCCGCCTTCACCTGTCAGCTCCTGGCGGAGCAGTACCCCCAGGTGCGGCAGCTCGCCATCCTCTCCAGCGACTATCATATTGCCACCGGCGTGCTGCTCTTCTCCGCCCAGGCCACTCTCACCGCGGAGGAAGTCGGAAAGGAGCGTTACACCGTCGTCTCCAACGCCGCCTGGCCCGCCCCCTCTGGCAGCCTCTCCCCCATGTTCCAGGCCGGCGCCATCATCGAGCTTGCCGGGGACGTGAAGACCGCCTATGAAATCTATTACGACACCTATGATATCCACCCGCTGCCCTCCCCGGAGAGCGCGGCCAAATAAGAAAGGATCCGGCCATGTCTATCGCGCTTTTTCTCTGTTCAATCCTGGCCGTTCCGGTGATCCTGCTCCTGCCCGGAGCCCGGGCGCTGTTCTTTTCCTGAGAATGAGGTGATCCTATGCTCAGCACCGAAGCGTACAGCCGTATCCTCTCCCGGCTTCTGGACGAGCTGCCGGCGGAGTTCTTCCGGGAGCTCTCCGGTGGGGTGATCGTATCGGAAGCCGCGCCTGTCCCGGACTATGCCAAGGCCGGGGACCTCTACACTCTGGGCCAGTATCAGATCTCCCACGGCATGCGCCAGATCGTGATGTATAAGGGCTCCTTCGACCGGGTCTATCCCCATGCGGAGGAGGCGGAAGCGGTGCCGCTCCTGCGCAGGATCCTGCGCCACGAATTCCGGCACCACCTGGAATATCTGGGCGGCGTACACAATTCCGCGTCCCTGGAGGCGGAGGACGAGCGGCAGAAGCAGGCCTACCTTGCCGCCCACCGGGAATAAAACGCAAAACAGGACGCTGTGCCGCATCGACACGGAGTCCTGTTTTTCTTGCCGGGGGAGCGCCTGTATGGTATAATGATTAAAAGAACAATAAAGGAGGAAACAGTCATGGGTGTGTTTTCCAAAGTCCATCGCTTCCGGGAAGCCGGCGAAGCAGCCAATGTGAGGAATGTGGAGCGCTTCGGGGAGCCCCGGCGTTCTCTCTTCACCTCTTCCAAGGTCATGACCCTGCACCACCGCATTGAGATCACCGACGCCAATGAAAACCTGCTCTACCGGGCGGAGACAAAGTTCCCCTCCCTCCACGACAAAACCGACATCTATGATGCCCGGGACCAGCACGTGGCCCACATCGAAAAGAAGTTCTTCACGCTGCACGAGCGGCATTTCATCACCATGGCAAACGGCACCGCCTTCCAGCTCTCCAACGAGCTCTTCCACCTCATCAAAGACGTCTCCAATCTGGAAGGCCTGGGCTGGCAGCTTCAGGGCAATGTCCTGGGTCTGAACTTCGAGCTCTATGATGAAAAGGGCGAGATCATCGCCGTCATCGCCCAGAAGCTCTTCTCCCTCCACGACAAGTACTGCATCGATATCTACCGCCCGGAGTATGAAAAGGAAGTGGTGGCCATCCTCATCACCCTGCAGCACATGATCCGGGACCGGGAGGCCGCCTCTTCGTCCTCCTCTTCCTCGTCCTCCTCTTCCGACTGAGCCCCTCCCCCCACGGCAGCAAGCCCGATAATGATCATCGGATGGCGAAATCAATCGAAAATTCGATTGATTTCGCTGCCAAACGACAAGTTTGGCAGCGAATGATTCTAAAAATCATTCGCCCGATGCTCATTGCAACGACGATATGGCAAAACAGCGCTCTGTTTTGCAGCGCCGCAAAGCGGTGCGGCGAAAAACACTTTTTCGCCATCCTATCATCATGATAATCTGGCCCGTTCCATGAAGGCCATCGAGCCTCAGATTTCTTTCCGTGCAAGGTGATCCATCCATGACTTCTTCCCTCCGCCTCAACCGCAGCCCCAGGGCCATCCTGCTCAACATGCTCCTGGCCGCGGTGAGCCTGTTTTTTAACGGCTTCGGCATCTACCTGACTATCCAGGCCAACATCGGCGCCGCCCCCTGGGACGTGCTGAACCTGGGCATCTCCAAAAGCCTGGGGATCCTCTACGGCAACGCCTCCATCGCCGTCTCCGTCACCATCCTCATCATCGACATTCTCCTGCGGGAGCCCATTGGCCTTTCCATGTTCATCGACGCCTTTGTGGTGGGCAAGGCCGTGGACTTCTTCAACTGGCTCCACCCGGTGCCCGCCTGCCGCAGTCTCGCGGTTTCCATCCCCGTGCTGCTGGCGGGTCTCGTGGTCATCGCCTACACCCAGTACGGCTACATGGTCGCCTCCCTGGGCTGCGGCCCCCGGGACAGTCTGCTGGTGGGCCTTGCCAAGCGCTGCAGCCGGCTTCCCATTGGTCTGGTGGGCATCCTGCTCCAGGGCACGGCCACCTTCGTTGGCTGGCTTCTGGGCGGCCCCGTGGGCGTCGGCACCATTCTCTGTGCTTTCTGCGCCGGGCCCATCATGCAGCTGGCCTTTCAGAGCGTCCGCTTTGACGCCACCCACATCCGCCACCAGAATCTGCAGGAATCCTTCCACATTCTCTTCCCCCGCCGCTCCCATTCGTAAAGGGAAACGTGAGCGTGCCAGCAGGCCCTTTGTTTCAGGCCGGCGCTTATCGCGCCAGGCGATTTTTTCCTTGACTCTATTGACACGGATCTGATCCGGTACGGAGCTCGACATGGATGAACTGCTCTATGAATTGGCAAGAGGGATCGTCTCCTTCTTCGTGAAGCGAATCCCGGAACCATTATGGAGGCGATTGACCAGGCGCAGCAGGGGCGTGAGGATCGCTGCGATTCTTCTCTTCTACTGTCTCGTGTTTTCTCTTATGGCAGGCCTCGCCTTTCTCCTTTGCTTCTTTTTCAAAGGGTTTTCAACCATGATATAAGCCTTTCGCAATGCTGCTGAGGCCGGTCTTCCTGTTCTCTGTGCGATCGAAAAACGTGGGGCGAATTCGTATCTCGCTACGAATTCGCCCCACGTTTTTATTTGATTGACGCCATTCTGTGCGGGCGGCTGATAGCCGCCCCTACGGCGGGTGAACTATGAAAGTCAGCGATTATTTCGTGTCCCGGGTCCTTCTGCCTGGAGCTTATTTCCACTCCTGGTTCTGCTGCATCCGGTCGCGGACCGCGCGGCCGGTGGGGGTGTTGGCAAGGCCGCCCAGGGCCGTCTCCCGGAACTGGACCGGCATGGAACGGCCCACCTCGCCCATGGCCTCGATGACCTCGTCCACGGGGACCACGCACTCGATGCCGGCAAGAGCCATATCGGCGGCGCTGATGGCGTTCATGGCGCCGATGACGTTGCGCTTCACGCAGGGCACCTCCACCAGACCCGCCACCGGGTCGCAGACCAGGCCCATCAGGTTGGAGAGCGCGATGGCCACCGCCTGGGCGATCATTTTGTCGCTGCCGCCCTTGAGGGACACCAGAGCCGCCGCCGCCATGGCGGAAGCGGTGCCGATCTCGGCCTGGCAGCCGCCGGAGGCGCCGGAGATGCAGGCATTGCGGGCAATGACCATGCCCACGCCGCTTGCCACATAGAAGGCCTCCAGGATCTGGCGCTGGGTCAGGTCCTTGTCCTTCTGCAGCGGCAGCAGCACCGCGGGCAGCACGCCGCAGGCCCCCGCCGTGGGAGCCGCCACGATGCGTCGCATGCAGGCGTTGGATTCCGCCATGGAGAGGGCTTCTGCGATCACCTCGCCCACATAGCCTCCGGCGATGGCCTTGCCGCGGAGCTGATACTGGCGCATGCGCATGCCGTCGCCGCCCACCAGGCCGCTGACGCTGCGCCGGGTGCCGGTGTAGGCGTCCGCCGCGTCCCGCATGGCCTGCCAGGTGATGAGCATTTTCGCCATGGATTCCTCCCGGGTGACCTGGCGCTCCTCCATATCCCAGCGGAGGACCACTTCCCAAAAGGGGATGTCCTCCAGCTTTGCCAGCTCCAGGATCTCAGCGACGGAGTGAAAAGCCATATTCCTCGTCCTCCTTGTCGTAATAAGTCAGGGAAAGAATGCCCGGCAGATCCCGCAGGAACTCCACCTGGCTGGGCTTGATGTGCTGGTCCGTCTCCAGGACCATCAGCGCGTCGCCGCCCCGCTTGGCCCGGTTCAGGCTCATGTTGGCCACATTGATGTGCAGCTGGCTCAAAATGGTGGTCACCGCCGCCAGGGTGCCGTATTCATCGTGGTTGTGGATGACCAGGGTGTTGAAGGCCCCGGTAAAGAGCACGTCGATGCCGTTGATCTTGTGCACCTCGATGGCGCCGCCGCCGATGCTGCAGGCCTGCATCTCCAGCCGGGCGCCGTTTTCGCCGATGAGCTCGATGACCGCTGTGTTGGGGTGGGCCTCCCGCAGCTCGATGGTGTCGATGGAAAATTGCAGCCCGTCCTTCTCCGCCTCCTCAAAGGCAAAGGGGATACGAAGGTCGTCCGGCTTCATACCCAGCAGGCCGCCCACCAGGGCCCGGTCCGTGCCGTGGCCGCTGCCGGTCTGGGCAAAGGAGCCGTGGAGGTGGATCTTCGCCTGCACCGGGATCTCCCCCAGCAGGGTCCTTGCCATGCTGCCGATGCGGGCCGCCCCCGCCGTATGGGAACTGGAGGGCCCGATCATGATGGGTCCCAGAATGTCAAACAGATTCATATCTCTGCCTCTCCTGCACGCTTTTTTCTCGATATCCGCCGAAAACAAAGATCAGCGCCACTATATCATATCGCTCCGGAAAAAGGAAGAGAAAACGCCCCGTTTTTCGGCCTTTTTTCGCGTGCCTGCCCTGGCTTCGCGCAGGCTGGTCCGTCATCATAGGAGCTCGGTCATCCCCCCCGCCGCCCGCAAAGCCCCGCCCAATGCCTTCCCCGCGCACGGGGAAGGTGGCGCGAAGCGCCGGATGAGATCCCCGCGAAGCGGAATCCTCGTCCCCGCCGCAGGTGGCCTCTGTCACGCCCCACGCCCATACAAAAAAAGCGGCAGCCCTCAAAGGCCGCCGCTTTTTTGTTGATCATTCTGTCCTCGGAGTCGTTCTTACGCCTCCGCGACCTCCACCAGTTCGATGCGGAAGTTCAGCTCCTTGCCCGCCATCTCATGGTTGGCGTCAAAGGTGATGGTGCTCTCGTCCTTGGCGGCGATCTTCACCGGGAAGGGCCGTCCGTACTGGTCCTGCAGATAGACCTGCTGACCCACAAAAACGCTCTCCGCCCCGGGGACTCTCGCGATCTCCACGGTGAAGATGGCGTCCGGGTCCACTTCGCCGTAGGCCTCGGCAGGCGTCAGATGCACATCCAGCACCTGGCCCACTTCCATATCCGCCACCGCCGCGTCAAAGCCCGGGATCATCTGGCCCGCGCCGCAGATGAATTCCAGGGGCTCGCCCCGGTCATAGGAGGAATCGAACTGGGTGCCGTCGTTGAAGGTGCCGCGGTAGTGGGTGCGGCAGCGCTTGCCGCTGTTCCTTCCCATCTTTGCTCCGTGGCAGCCCTGGCCGCAGCCATGCTCGCCGCAGCCGTGCTCGCCGCAGGAGTGGTCTTCGCCGTGGTGATGTTCGCAGTTGGCGCCGGTGTTGTGGAGCTCGCCCCGCAGATAGGCGGCCACCGCCTCGTCCGTGTCGCCCTCTGCGCCGGCGCAGAGCTCGATGCCCCGCTCCTCAAGCGCGGCCTGAGCGCCGCCGCCGATGCCGCCGCAGATCAGCACGTCGATCCCCTGCTCGTCCAGGAGCTTGGCCAGGGCGCCGTGGCCGCTGCCGTTGGAGCCGATGATCTCAGATCCGAGGATCTTGCCGTCTTCCACCCGGTAAACCTTAAACGCCTCGGTATGGCCGAAGTGCTGGAAGATCCTGCCGTTTTCGTAGGGCACTGCGATTTTCATGTTTGTTCTCCTTGTATTTTCATTCTTTTTTATCGTTTCAGATACCCGGACGACACCGGGAAGGTGAAATAGGTGTCGGGATAGGGCTCGTTTTTCAGGGAAAAGTGCCACCACTCGCAGCCGATGGGCTGGAAGCCGTTGCGGAGCATGGCCCGCCGGAGGAGCATCCGGTTTTCATACTGCTCCTCGGTGATGTCCCTGCAATCCGGGTGGGAGAGGGGGCTGAAAAGGTCGAAGGGGCTTCCCATGTCCAGCTCTCTGCCGGTCTTCATGTCCAGCAGGGTCAGATCCACGGCGCTGCCCCGGCTGTGGCTGGACTGCTTTGCGATATAGCCCTCGGCAAAGAGGGCCTGCTTTTCCAGTTCCGGGTAGAAATAGGGCTTCATGCGGATGTCCTGGTCCTCAATGCCCCAGAGGATGAAGTGCTTCACCGCCGTGGCGGGCCGGTAGGCGTCAAAGATCTTCAGCCGGTAGCCCTGGACCATCAGCTCGCCCGCGGCGGCCTTCAGGGCCCGGGCCGCCTCGATGGTCAGCAGGGCGCAGGGCTCCTCATAGCCGTCGATCCGCTCGCCGATGAAATTATAGCTGGAATAGTAGCGGATCTCCTGGACGATGCTCGGCACATAGTCCGCCAGCAGCACGAAGCCGGAGGGATCCATGGTCATGTCGTTGCGGTACTCCGTTCTCATCCTGCTTCTCCCCTTTTCTCTTTGTTGCTCAGCGCATTATATCACAGCCCCGCAGCCGAATCCAGCCCCGAAAAGCAGGAAACACCGGGATTTCCCGGGGCGTTTTCTGTTTTTTCGGGCCATGTTTCTCAAATCGGCGCAGCATCCTTGCATCCTCGCTCTTTTTCTGCTAAGATACAACTAACTCTTAAGTTCAGCCTGACATACGCACAGATAGGGAGTAAACCAATGAAGAAAGCTTTCATCGCGGTTATGATCCTGTTTTCCCTGATATTTTCCCTATGCTCCTTCAGCGGCACGGATCACGAGTCTGAAACGGGGCTGCCGGCAGATTCTGCGATCTCCGGCATTGTGGAAGAAGCCCCCTCTGTCGAGTCCGCACCGTCTGACGCTTCGGAAGGTACGGACGACGCGCTGCCCACAGATGCTGAACAGCTGTCCGAGGACGTCTCCCTTTCCCAGCCGTCGGAGGACACTACGGACGAACCGGAAGGTCGTCGTGACTGGAGCGGGATACCCGAATCCTTCTGGATGGCAATGGACGGATCTCTGGATTACATTCAGGATTACGTTGACGCCCACCCTAACTCTTTTGCCTTTCCGGTGATCACCGACGTGCATGCAAACTTTGAATGGAACGAGCCGAATTATCTCGCCTGGAGCAAGCCGGATCTGTTCCCCGTGTTCCTGTTTCTGGGAGACATGACGAACGGATACATCGAAAGCCAATTTGAGGGTGCGGTCGATTATATGAAGGGCGCCACCGGGCAGAAACTGATCGTCAGCATCGGCAATCATGACTTTGGGGGTGGGAATGCTACTGACCATCCCTGGGTCGAAGGAGATAAGCTTCCCAAAGAATGGTGGATCCCTCTTCTGGAAAGCGACTGCGTTTTTTGTGAGGGTGACAACACCTTGACCTACTATTGGGACGACACAGAAAACAAGGTCCGCTACATCATGATGGACTCCAACAGCACCAAATTGAGGGCCAACGGTGTACAGCGGTTTGATATGAGCAATCTGAACTGGCTGGCCTCTGTTCTGGAATCCAGCGGGGACAAAGACATTATCGTGCTGAACCACGCAATGGGAACCGGATGCTATCTTGTCACAGACGCTGAAAAAAACGCTTGGAAGAAAGACACCGGCATCACAAACATCGAAATCTTCAACAGCATCCTGCTGGCATACAAGGATAAAACCAGCATTTCCCTTGAGGTGGACGGTGTTTCCCAGGAACACGATTTTTCCGAAGCGAGCGGAGATCTGATCGGCTACATTACCGGGCATTATCACAACGCCGGACACGATGACAGCGCCGGCCTCAACAAATGGACCTGCAATGCCCTGACCTGCAACGGAGGTGGGAAACGGCAAAGCTACAAGGGTCTCTCCTTCTTTATCATCGACAAGGACCTGCACAAGGTCATCTTCCTCGTGGTTCGTTACCAAAACCCCGAATACGAGGTCTACGAATACAACTATTGAGCACATCCTTGCTCTCCCCACTTCGGCAGATCCGCCTTGGACATCTGTGCCGTCAGAGGACGTCCGGGCGGAGGCTGTTCTGCGAAAAATCGGGCCGCTGTCCCTTCAGCGTCCCGATTTTTCTTCGGCAGTTTCTTCGCGGCCGAAGCGCTTCCGCTCCCCCGGCGTGCCCGGGGTTCGAATCCCCGCTGGAGCACAAAAAGAAGGCCCCCGATTGAGGTCTTCCTTCTTGGACAGAACGCAAGTTCTGCTAAGCAAGTACCCCGGCCCTGTTCAGGGCCGGGGTACTTGCTTAGACAGGCTGTGATGCGGACGGAAGGCTCTCCTCGACCGATGTATTGCTGCTTCCGTTTCAGCTCCCACGGCCGGCGATTTCCGGGACGCAGAGGTCCCGCTCTTACAGATTCGCCTTGATCTTCTCAATCATCTCGGCATATTCGCTGTCGCTGAGTTTGATTTGGCCGGGATTCATGGCAAAGACGCCGCCCCACTCGTACCCGTCGCGATACTTGGGCACCAGGTGGACATGAAGATGGCAGCCGGTGTCTCCGTAGGCGCCGTAATTGAGCTTCTCGGGATGGAAGGCCGCGTGGATCGCCTTCGCGGCGCGGGCCACGTCTTCCATAAAAGCCGCCCGCTCCTCGGCGCTGATATCCACGATCTCGCTGACGTGGTCTTTGTAGGCAACGATGCAGCGCCCGGGATGGCTCTGCTCGCGGAACAGGATCAGCGTGCTCACGGAGAGCTCGCAGATGGGGATGCCGAAGGCGTCGAGCAGTTCGCCGCCCATGCAATAGCCGCATTTGCTGCGCGGGACTTCTTGTTCGGTCATGGGATGCACCTCGTTTCTATAATAATTGTATCCTCTGATATGGATTATAACGCAATAAGCATCCGTCCGCAAGGACTATAACGTGATCGGAAAGACTTCGTTTTCGACCTATTATTCATTATTCAGTTTTCCCTTTTCAGTATTCATTTAGAAAACCCTGTCACATGCGAAGGAATCATGAATACTGAATACTTAGCTTGGATGATACAAAGTGAAAAGCTCGCTGACTGCCGTTGACAGGGTTTTCGCTTTATGTGCTCCAGCGGGGATTCGCTTGCATTTGCTTTCCCTTGCGGGGGACGGGAAAGCAAATAGAGGTATCGCCCAGTTTTTGAACTGGGCGATGAAAGCCACATTGGTGGCTTTCGTACATAATTCGAATCCCCGCTGGAGCACCAAAAAACACAGGGGGCCTTTGGCCCAATGTCATTAAGATAGTGACATTGGCCGAGGACAGGAAACCTGAAGAAAAGAGCACATCGGAAACGGTGTGCTCTTTTTCATGAAAAATAGCATGACG
>ONBX01000082.1 GCA_900316205.1 uncultured Eubacteriales bacterium
GATTTGTTTGTCCCTCCATGAATATTATGAGGAAAAAGCGAAAAAGCAGGCTAATGGCATGACAGGTCGATTTCAAAAAACATGACAGCGGGACACAAGGACGGATGGACGGAAGATTTCAGTCGCTGCACTTTTTTGTTCGTAAGCCGTTATTCCCCAATATCAAAAAAATTGTGATTTTGGGGAATAGGATTATCCATCGGGTTAAAAACTCGAAATCTGTCGGATTGTAAATTCAAAATCTATCGGATTGGAGTTGTAAAATCTATCGGGTTGTGGTATGCTTTCCTCGTAAGAGGTGATGCACATGGCCAAGATCATGAATAAGGAGAAATACATTCCCCGCATTATCGACGCCGCGGTGGAGCGGTATCTTGCCACCATGGGTGCCGTATGTATTGAGGGACCGAAGTGGTGCGGAAAGACCTGGACATCTTCCTATCACAGCAGCAGTGAGTTTTTGGTAGGAAACCCGGACAACACCTTTCAAAACCGCGCGCTGGCGGAAATGTCCCCCGCCCTGGTGCTGGAGGGAGAGACGCCGCGCCTGATCGACGAATGGCAGGAGGTTCCTCCGCTTTGGGACGCGGTGCGCTATACCGTGGATCAGCGGGGTAAAAAGGGGCAGTTCATTCTGACCGGCTCCGCCACACCGAAGCGGAAAGGCGTGCTCCACAGCGGAGCCGGGCGGATCGGCAAGCTGCGGATGCGCCCCATGTCTCTCTATGAGTCCGGGGATTCCAGCGGGAAGGTCAGTTTGCAGGAGCTCTGCGAAGGAAAACTGACTCCCGCCATCACGGGTGAGGTCGATCTCCGCACGCTTGCCCGTTTGACCGTGCGCGGCGGCTGGCCCGGAAACCTGGATATCAACGACGCGGATATCTCTCTGCTGCCCAGTGAGTATCTGGATGCTGTCATCGACGATGATGTGAACCGTGTTGACGAGACCCGGCGCGACAGCCGGAAGGTCCGTCTGCTGCTGCGGTCTCTGGCCCGCAACGAGAGCACGACCGCAACCAACCGGACGCTGAAAAACGACATCAAAGAGATCGACGATGAGGATATCGACGTGGAGACGGTCGCGACCTATCTGGATATCTTCAACCGTCTGTTTCTCACAGATAACCAGCCGCCGTACGCTGCCAAGCTGAGATCCTCCGTCCGGGTTAAGCAGGCGGAGAAGCGGCACTTCTGCGATCCATCCCTGGCCTGTGCGCTGCTGAAGGTGACGCCGGAGAGGCTGATCGGCGATCTGGAGACCTTCGGCTTCCTCTTTGAAGCCCTGTGCGAGCGCGATCTGAAGATCTACGCGGAATCCTTCGGCGCGGCGCTCTATCATTATCAGGATTATGCGGGCAACGAAATCGACGCTGTGATCGAGCTGCCGGACGGCAATTGGTGCGGCATTGAAATCAAGCTCGGCGCAAACAAGATCGAGGAAGCCGCGGAGAATCTGATCCACATCCGGGATGAGATCGTCAAAGACGGTGGAAAGGCGCCTTCTGCCTTGATCGTCCTTTGCGGTCTATCCAATGCGGCCTACCAGCGACCGGATGGCGTCTATGTCGTGCCGTTGACGGCACTGAAGAATTGAGGTCTGCTATGAACGATGATGAACGGATCGAGCAGGCGCTGGATGAAGCAGATGAGGCGGCTGCTGCGACAAAAGAGCGATTGACCGCCGAGGAATTGTTCAAGCGAATTTGGAAAACTCTAATTGAAAAGCAGAAATAAAAAACCGCGGGTTTGAACCTTCATCGAAGAAGGATTCAAGCCCGCGGATTCTTATGAAAAAGTTGCTCCCAGAAAATACCAAGTCCGTTATTTGGGACACCTTTTATGAGATAATTATTTTTGTCAAAAAAAGAAAAAGAAAAGGGGGCGATTGTAATGAAAATAGCCGAGCCCAATTTGCTGACACTGGATTATTGGCGTGACGAGGTCTCCTATCAGGGCATCACGCTGCCCTCCGGCTCCATCGGCTGTGCCGCGCTGAACATTCCGGACGATGTGATCGACAGGCTGAAACAGATCAGCCTGCCTCTGCTGACAGCGGTTGAGGCTGTGAACAAGCTCCGGCTCAAACCGGAGATGCTCGCGCCTTGCGGAGACAGTATCCTGCAAATGCTGGAGCTGTTGCAAAAAGAAAATGCGTTTCCATTGCTGGATTATTCGTATTACCTCAAGCGAATTCCGGAAATCTTCACCGAGAAAAATATGAAAAATACGATGGCCTATGTGCAGCTCGCTGCCATGAATCTGCCTGCCGCCATGACCAATCAGCTCAAAAGCGGACTTGGGCTCACAAAGGTGATCGCGATCTGCGCACAGCTGCCGGATTCTCTTGTCATGTTCAAAGAAGGTCTTCTGCCCTTGGCGCAGGCTCTGCATGAAAGCGACCGAGCGCCGGACGACTATGCGGCAGTCTTCGGCGAGTTTTTCCCGGAATCCCCGGAGTTTTCGCTCTCCGAACCGTCCTGGATGTCGCTGGTCAATCTGTCCGTGCAGTATCTGAGCACAATCCTGCCCGGGAAAGACAATCCGCAGATTGTGAAAAGGATTCACTATGTCTCCTTTGTGGGGATGCTCCGGTCCGATCTCTTTGAGGGTCTTTGCTTCGGTCATGCCCCACGAAAACGCCCGATCTGCGGAAGATGGTTTTTGACCACCGACGCTCGGCACACGAAGTATTGCGGAGGATTTGCGCCCGGCGATCCAAAAGGCCGCACCTGCCGGCAGCTTGGGAATCTGCAGGGGCGAGAGAAACGGGAGCTGGCAGACGATCATCCGCTGAAGGTGATCTATAACCGGCGCATGAATACGATCCAGGTTTACATGCGCCGGGGCACATTGGATGAGGCGACAGCGGAAAAGATGAAGCGCCTTGCCCGGAACAAACTGGAGCGTGCCATTTCCGACGCCGCCTATGCCAGCGGCAGTTATGCGGAGGAGATGGAACAGGACGCTCTTTTGACAGAGGCCACAAGTTGAAAGCGAATGGAGGTGAGACCGTGGCTGTCTATAGTAAGAGATATCCCTTCTGCGCCG
>ONBX01000033.1 GCA_900316205.1 uncultured Eubacteriales bacterium
TACATCTTTTGTCTCTTGGGGCTTGACTTTTAATAGTTAGTCTTCACAATCCCCCCATGCGTGTCCAAGCTTGGCCGCACAGGTTTGTCTACAGTCTGACGCCTCCTGCGACAAATGCAGGAGGCGTCTCTCTATGCCGTTCGGCTTTTCAGTTGAAGCTGTCAGCGCTGTCGTGGAAGAGACGGTTCACCCTCTCCCGCAGGGCGGGATGCTCCGCCAGGGAGGGGTCCTGATCCAGGAGCCGGAGGGCCGCCTGCTGGGCACGCTGGAGCACCTGGGCGTCGCCCCCCAGGTCCGCCACATGCATCTCCGGCAGACCGCTCTGCCGGGAGCCGAAAAAGTCGCCGGGACCGCGCAGCCGCAGGTCCTCCTCGGCCACCTTGAAGCCGTCGTTGGTTTTGCAGAGAATGTCGAGCCGGGCTCGGACCTCCTCGCCGTCCGCGTCGGAGACCAGGATGCACCAGCTCTTGTGGCTGCCCCGGCCCACCCGGCCCCGCAGCTGGTGCAGCTGGCTGAGACCGAAGCGCTCGGCGTTTTCCACCACCATCAGGCAGGCGTTGGGCACGTCCACGCCCACCTCGATCACCGTGGTGGAGACCAGGATATCCGCCTCTCCGGAGACAAAGGCGGCCATCACGGCGTCCTTTTCCTTCGGCTTCATCCTGCCGTGGACGCAGGCGACCCTCAGCTCGGGGAAGGCCTCCTGCAGCTCTCTGGCGTGCTCCTCCGCGGACTTGAGCTCCATGGGCAGGTCATCGTTCTCCTCCACCATGGGGCACACCACGAAGATCTGACGGCCTTCTGCGGCAAGCTTGCGGATGAAGCCGTTGAGCCGCGCCCTGTAGCTCTCGTCCACGGCGAAGGTGTCCACCTTCTGCCGCCCGGGTGGCAGCTCGTCGATGATGGAGACGTCCAGATCGCCGTAGAGGATCAGGGCCAGGGTACGGGGGATGGGTGTTGCGGACATGACCAGTACGTGGGGTCGGGCGCCCTTTCCGATCATGGCGGAGCGCTGGTTCACGCCGAAGCGGTGCTGCTCGTCCGTGATGACAAGACCCAGGTTTTTGTATTCCACATCCTGGCTGAACAGGGCGTGGGTGCCGATGATGAGGTCCAGCTCGCCGCTTTGGAGCTTTGCCTTGACCTCCCGCTTCTCTTTGGCGGTGGAGGAGCCGGTGAGCTTTCCCAGCCGGATCCCGAAGGGGGAGAGAAAGCGCTCCATGGTGCTCAGGTGCTGCTGGGCCAGGATCTCGGTAGGCGCCATGAAGGCGCTGCAGAGTCCGTTTTTCCAGGCGGCCCAGACCAGGGCCGCGGCCACCATGGTTTTGCCGCTGCCCACGTCGCCCTGGACCAGGCGGTTCATGACATTGCCGGATGAGAGGTCGGCCAGCGCCTCGCTCACGGCCCGGCGCTGGGCGCCAGTGGGCCGGAAGGGGAGCGCGGCGTAGAATTCCTCCACGTCCACGGGCTGCAGGCGAAAGCCCTGCTCCTTGACCCGGGTCTCGCGCATCTTGCCGAGAGCGCAGGCCAGGACGAAGAGCTCCTCAAACACCAGGCGGCGCCGCGCAATGTCCAGGGCCTGGAAATCGGCGGGGAAGTGGATGTTTTCAAAGGCGTAGCGGGCGGTGCAGAGCTCCTCGGCCCGGCGGATCTCCTCCGGCAGAAGCTCCGGCAGCTCTTCCCGGCAGCTCTCCAGCGCCTGGCGCACCGCCTGCAGGATCGTGCGCTGATTGAGCGCGGCGTTCATCCGGTAGACCGGCACGATCCGCCCGGTGACGCCGCCCTCGCTGTCCTCCCGCTCGCAGACGGGGTTGGTCATGGCACGGCGGGCGCCGCTGACCTCGATCTTGCCGTAAAAGACGTAGCTTTCGCCCTTGTGGATGCCGTCCTTCCGGTAGGACTGGTTGAAGTAGGTGATGTCCACCATGCCGCTCTCGTCCACCGCGCGGAACTTCACCAGGTCAAGCCCTCGGCGGATCCGGCTTAGCCTGGGCGTATCCGCCACCAGGGCGCGGATGCACACCGTCTCGCCGTGCACCGTCAGCCCAATGGGCTTATAGACGCTGCGGTCCTCGTAACGCCGGGGGAAACAGCAAAGAAGGTCATAGAGAGTAAAGACGCCCAGCTTTTGGAAAGCCAGCGCCTTTTTCTCTCCTATGCCCTTCAGGTATCGGATATCCGTTTGCAGATCAGCCATATTACTCCGAATAGACCACCCGGTACTGATCTGCGTCAACGTTCAGGGTGAAGTCTTCCAGCAGACCCTTGGTGCACACGATGCGATCGTCCGTGGTGATGAGGATCATCTCAAAGCCGCCGTACTGCCGCCAGTAGTTCAGCGCCTTCGCCTCGCCCAGCACGAACATCGCGGTGGAGAGGCAGTCAGCCATGGTACCATCCTCACAGATGATGGTGACAGAACGCAGCGCGCTGCCGCTGGGATGGCCGGTGGCGGGGTTGAGAATGTGGTGATAGAGGGTGTTCTTGATGGTGAAATTGCGCTGGTAGGGGCCGCTGGTGACCACCGCGGTCTCGCCAACGGTCACAACGCCCACGTATCCGTCCGGATTCTCCGGATCCTGGATGGCCACCTTCCAGAGACTGCCGTTGGGCTTCACGCCCAGAGTCTGGACGTTGCCGCCCAGGGAGATGATGGCGCTCTTCACGCCGGCCTGACGCATGGCGTCAATGGCGTTCTCCGAGGCGCAGCCCTTGGCCACGGCGCCGAAGCTCAGCTCGCCGTATTCCGGGATGGTCAGCGAGTAGGAGCCGGAGGCGGGGAAGCTGGTGAGGGAAATCTTGTCAAAGCAGAGCCGGCTCAGATCCTCGGCAATCTCCGACTCGGTGGGCTTATAGTATTTCTGGTCCACGAAGCCCCAGCGTTTGATGAGGGGATACAGGCTCAGATCCAGTGCGCCGCCGCTCTGGTCATAGACGGACCGGGCACAGGTGAGCATCTTGGCCACCTGGGCGGAGACCACGGTGCTCTGTCCTTTCGCATGGTTGATGGCATAGACCGTGCTGGTGCTCAACTCCGGGTCCAGCATCACGTCCATAGCGAGAATAACGCTGGCCGCGGCATCCAGGCCCTGCTCGGCCTTGTCGCCATAGGCCGTCAGGGTCATCACAGTGTCCATGGCGAAAAGCTGCTTGTTCATGCTGCGGTTTTCGCCGCAGGCGGCCAGGGGCAGCAACATGGCAAGGCACAGCAGCAGCGCTGCCGCGCGCAGAAAACGATTAGAGAAGGTCTTTGTGTGTCTCATAGAATTCTCTGTAATCCTTCAGCATGTATTTGAGCAGATTGGGGGTGTCCAGCTGGTAAGGGCATTTGCTGGAGCAGCTGTGACATTCCAGACAGTCCTCAATCTTGTTCATCTTCGCCTGCCATTCCGGGGTCATGTACTGCTGCCAGGGACTGCGGCGCAGCAGCATGTTCATCCGGGCGCAGTTGCGGATCTCGATCCCCACAGGACAGGGCATGCAGTAGCCGCAGCTGCGGCAGAAGCTGCCGGAGAGCTCCTGGCGCTCCTGTCTGATGAAGGCAGCCAGCTCCTCGTCCATGTCCGGGTCCTCTTCCGTGACGGCGAGCCACTGCTCCAGTTCCTCCAGCTTCTGGATGCCCCAGATGGGGACCACGTTGTCATACTGTTTCATAAAGGCGTGGCAGGCCCGCACGTTGGAGAGAAGGCCGCCTGCCAGGCCCTTCATGGCGATATAGCCCATGCCGGCCTCTTTGCACTTTTCCGCAAGGGCCAGGTCCCGTTCGGAGGAGATGTAGCTGAAGGGAAACTGCAGCGTCTCAAAGAGGCCGGAGGCGATGCAGTCCTCCGCCACGCCGATCTTGTGGGCGGTGACGCCGATATGGTCGATCCAGCCCCGGCGCTTGGCCTCCAGCGCACCGGCATAGGCCCCGTTGGGGTCCTCGGGATCCGGGACCTCCGGCACCTGGTGGAACTGGAAGAGATCGATGTGATCCGTCTTCATGCTGCGCAGGCTCTGCTCGATGTGCCTCAGCACTCCGTCCTTGTCCCGCGCCTGGCTCTTGGTGGAGATCACGATCTTGTCCCGCACGTCAGAGAGGGCGAGGCCGATCTTCTTTTCACTGTCGGTATAGGCGTTGGCGGTGTCAAAATAGTTGATGCCGCCTTCATAGGCCGCGCGCAGGAGCTTCACGGCATAGTCCTCATCGCAACGCTGCACAGGCAGGCAGCCCATGGCGGTCTTGGTAACCATCAAACCGGTTTTGCCAAGGGGAATCTTTTTCATATTGGTCCCTCCCGAAAAAAATCAAATCAAGGCTTTACAATTCGGGTTTCATTTGGTATAATACCCCCTGCTCGCAAGCAAGGCCATTATACCAGAAGATTCTGACCTTGTAAAGTTGGAGCAAAAAGAATATGCGGCCGTAGCTCAGCTGGATAGAGTGCCAGACTCCGACTCTGGAGGTCGTGGGTTCGAATCCCGTCGGCCGTACCACGAAAAAACCTCGTCTTAAGACGAGGTTTTTTCAACGATATAAATCCACTGCGTGGATTTGCGATATACGCTTTGCGTGTGAAATTCGTCTACGGCGAGCGATATGCCTGCGGGCATGGGTGGATTTATATCATATCGCATTCGTCGAAAGACGAATATATCGCAATTTGCATCAGCAAATGATATCACATCGAGCGTTAGGGAGATATTTCACTTGTTTTCCGTGAGTTCGAATCCATCTATCAAAACCGCCGATCCATCTTTTCCGTACCCCATAGACAAAATCCCGATGCCCCCTCAGGGGTGTCGGGATTTTGCATTGGATCAGAGGGATTCGAAGGGAGCGGTGTTAGAAAACGTGCCGGGGGCACGTTTTCCCCGCGACCCGGCCCGCCCGCAGGCGGGGAATCCCGTCGGCCGTACCAAAAAGGCAACCGATTTGATAAGAATTGCGTTGCTTTCCTGATCGTTTGCTCTTTGCCTCATTATGATTCATTCCACTTTTAATTCAAGCTGCTTTGACAATTGATCCAAAATGCTGCCGAAGCAGTAGATTATCCGCTCGAATCATGATATAATACAATGCCTGGATTCAACCACGATTCGTTTTTTTCGTGCTGGGAGGCGACCAACATGACCCCTGAAGAAAGAGCCAGACAACTGATCGATGCCCGTCTTGCGCAATCCGGCTGGGTCGTTCAGGATCTGAAAAAAGTGAATCCGATGGCTTCTCTCGGTGTTGCTGTTCGGGAATATCCCACCAGCACCGGGCCAGTGGACTATGCTCTTTTTGTCGATGGGAAGCCCGTGGGCGTGATCGAGGCAAAAAAGGATGAGCTGGGCGAGAACATCACGGTTGTCGAGGGCCAGTCCGGGCGCTATGCCAACAGCACCTTCAAATACATAACCACCGAGTATAAGATTCGCTTTGCCTATGAAGCCACCGGGCAGCTTACCCGTTTCACGGATTATGCTGATGTCAAATATCGCTCCCGGCGTGTGTTTTCCTTCCACAGACCGGAAACGCTGCTGGCCCTGCTTGCAAAGGACGATACAATCCGCAACAACATGAAGCGCTTCCCGGCTTTCGACACCACCGGATTCCGCAAATGTCAGATCACGGCGATCCAGAATCTGGACGCCTCCTTTGCGGATAACCGTCCGAAGGCGCTGGTGCAGATGGCCACCGGAGCAGGCAAGACCTTCACGGCGATCACGGCGGCATACCGCTTGCTGAAGTTCGGCAAGATGAAGCGCATCCTGTTCCTTGTAGACACCAAATCGCTGGGCGAACAGGCGGAGCGCGAATTTCTCGCCTATACCCCGAATGATGATAACCGTTCCTTTGCCCAGCTTTACGGTGTTCGCCGCCTGAACAGCTCCTATATTCCCAATGACATCCAGATCTGCATCAGCACCATTCAGCGTATGTATTCCATCCTGAAGGGCGAGGAGATGGACGAATCCGCAGAGGAAGAATCCTTCTTTGAGCAGGCCGGAGCCGACACGCAGGCGGCAAAAGAGGTCGTCTACAACGAGAAATATCCCCCGGAGTTTTTCGACTGCATCATCGTCGATGAATGCCATCGGTCGATCTACAATGTGTGGAATCAGGTGCTGGAGTATTTCGACGCCTTTATCATCGGCCTGACCGCCACGCCTGACAAGCGCACTTTTGCCTTTTTCAACCAGAATGTGGTCAGCGAATATTCCCGCGAGCAGGCCATCATCGACGGCGTGAACGTGGGCGAGGACATTTTCCTCATCGAGACCGACGTGACGAAAAACGGCGCGATGATCCTCAAGCAGCAGATCGAGTACCGGGACCGCCTGACCCGCGCCAAGCGCTGGAAACAGATGGACGAGGACCTGATCTATACCACAGCGAAGCTGGATCGGGACGTTGTGAACCCCAGCCAGATCCGCACTGTGATCCGCGCCTTCCGGGATAACCTGTTCACGCAGCTATTCCCGCACCGCCGCGAAGTGCCGAAGACGCTGATCTTTGCCAAGACTGACAGCCACGCGGATGATATCATCCAGATCGTTCGGGAGGAATTCGGTGAGGGCAATGAATTCTGCCAGAAAATCACCTGTCAGGCGGAGCGCCCGGAGACCGTTCTCAGTGCTTTCCGCAATGACTATTATCCCCGCATCGCCGTCACCGTGGATATGATCGCCACAGGGACGGATGTGAAGCCGATCGAGTGCCTGATTTTCATGCGCGACGTTCGCAGCAAAAACTATTTTGAGCAGATGAAGGGGCGCGGCACCCGCGTACTCGGTAAAGATGATCTGCAGAAAGTCACGCCGTCCGCCACGGAGAACAAAGATCACTTCGTGATCGTGGACGCCGTGGGTGTCACCAAATCCAAGAAGACCGAGACACGCACGCTGGAGCGCAAGCCCTCCGTCAGCATGAAAGAGCTGATGCTGAACGTGGCCATGGGCGCGAAGGATGAAGACACCCTTACATCCCTCGCCAACCGCGTCATCCGGCTCAACAGCCAGATGACCGACCGGGAGCGCAGCGAATTCAGCAGCACCGTGGGCAGCAGCGCCGGGAACATCGCCCAGCATCTGCTGGATGCATTCGACCCGGATATCGTCTCCGCCAAGGCGGGTGTGGATCTGTCCGACGATCATGAGCCGACCGAGGACGAGCAGCGTCGTATGGACGAGGCGAAGAAAGACCTGATCCGGCATGCCGTTCAGCCTTTCTTTGATCCCGACGTCCGGGATTACATCGAAAACGTGCGCCGCAGCCATGAGCAGGTCATCGACTCTGTGAACATCGATACGGTGCTCTTTGCCGGGTACGATACCGATAAGCAGGCCAATGCCGACCGTGTTCTCAAGACCTTCCGTGAATTCATCGAGGAGAACAAGGATGAGATCCTTGCCCTGCGGATCATCTACGATCAGCGGTATAAGGACCGTCCCATGGCGATCACAAAACTTAAAGCCCTGTATGAAAAACTGAAGGCGCAGAATATCACCATCGAGCGCCTGTGGGAGTGCTATGCCATCAAGAAGCCGGAAAAGGTGAAGCGCGGTACCGTGGCGCAGCTCACGGACCTGATCTCCATCATCCGCTTCGAGGTGGGCTATGCCGACAACCTCGCGCCCTTTGCGGACAAGGTGAACTATAACTTCATGCAGTGGACGCTGCGCCGGAACGCAGGCGCTGTTCATTTTACGGACGAGCAGATGGAGTGGCTGCGCCTGATCAAGGATCACATCGCCATCTCCCTCAGCATCGAGCCGGAGGATCTGGACCTCAGCCCCTTTGACCGCAAGGGCGGTCTGGGCAGGTTTTACGATGTGTTTGGGGATCAGTATGAGGCGATCCTGCAGGAAATGAACGTGGAGCTGGTGGCGTAATATGAAGATTAATAATCTTCCAGATAGATGGGAAGTCAAAAAAATGCCCCAAGTTGTAAAATGGGGCTCTGGCGGAACGCCAAAGGCGACGGAAAAACAGTATTATGACGGTGGCACAATTCATTGGCTTATTATTGGCGACTTGAATGATGGGATTGTTACATCATCAGCAAGCAAAATAACGGAGCTCGGTTTGCAGAACAGCAGCGCGAAAATGATTCCTGCTGGGACATTACTTGTTGCCATGTATGGAAGCATCGGCAAACTTGGTATTACAGGCATTGAATGCTGTACAAACCAAGCTATTGCCTATGCAAAGGAACTCAATGGTGTAACAACCAAATATATGTTTTACTATATGGCTCTAATGAAATCGGAGCTGATTTCGAAGGGTAAGGGTGGAACACAAAAGAACATAAGTCAAACTGTGCTTAATTCGCTTGACGTTATTGTACCGCCCCTCCCGGAGCAGGAGCGCATTGTTGCCCGGATTGAGGAACTGTTCTCCCAGCTTGACGCCGGAGTGGAAACGCTGAAAAAAACAAAGGCACAACTCGCGGTATATCGGCAGGCTGTGCTTAAAGAGGCGTTTGAAGGACGGTTATCAGCAGAGTGGCGGAAAGAGCATTCTGATTGTTCTCCTGATCGAGATTATGAATCCATTGCAATTAAAGCTCCTATGTATAAAGATACTTCTGGAGATGAAAATGAAATACATCTGACATTGCCTGACAACTGGATCAAATTGAGGATAGGCGATATCTTCTCTGTGGAAGTCGGTGCAACGCCAAGCCGGAGAGTACCTGAATACTGGAATGGTGCAATTAACTGGGTCAGTAGTGGAGAAGTACGTTTCAACCGCATCTTCAGCACAGATGAAAGAATAACTGAAGCAGGGCTTGCAAACTCCTCGACGAATGTTCAGCCTGTTGGGACGATAATGCTTGCCATGATAGGAGAAGGAAAAACGCGTGGAAAAGCGGCGATCCTCGAGATTCCCGCTGCTCACAACCAAAACACAGCAGCTATTCTAGTGTCCGCTACCCCATGTGATTCCAAGTATATATACTATTTCTTGCAGATGAACTATGAAAACACAAGAAGAGTAGGATCAGGGAATAACCAAAAGGCTCTTAACAAGGAACGTGTGCGAGCGCTTCGGTTTCCGTTTACCTCATTCAAGGAACAGCATGTGATTGTTGAGGCTATCGAATCCCGTTTATCCGTCTGCGACAGCATCGAGCAGACGGTGGATACCGCCCTGCAGCAGGCAGAAGCCATGCGGCAGAGCATTTTAAAGCAGGCATTTGAGGGAGGGCTATAGGTATGCTTTATATCGCTCGCGCTGCGGTCCAAATGAGGGACGACTATTCATCAGATTACAATAAGGGTAAATGGTATTATATTAAAACTGTAGATAGTATTGAGTATAGATGGCGATTGTGTGATGACCTAACATATGAAGTAATTGGCGGGCTCTTTAGTGACCGATTTGAGGCATTAAAGTGCGCAAAACGGATGTATGTTACGCTTCTCTATTCTACTCTTTGGAACGGCTTTTCTATTTTAGAATCTGGATGCCAAACCTATGAGCCGAATATTTATGTAGAGGAATTAGATGGGGATGAAGATTTATTTTTTAAACAAGAAGAGTATTTCTTTTGGACAAAAACGAAGCGTGGGCGAAATCTGGGACCAAGTGTATTTGAAGTAGAGGACGGCTTTGAAGAGCTTTCAGAATATCGTAGTATTCCGCTTTCAGTTACAATAAAGTGGCCTGGTTCGGATTTGAGTTTAGATAATGTCGATGAGTATCTTTTTTCATATTCACGCGAGACGCAAAAACTCCTAAACTCAATAGTTCTGGGTGATCAAGCGGATAATTACGGCATGCGCATGACTATTTATTGCGGGCTATTGGAACATCTTTCACCAGAAGAGAAAAAGGATCTCACCGTTCAAGAAGAAATAGATTGTTTAATTAAACATGTTTCATCATCAAATCTAGATAAAGAACAAAAGGATCAGTTGAAGAACTATCTAAATCGTGGGAAAGATGTATCTGCTAGGCAAAAATGCAAGTCTTTATGTGATAAGTATGCAGAAAAACAATATTGTGAATACTCCCCTAAACAGATTATCAGTGCGGCATACACGATTAGAAGCAGGTATGCTCATGGTGATGAATATGTTGTTGAAGAGGGTAATCCAGCACGATTAATTAAATATGTTGTTCTTGACGTGATAAAAAACTATTTGAGAGAAAAGGAGAATGGATCTCATGCCTGAGCAAACATCATCCATCATCTCCAAAGTGTGGGGCATGTGCGGTCCGCTGCGGGACGACGGCGTTTCCTATGGCGATTATCTGGAACAGCTTACATACCTGATCTTCCTCAAAATGTCCGACGAATACAGCAAGCCACCGTATAAGCGGGATACGGGCATCCCAGAGGGCTATGGCTGGACGGATATGAATACCCTCACCGGCGCGGATCTGGAAGAGCAGTATAAAGCAACGCTGGAAAAGCTGGGCGAGCAGGGCGGTATCCTCGGCCAGATCTTCAAGGGCGCGATCAATAAAGTCAGCAACGCCGCGATCCTCTATCGGATCGTGCAGATGATCGACCGGGAGAAATGGGTCTCCATGTCCTCGGACGTGAAGGGCGAGATCTATGAGGGCCTGCTGCAGAAAAACGCCGAAGACGTGAAGTCCGGCGCTGGCCAGTATTTTACCCCGCGTGCCCTGATCCAGGCGATGGTCGCCTGCATCCGCCCGGAGCCCATGAAAACGATCGCAGATCCCTGCTGCGGCAGCGGGGGCTTCTTCCTTGCGGCGCAGTCGTTTCTTGCCGACCCGGAGAATTATGCGCTGGACCGGGAGCAGAAAGAATTCCTGAAAAACGGGACCTTCTACGGCAACGAGCTGGTGGCGTCCACCTTTAAGCTCTGCCTGATGAATCTGTACCTGCACAACATCGGGGACATTTACGGCAGCGTCCCCGTCGCCCACGGCGATTCGCTGCTCACCGATCCCGGTTACCGTGTGGATTACGTTCTCACCAATCCGCCCTTCGGCAAAAAGTCCTCCCTCACCTTCACCAATGAGGAAGGCGAACAGGAGGAAGAGGATCTCGTCTATAACCGTCAGGATTTCTGGACTACCAGCAGCAACAAACAGCTCAATTTCGTCCAGCACATCAATACGATCCTGAAAGCCACGGGCAAGGCAGCTGTGGTCGTGCCGGACAATGTACTCTTTGAGGGCGGCGCGGGTGAGATCGTCCGTAAAAAGCTGCTTGCTACCTGCGATCTGCACACGATCCTCCGGCTGCCCACGGGCATCTTCTATAAGCCTGGCGTCAAGGCCAACGTCATCTTCTTCGACAAGCGTCCGGCCAGCGCCGAAACACAGACGAAGACCGTATGGATCTATGATTTCCGCACCAATGTCCACTTTACGCTGAAGCAGCACCCGATGCAGTATTCCGATCTGCTGGATTTCATCACCTGCTATCACCCGGAGAATCGGTATGAGCGCAGCGAAACATGGAGCGAGGGTAACCCGGATGGTCGCTGGCGCAAATTCGACATTGACGATATCCTTGCGCGGGATAAGACCAGCCTCGATATCTTCTGGATCAAAGACAAGTCCCTTGCCGATCTGGACAGCCTGCCCTCACCCGACGTGCTGGCTGATGATATCATCGAAAACCTCCAGAGTGCGCTGGAGAGCTTTCAGGAACTGAAAGCGCAGTTGAAGTAAGGAAAGAGTATTTTGAGCGTAAAACGGGATGATCCATTCCCACTTCTCTCACGCCTTGACGCACTTTCTGGATACCGTTATAATGAAATACAGTCCGGGGAATGATACCGACAGAAAAGGAGTACAGTCTATGGAAAATCATACAATGCCTGCGTGCGCCGAAAAGGGACCCATCACTGAGGAGCTGCTCGGCCGGATGGACAAATGGTTCCGCGCGGCAAACTATCTCTCTGCAGGTCAGCTTTACCTGCTGGAAAACCCGCTGCTCAAAAAGCCGCTGACGCTGGATATGATCAAGAAAAAGATCGTCGGCCACTGGGGCACGGTGCCCGGACAGAACTTCGTATTTGTCCATCTCAACCGTGTCATCAAGCGTTATGATCTGGATCTGATCCTGCTTTCCGGTCCCGGCCACGGCGGCAACTTTTATATTGCCAACGACTATTTGGACGGCACCTACAGCGAGGTGTATCCCAACATCTCCCAGGATGAGGCGGGCATGCAGAAGCTGTTCAAGCAGTTTTCCTTCCCGGGCGGCGTGCCCAGCCATTGCGCGCCGGAGACGCCGGGCTCCATCAACGAGGGCGGCGAGCTGGGCTATGGCATTGCCCACGCCTTTGGCGCCGTGTTCGACAATCCCGGCCTGATCGCGGCGGTCACAGTGGGTGACGGTGAGGCGGAAACCGGACCCCTGGCCACCTCCTGGCAGTGCAATAAGTTCCTGAACCCCGCCACCGACGGCGCTGTGCTGCCGATCCTGCACCTGAACGGCTACAAGATCGCAAACCCCACCTTGTTCGCGCGTATGTCCCGGGAGGAGATCACGGACTTCTTCCACGGCTGCGGCTGGGAGCCCTATTTTGTGGAAGGCGACGAGCCCATGCCCATGCACCGGCTCATGGCCGAGACCATGGACAAGGTCATCGAGAGCATCCGGGATATCCAGAAGCACGCCCGGGAGACCGGAGATACCAGCCGTCCGCGCTGGCCGATGATCGTGCTGCGCACCCCGAAGGGCTGGACCGGCCCCAAGATGGTGGACGGAAAGCGGATCGAAAACAACTTCCTGGCGCATCAGGTGCCCATCTCCATGGAAAAGGGCGAGGAGCATCTTGCCCTGCTGGAGAACTGGCTGCGCAGCTATCACCCGGAAGAGCTCTTTGACGAGAACGGCCACCTTCTGCCGGAGATCGCCTCCCTCGCACCGGAGGGCAACGCCCGCATCGGCGCCAATCCCCACGGCAACGGCGGCCTGCTGCTGCGGGATCTGCGTATACCGGACTTCCGCGATTACGCTTTCCAGGTCTCCGAGCACGGAGAACGGGAAGGCCAGGATATGACGGAGCTGGGCAAGTTTGTGCGGGATATCCTGGCTCTCAATGCCGAAAGCCGCAATTTCCGCGTGTTCGGCCCGGATGAGACCAATTCCAACCGCCTCAACGCGGTGTTCGAGGTGGAGAACCGCGCCTGGAACGCCCAGCGCTTTGACACCGACGATCACCTGGCCGCCGACGGCCGCATCATGGATTCCATGCTCTCCGAGCATATGTGCGAGGGCTGGCTGGAGGGCTATCTGCTCACCGGACGCCACGGCTTCTTCGCCACCTATGAGGCCTTTGCCCGGATCATCGACTCCATGGCCGCCCAGCACGCCAAGTGGCTCAAGGTCTGCAATCAGCTGCCCTGGCGCGAGGAGATCGCCTCCCTGAACCTGATCATGTGCTCCACAGTTTGGCAGCAGGATCACAACGGCTTTACCCACCAGGATCCCGGCTTTATGGACCACATCGCCAACAAGAAGGCCGACGTCGTCCGCCTGTATCTGCCGCCGGATGCCAACTGCCTGCTGAGCTGCTTTGATCACTGCATCCGCAGCCGCAATTACGTGAACGTCATCATTGCCAGCAAGCATCCCCGCCCCCAGTGGCTGAGCATGCCGGAGGCGATCAAGCACTGTACCCAGGGCATCGGTATCTGGGACTGGGCCAGCAATGACCAGGGGCAGGAGCCGGATATCGTCTTTGCCTGCGCAGGCGAAACGCCCACGCTGGAAGCACTGGCTGCGGTCTCCATCCTCAACAAGGAATTGCCTGAGGTGAAGATCCGCTTTATCAACGTGGTGGACCTCTTTAAGCTGCAGCCCGCAAGCGAGCATCCCCACGGTCTGACAGATGCGGAATATGACATCCTCTTTACCCAGGACAAGCCCGTTCTTTTCAACTTCCACGGCTACGCCTCCCTTGTGCATGAACTGACCTATCGCCGTCACAACAACCGTCTCATGCACGTGCGCGGCTACAAGGAGGAGGGCACCATCACCACGCCCTTTGATGTGCGCGTACAGAACGATGTGGACCGCTTCCACCTGGTACAGGAGGCCATCAAGTACCTGCCGCAGCTGGGCAATCGCGGCGCCTATCTGTATCAGAAGATGAGCGACAAGCTGGTGGAGCATAAGCAGTATATCCACGAGTACGGCCAGGATCTTCCGGAAGTGTCCAACTGGAAGTGGGAGGACTGAGCGTAGTCTCCTGATCTTGGTGACAAGCCCGCTCTCGGCCTGAGCCGAAAGCGGGCTTGCCTGCTGCCTGGAGCCGGACCTTATGTGCGATGGGCCGGCTTTTCCGCTTTGGTGAATGCTCTTGCAAACGGTTCCCTGTTTGCGGTAAGATAGGGGCAGAAAAGCATTGAGGAGGTACTTGCCATGCGTGATTCTTCCTACATAGCCCGCACCAGCGGGCTGAAGACCCGGGATTACCTGGGCTATGCCATGGTGGATGCGGCCGGCTGCCTGGTTTTCAGCCTGGTCACCACACTGCTGCAGAAGTTTTATACTGACATCTTCCATCTGAGCCCGCTTTTCATCATGCTCATGTTCATCGGCGCCCGGATCTGGGATGGGATCAACGATCCCATCATGGGAAGGATCTGCGATACGGTAAAGCCCTCCCGCTATGGCCGTTACCGCCCCTGGATCCTGTATGCGGCGCTGCCCCTGACCGTCTCGGCGGTGCTGATGTTCCTGAAGCTCCCCGGCTTGGGGGAAGAGGGGCATAGCCTAGCAACCTGCGTCTACGCCACCGTCACCTATGTCTTCTTCGGTATGGCCTACTCGGTCCTGCAGATCCCTTACGGTTCCCTGGCCTCGGTGGTCACCACCGACGTTTCCGAGCGCAGCAAGCTCTCGGTCTGGCGCTCCATCGGTGCGGCCCTGGGCTCGATCCCGGTGCTGCTCATCGCGAGCTTTGCCTACGCCAAGCGGGTGGATGGCAGCGGCGCTGTTATCCTGGGCGAAAACGGCAAGGCTATCACGGACCTTCAGTATGCGCCGGTGATCCGGGGCGTACTGATCATGGCGCTGGTCTCCTTCCTCATGCTGCTGGTCGCTTTTCGGCTGAATCGGGAGCGGGTAAAGACCCGGCCTTTGCAGGTGAAAAAGGGCGCAGCGCTCCGGGCCATGAAGCTGCTGTTCCACAACCGCGCCTTCGTCTCCGTGAGCCTTATCTCCATGCTGCTCCTCTCCGGTCAGATGTTCACCCAGAGTTTCTATACCTACCTCTTTGATGACTATTTCCACGCCAACTGGATGAACCTGGCGTCCCAGGCCTGCACCTATTCTCCCATGCTGGTCATGATGTTCCTTCTGCCGGGTATGGCGAGGAAGATCGGCAAAAAGGAGGTATGCGCGGTGGGCGTGGCGGCTGCCGCCATTGCAAACCTGGTCCTGTTCTTCCTGCGTGGCATGGAACCGGATACCCTGATGTGGATCTTCCTGGCGCTCTGCTTTGTGAGCGGCTGCGGCCTTACCACCCTGGTGATGCAGCTCTGGGCCATGGTCACCGACGCCATCGACGATATCGAGGTGAAGACCGGCAGCCGGGACGACGGCACCGCCTATTCTGTTTTCAACTTTTTCCGCAAGCTGGGCCAGGTGCTCTCAGCAGTCTGCGTAAACGGCGCGCTTCTGGGCATGCACTATAAGGTGGAAAAAGGAGCCGTCCAGACGGTGGAGAATCTCCGCCGGATGTACGATCTGGCGACCCTGATCCCCGCAGTGCTTTTCGGTCTGATGGCCCTGCTGCTCTTGCTGTCTTATCCCTTGTCCCGGCAAAAGGTGCAGGAGCTGCAGATCCTGAAAGAGGAGAAGCTGAAAGAATCCTACGAGAACAAGTGGATCGACATCTAAAAAAACCAAGCCACCGGGCAGCCGGTGGCTTGTACTCTTATATCGGTTTCGCGCTTGCCGGGAAGAACCAGACGGGATCGTTCTCCGGGGAGCAGGGGATCGTCACCTCGGTACCGGCGGGGAACGGCTCCCCTTCGCCTCTCAGCTGCCAGAAGGCTCTGTTTTTTGGCAGAAGCACGGTGACGCTCTCTGCCCCTCTGTCAAACACCGGGCAGACCAGCAGCGCGTCCCCACAGATGAAGCAGTCGCTTTCACAGTCATAGCCCGGATCCAGCAGGAAAACGGGTCGGAGCAGGGGCAGGTTTTCCATTCGGCCTCTTTCATATTCTTGCTGCAGATAGGGCAGCAGCCGTTCCCGCAGGGAAAAGAGCCGTCTTACGGCCTCCATTTTCTCCGGATAAAGCCAGGGCATGGTACTCTCTTCCCCGGGCTTCCAGGAGTGGAGCACAAAGCGTGGGAGAAATACCCCGTACTGCAGCCAGCGCAGGAACAGCTCTTCCTCGGGCTTGGGGCCGGCAAAGCCGCCGATATCGGGCCCGAAAAAGCTGAAACCGGACAGCGCCATGGTCATGGCCTGGTAATGGTTAAAGCGCAGGTCCCGGAAATCCGTCAAATTATCCCCGGTCCAGGTACTGGCTACCCGCTGGGTGCCGGCAATGCCGCAGCGGGAGATGATGAAGGGGAGATGGTCTTCACCCAGGGCCTCCACACAGGCCTCCCGGCTGGCTCTGGCCATCAGATAACTGAACAAGGGCCGGATCCTTTTTGCGGAGATCTCCCGCCCGAAGCCGCAGGCCAGGACATCCTTGTCCAGCACGTCATATTCGTTGTTGTCGTTCCAGATGTTGCGGTAGCCCTTTTCCACCAGCTGCCTGCGCACACAGTCCTTCCAGAAGGCATAGGCACCGGGATTGGTAAAGTCCAGATAGCTTGCCATGCCGCCCCAGAAGGGAAAGCAGGCGGAGCTGCCGTCGGCATAGTGGAGGAACCAGCCCTTCTCCGCGATCTCGCGATAAAGGGGATGCTCGGTCAGAAAGGCGGGCTTCACATTCGGCAGGATCTCCAGCCCGTGCTCGTGAAAATGCGCGGCCAGTCCCTCCGGCGAGGGGATCTTGTCCCGGTTCCAATGGAATACACAGCGCCGTTGGCCGATCTGGGTATAGCCGCTGGAGAGATAGAAGCCGCCGGCCGGCAGCTTCTCGCTTTCGCACTTTTCCACAAAGTCCCGCAGTCTTCTGTCGCTGTCAGGGGCGTCGGTGTATTCCATGGTACTGCCGCAGTAGCGAAAGGCCCAGTCCGGTACACTTCCCACACCGCCGCACAGGGCGATGAAGGAACGGAGAATCTCCCTCGTGCTTCCCAGGAACAGATAGTAGACCAGATTTTCTTCTTCAAAACGGATCGAGTTGAAGGACTCAAAATAATTGTCGTGCTCCTGGCCGAAATTGACCCTTCCGTTGGAGTAGGTGTCATAGTAAAGCCCGTAGGAGCCGGCTTCGTTTTCGCAGATGTAGAAGGGGATCTGCTTGTAGAGCGGGTCGCTGCTTTCCGCGTGAAAGCCCATGGAATCCACGGCCTCCAGCGTAAAGCTGCGTCCGCTCTTATTCACGTGGCCGCCCTTGTCGCCCAGGCCGAAGATCCGCTCACCCGGATGCCGGAGGGTATAGTGGGCTGAGCCTTCGCCCAGCTCCCCGGCAAAGTTATAGGCAAGTCCGGACCGGTCCGCGTAGAGCAGGCCTTTTTCGCTCCTTGCACTGATGCGGAAGTTTTTCTTTTCCACCGTGAAATCCACATCACCCAGAGAGAAAAACAGCATGTCTTCATCCTCCCGCAGTTCGGGGGAGATGAGCTTCAGCCCCTGGGTGGAGAGCTTGTCCCGCCCTTCCAGGGGGCAGTCGCCCTCCAGGGGCCAGACGCTCCAGGTGGGAACGAGATTTGTCCCGTCCCGGATCATGGCCACCCGCAGCAGGTTTTCGCAAAAGTCCAGCCGCATACTGACACCGTCCGCCTCATAGCGGCGCATGGAGGGGCCAGATTCCGCAAGACGAAAACGATGATCAAACTTCATCCTTGGGATCTCCTTTTTGCAGCATGTTCACAGTGAGTTTGCCGTAGTGCACGTGACCCATGGCGGTCCGCAGCGGGGTGATATGCAGGACCTTTCCACGGCCCTTTTCGGTCTTTTGCCAGTGCGGCAGCCCTTCGCCGTTGGGGTCTCCCGTCCTTGCGAAGTTTGCAAGATACTGTGCCAGTCCTCCGGATACCTCCCGGTCCCGTTTCCTGTAAGGCCGCCAGCTGCCCTCCAGGGTCTCAAAGATGTAGCGCAGGTCGCAGGAATGAAAGGCACGGTTGTCATCTCCCGGGGAATCCAGGTCAAAGTAATACACATAGGCGCCGTTGGCCTTTGCATAGCGCTTGCCGATGAAGGCCATGACTGGGGCGTACATGTCGTTGTTGGTAAAGCCGATAAGCGTGTCTACCGGCAGGGGATGGCGGATCAGCCGGTCCACAGAGTCCGGGAGCAGAAGGCCGTCCACCACCGGCATGGTGTTGTAGATGTTGTCCTTCCGCTTTTCGTGCATCCGCTCCATGGCGTCAAAGAGCGTGTCCAGGGAGACCTTTTTCAGTTCCTCCAGGCTCGCGCATCCCGCCTCCCGCATGTAGTCCAGCCAGTAGGCGTGGGTATCCTCCGCCCGTCTGGGGAGGGCAAATTTGGGAAACAGACCCGCGCCGGACATCATGGCGGCCCGGCGGAAGAGCCCGGCGTTTGCCCGGTTCAGGCAGAGATACTGGACGGAGATGGCCCCGGCGCTCTGTCCCAGGAGGGTGATGTTCTCCCCGTCACCGCCGAAGTCACCGATATGCTGCTTTACCCAGCGGATAGCAGTGAGCTGATCGTCCAGGCCAAAATTGCCCTCCCGGCCATACTGCTTCCGGATATCCTCGTGAGAGAGATAACCCAGCGGACCCACCCGGTAGTTGGCAAACACCGAGACGATCCCGCGGCGGGCAAGCCCCGTCCCGTCAAAGGGCGATTCGGCGTTCAGCCCGGAATCAAAGCCGCCCCCGTGGAAAAACAGCACAACAGGGCAGCCCTTTGCTTCCTTCGGGGTATAGATGTTCAGGTTCAGGCAGTCCTCACTGTAGCGATATTCAGCGCCTGCTCGAAACTCCTTCTTATAAAAGCGCCGGGTGGGATGCTCCAAGTGTTCATGCCAGGCCCGGTTCTGGGGACAGCCGGGACCGAATTCCGTGGCGTCCAGAGGATCGGGCCAGCTATCTACAGGGCTGCAGTAGGCAAAACGCTCTGCGCGGGCATAGGGAACGCCCAGAAACTCCAGGCAGTCTGTTCTCTCGTTTCCGCGGATCTGGCCGCAGGCCGTCTGGATCGTGATCGAACCGATCCTGTCCGTGTTGTCCATGTTTCGTCACCTCTTGTCTCTATTATAGCAAAAACGTTGACGCTTTTCCACAGGCAATCGGGAAATCCCACGGCAGTTTATCTTGTGTTTCCGGATCGTACGTGGTACAATATGATGAATAATTTTGAGCGGAGATCCTTATGGATACTTTTAAACTTGTTTCCAATTATCATCCTACCGGGGACCAGCCGGAGGCCATCGACGATCTGGTGATGGGCCTGGAAAACGGCCTGGAGGAGCAGGTGCTGCTGGGCGTTACCGGCTCGGGCAAGACCTTCACCATGGCAAATGTCATCGCCCGGCTCAATCGTCCCACCCTGGTCCTGGCCCACAACAAGACCCTGGCTGCCCAACTCTGCAGCGAGTTCAAGGAGTTTTTCCCGGAAAACGCCGTGGAATACTTCGTCTCTTATTATGATTACTACCAGCCGGAGGCCTATATTCCCCATACGGATACCTATATCGAGAAGGACGCCTCCATCAACGATGAGATTGAGCGCCTGCGCCACAGCGCCACCTCCAGCCTTTTTGAGCGGCGGGATGTGATCGTGGTGGCCTCCGTCTCCTGCATCTACGGCCTGGGCGACCCCATCGATTATGCCAACATGGTCATCTCTCTCCGTCCCGGCCAGACGAGAAATTTTGACGAGCTGCTGCGCAAGCTTATCGAGATCCGCTATGAGCGCAACGACATTGCCTTTGAGCGCAACAAGTTCCGTGTTCGGGGCGATACCCTGGAGATCTTCCCGGCCTATGCCAACGACCGGGCCATCCGGGTGGAGTTTTTCGGGGACGAGGTGGACCGGATCAGCGAGATCAACGTGGTCACCGGCGCACCCACCCGGGTGCTCAATCATGTGGCCATTTATCCCGCCAGCCATTATGTCACCACCAAAGAAAAAATGGCCGCCGCCATTGACCGGATCCGCGAGGAGTGTGACGCCCGGGTGGCCTGGTTCGAGGCCAACAACAAGCTGCTGGAGGCCCAGCGCATCCGGCAGCGCACGGATTATGACATCGAGATGATGCAGGAGCTGGGCTACTGCTCCGGCATTGAGAACTACTCCCGGGTCATTTCCAACCGGGAGCCCGGCAGCCCGCCTATGACCCTGCTGGACTATTTCCCCAAGGACTTTCTGCTCTTTGTGGACGAGAGCCATGTGACGCTGCCTCAGGTCCGGGCCATGTATCGGGGGGATCGGGCCAGAAAGGAGTCCCTGGTGGACTTCGGCTTCCGCCTGCCCTCCGCCTTCGATAACAGGCCGCTGAAATTCGATGAGTTCACGGAGCGCATCCATCAGCGCATCTATGTCTCCGCCACCCCGGGAGACTATGAGAAGGAGCGGGCGGGCCAGGTGGTGGAGCAGATCATCCGTCCCACCGGGCTTCTGGATCCGGAAATCTTTGTGCGCCCCATCGAGGGCCAGATCGACGATCTCATCGGCGCCATCAACGAAAAGATCAACCTGGGCCAGCGCACGCTGGTGACCACGCTCACCAAAAAGATGGCGGAGGATCTCTCCTCCTATCTGCTCAACGCCGGCATCCGCTGCCGTTACATGCATCATGATATCGGCACCATCGAGCGTATGGAGATCATACGGGACCTGCGCCTGGGTGAATTTGACGTGCTGGTTGGCATCAATCTTCTGCGGGAGGGCCTGGATATCCCGGAGGTGGGGCTGGTGGCCATTCTGGACGCTGACAAGGAGGGCTTCCTCCGCAGCGAGACGAGCCTCATTCAGACCGTGGGACGCGCCGCCCGCAATGCGGACAGCTATGTCATCATGTATGCCGATACGATCACCCCCTCCATGCGGGCCTGTATCGACGAAACCGAGCGCCGCCGCGCCAAGCAGATCGCATATAACAAAGCCCATGGCATCGTGCCCAAGACCATCATCAAGAGCGTCCGGGATCTGATCGAGATCTCCGCCGCGCCGGAGAGCAACGCCAAGGCAAAGGGCGTGAAGATGACCGAGCGGGAGCGCAAGGAGCTTATACAGGAGCTGGAGAGCAAGATGCGCAAGGCAGCCCAGATGCTGGAATACGAAATCGCCGCCCAGCTTCGGGACGAGATCATTCGCCTGCGAGGCGAGAAGTGAGGTCAGATGATGAAACTGATGATATTGGACGGCAACAGCATCGTAAACCGCGCCTTCTTCGGCGTCCGGCCCCTGACTGCACCGGACGGAACGCCCACCAACGCCCTTTACGGCTTTCTCGCCATTCTCCAGCGCATGCTGGAGGAGCAGAAGCCCGAGGCCGTCTGCGTGAGCTTCGACCTGAAGGCGCCCACTTTCCGGCACCGCGCCTATGAGGGCTACAAGGCCAAGCGCGCCGGTATGCCGGAAGATCTGGCGGTGCAGATGCCGCTTCTCAAAGAATTGCTGGACGCCATGGGCATTCGCCGTTATGAGCTGGAGGGCTACGAGGCCGATGATATCCTCGGCACCGCCGCCAGGATCTGCGAGGAGAAGGGCTGGAACTGCGTCATCGTCACCGGCGATAAGGATTCGCTCCAGCTGGTGAGCGAGAGCACTTCTGTCTGCAATGTGAAGACCCGCATGGGCCAGACGGAGACCATTCTCTATACGCCCCAGGTATTCCGGGAGGAATACGGCTTTGATCCGCCGAAGATGGTGGACCTGAAAGCGCTGATGGGGGACAGCTCCGATAATATCCCGGGCGTCCCCGGCATCGGCGAGAAGACGGCCCTGGACCTTCTCCACCGCTACGGCAGCCTGGACGGGATCTATCGGGATCTGGATGCGCTGGACGTAAAGCCCGGCGTGCTGAAAAAGCTCCGGGAAGGGGAGGAGAGCGCACGGCTTTCCTACTGGCTTGCCACCATTCTGCGGGAGGTGCCGCTGCCTTTCGACCCGGCGGAAAATCGCTGGGATAAGGACTATACATCCGCCCTCTATCCCATGATGCAGCGCCTGGGCTTTCTGAAATTCATTGAGCGCTGGGGCCTTGCGCCGACGGAAGAGGCTGTGGCAGAGCGGGAGAGCGAGAGCCTGCCGCGTCTGGAGCTGGACGAGGACGGGGCCTTTTCCTTGGCAGAGAAGCTGCCGAAGCTGGGCACTCTTGCGGTCTTTCCGCTGGATGGGCTGGATCGGCTGGAGCTCTGCGACGGGAAAACCGTCTGGACCGCCCAATGGACGGCCTGCGGCGAGGGCTTCAATCGGCTGCTGCGTGCCCTGTTCTGCCCGGAAATCCCCAAGATCGCCCATGATCTGAAGGACCTGATGGGCCTGCTGCTGAAGGAAAAGCTTTCTCTGGAGGGCTTTGTGTTTGATACCGCCCTGGCGGGCTATCTGCTGGAAGCCACTGCCGGGAGCTATGCTGTGGAGAAGCTTGCCATGCGTTATCTCGGCTGTGAGATGCTCGGCGCGGAAGCGCTCTGGCAGCTTCACGCCCCTATGGAGGCAAGGCTCCGGGAGCTGGATATGATGGACCTTTATCTCCAGGCGGAGCTTCCCCTCTGCGCAGTGCTGGCCCGGATGGAGGAAAGCGGTTTTCTGGTTGACCGCAAGGCGCTCTCGGCGTTTGGAGACAGTCTCAATGCCGGGATCACCGCCCTGCAGGAGAGCATCTGGGCCCATGCCGGGCATGAATTCAACATCCAATCGCCCAAGCAACTGGGGACCGTGCTTTTTGAAGAGTTGATGCTGCCCTCCGGCAAAAAGACAAAGACCGGCTGGAGCACCAATGCGGATGTGCTGGACAAGCTCCGCGGCAAGCACCCTATCGTGAATGAGATCCTGGAGTACCGGGAACTCACCAAGCTCAAATCGACCTATGCTGACGGCCTTTTGAAGGTCATCGACGCTGACGGGCGCATCCACACCAGCTTCCAGATGACCGTCACCGATACCGGACGTCTCTCCTCCCGGGAACCCAATCTCCAGAACATCCCCATTCGCAAGAAGCTGGGCGGGCAGATCCGCAACATGTTTGTGGCGGGGCCCGGCAAGGTCCTTGTGGACGCGGACTACAGCCAGATCGAGCTGCGCCTCCTGGCCCATATTTCCGGGGACGAGGCCATGCGGGACGCCTTCCTCAGCGGAGAGGATTTTCACGCCGTTACCGCCTCCAAGGTCTTCAACGTCCCCCTAGAGCAGGTGAGCGCCACTCTCCGCAGCCGGGCCAAGGCGGTGAACTTCGGCATTGTTTACGGCATCTCCGCCTTCTCCCTCAGCCAGGATATCGGTGTCTTCCCCAATGAGGCCAAGGCCTATATGGAGGCTTATCTGGAGAAGTACCACGGCGTGCGGGATTATATGAAGCGCGTGGTGGAGGAGGCGAAGGAGAAGGGCTATGTCTCTACGCTCTACGGCCGCCGCCGGGAATTGCCCGAACTCAAGAGCAGCAACTTCAATCTCCGCTCCTTTGGCGAGCGGGTAGCTTTGAATATGCCCATCCAGGGCACCGCCGCGGATATCATGAAGCTTGCCATGGTCCATGTGGACGAGCGCCTTCGCCGGGAAGGTCTGGAGGCAAAGCTTCTGCTTCAGGTCCACGACGAGCTCATCGTGGAATGCCCCGAGGCCGAGACCGCTGCGGTCAGCCGGATCCTCAAAGAGGAGATGGAGAACGCCGCCAGGCTCTCCGTTCCGCTGACTGTGGAGGTCAACAGCGGGCACAGCTGGGGGGAGGCGCACTGATGGACATTCAAATCGTTGATGTGCAGCCCCACCATCTCCCGCAAATTGAAGCATTGGAGAAGCAGTGCTTTTCCATGCCCTGGACCTGGGAGCAGCTGATGAGCCAGCTGCCCGATGACGGGCATGAGTTTCTTGCAGCCGAGGAGGAAGGAAAGGTCCTGGGCTATGTGGGCATGATGACCGTGCTGGACGAGGGCTATATCTCCAATGTGGCCGTGGACCCGGCCTTCCGCCGTCGGGGGATCGGCGATCTTCTGATCTCGGAACTGCTGGCGCGCTCGGAGATCCGGGAGCTCAGTTTTGTGACTCTGGAGGTCCGGGAGCACAACGAGCCCGCCATCGCCCTTTACCGCAAGCACGGCTTTGTTCCCGTCGGATTGCGAAAGAACTATTATACGCTTCCGGCGGAAAACGCCCTTTTGATGACGAAATACTTGAAACGAGGTGCAGGCAATGAAAATCCTTGCCTTTGAGTCCACCTGCGACGAGACCGCCGTGGCCGTCGTGGAGGATGGACGCCATATTCTGACCGATCAAATCTTTTCTCAGGCCCGACTCCACGCGGTCTATGGCGGTGTGGTGCCGGAGATCGCCTCCCGCTGCCATGTGGAGTCCATCTCCCTCCTGGCCCAGCGGGCCATTGAGGCTGCCGGCATCACCCGCAAGGATGTTGACGCCGTTGCCGTCTCCTATGCCCCCGGCCTCATCGGCGCGGTGCTGGTGGGGGTGAACTTTGCCAAGGCAACAGCTCTCTCTCTGGGTGTCCCGCTGATCCCGGTACATCATATCCGGGGCCATATTGCCGCCAATTACCTGGCTTATCCGGAACTGGAGCCGCCCTTCCTCTGCCTTGCCATTTCCGGCGGCAACACCATCCTGGTGGATGTTCGGGGTTATACGGAAATGAAGATCCTGGGCGCAACCAGGGACGACGCGGCAGGGGAGTGCTTCGACAAGACCGCCCGGGTCCTTGGGCTGCCCTATCCCGGCGGCAAGCCCATCGACCAGCTTTCCCAGGGCGGAGACGATCAGCGGTATTCCTTCCCCCTGGCCCATGTGGCGGGCAATCCCTATGACATGAGCTTCTCGGGCCTTAAAACCGCGGTGATCAATCTGGTCCACAACGCCCAGCAGAAGGGGGAGGAGATCGACCGGGCAGGCCTGGCCGCTTCCTTCACCAAGGCCGTCAGCGACAGCCTGGTGCCCCGCACCGTCATGGCGGCAAAGGAACTGGGCTATGACAAGGTGGTGGTGGCCGGCGGCGTCGCCGCCAACTCCCGCATCCGCGCCGACTTTCAGAAGGCCGCGGAGGAAAACGGTTTTTCTCTTTATGTGCCGCCGCTGAAGCTCTGCGGCGACAACGGCGCCATGATCGGCGCCCAGGGCTACTACGAGTACCTTGCCGGCGTACGGGCCGGAAGCGATCTGAACGCTTACGCCACTATGGACCTGTAAACACAGAATCGAAAAGGAAGGGGGGTGTTCTCTTGAGCATCCACGATGGACATCGGGAGCGTCTGCGCGAGAGTTTTCGCAAGGACGGCCTGGCCGGCTTTGACGCCATCCGTACGCTGGAGCTGCTGCTGCAGTTTGCCATTCCGCGGCGGGATACCAATCCCATCGCCCACGCTCTCCTCGAACGCTTCGGCTCTCTCCAGGAGGTTTTTGACGCCAGCGAACAGGAGCTTCTTCAGGTAGCTGGCGTCGGTCCCTCCGCCGCGGTGCTGCTGCGCCTGGTCCCTCAAATCGTAAAGAAAAGCGCAGTGGATCGGGCAGCGGAGCTTCGCTATCTCTCCTCCACTGCCGATGCCAGGGATTATCTCATGCCCCACTTCCTTTATGAGCGGGATGAGAAGGCCCTGCTCCTGTGCCTTGACAGTCAGAAGCGGGTCATCCGCTGCGAGGAGCTTGCCCGAGGAGTGGTAAACTCCGTCAGCATCGACATCCGCCGCGTTTTGGAAATCGCCCTCAAGCAGCGTGCCTGCAGCCTGATCCTGGCCCACAACCATCCGGACGGCCCCGCCCGCAATTCCCGGGAGGATGACCTGGTCACCGGCCAACTCTATCGGTCTCTGCGGACGGTTGGCATCGAGCTGCGGGACCATCTTATTTTTGCGCGGGAAGGTGTCTTTTCCTATCGGGACTCCGGTGCGCTGCAGATCCTTGGCTATTATTGATAATGGTTTTATGTGAACCGATCCCTGTATTTTTTTTGTAACCAATCCCCGTTTCCGGGTCCGACATTTTTTTCCTGTTTTCCGCAAAAGCCTTTGTATATCAACAAAAATCGACTGTTGAAAAGCCTGTTGAAAATGTTGATAACTATTTGAAATCGATTTATTCTCTTCGATTATGTTACTCTGATGACCCTGAGAGTGAGGTTTTCTTTTCCGAATGATTCCTCCGATTTTTCGAACCTTTTCGCCTGATAGATATCTGAAGCTGGATCAATTGATTCCAAATTGTAATCTTGACAAATTGGATGATTCCAATTTGTAATTCTTTATAACGATATTCGGCTTTTTGTTGCCGGACCGTCTTTTGCGGAACTTAGTGTAAAATAGATGTAGGAAAAATAAAGACAGAGGGCACCTCGAAGTGGTTAAATGTAAGTACCACCAAACATCAGCCACAAGAAAGAGGTGT
>ONBX01000032.1 GCA_900316205.1 uncultured Eubacteriales bacterium
CTTGCCGAAGGCATCGACCATGGTGTGGATCTCTTCCACGGTCATGGGACGGGAGAGCATGTCCTCCTGCCAACGGTTGGGGGTGGCGGAAGCGGAGGCACAGGAGAAGCTCACGTCCACAAAGGGAGAGGCCAGCTTGCCCAGGAGAGGATTCTTGTTCAGCATGACCATCCAGGAGGTAACGGCCATGGAACGACCAAAGCCGGCAGCCAGCTGAATGAAGAGCTTGGCACCGGTCTTGTGGAACTCGGGCATCCAGGCAGCCAGTTCTTTGAACATGGGCTCGTTCTGCCACAGCCAGCGGCAGCCCATGGTGTCGCGCACGCACTGCATGCCGGGCAGGATCAGGCCAACGCCGTCCTGCGCACGCTGGAGCAGGAAGTTGGCGGCTTCCTTATCGAAATGGCAGGGCTCCAGCCAGCCGAACAGGGAAGTACCGCCCATGGAGCACTGGACAATGCGGTTCTTGATCTCTACGTTGCCGATTTTGAAGGGGGTAAATAAGGCGCTGTATTTTTCGTCCATCTTTTTTCCTTCTTTCAAAATGTTTTTGGTTGGGGCCTTACTTGAAGAAGCTCTTCACGTAGTTGTAGGGCCACACGATCAGGTCGCCGAGGAGACGCACCAGGTCTCTCACCTTGAAGTACAGGTCGTCATCAAAGAGAAAGGGTAACTTTTTCTCCAGGAATGCCTTGACCTTATCCAACATGTTTTTTCCCTCCCGTTTCATGAAATAATCCGCCCTGGCGAGAAACCGCCAGGGCTCTTCTCACCATAGGAATACGCGTATATTATACTGGAAAACGGCTGCTTTCGTCAACCATACATTTTGCCGGATTTGTAAAAGCAGCATAGTTTTTCCTTGAAAAACGGCAAAAAGGCACGTCAGATTGTACAAGAATTCGAATGTAAAATTGTGCATGTTTTTGCCAAAGTTGTAACAAAGAAATGCGCGAAAAAACGCTCTGCCCCCTGTTCGAGGAGGCAGAGCGTTTTAGCTTTTGTGATATCAGCGCTTGAAACTGTCCTTCAGGGCAACGGCCCGGTTGAAGACCAGATGGTCGGGTCTGGCGTCCCGGTTGTCCAGGCAGAAGTAGCCCTGGCGCATGAACTGGAAGCTCTCGGCGTTCTTGCCGTGCTCCGGCATGGGAAGCTCGGTGAGGCACTTTTCCACCTTGCAGCCGGTGAGGACCTGGAGGCTCTCGGGATTGAGGCAGTCCAGGAAGTTCTTGTCCGCCCCGTCGGGATCGGGATCGGCGAAGAGGTAATCGTAGATGCGTACCTCGGCGTCCCCGCAGTTGTTGGCGTCCACCCAGTGGATGGTGGCGCCCTTGACCTTACGGCCATCGGCAGGGTCTCCGCCGCGGCTGTTCGGATCGTACTCGCAGAGAATCTCGGTGACCTTGCCGGTCTCGTCCTTCACGCAGCCGGTGCAGGTGACGAGGTAGGCGCCTTTCAGGCGGACCTCAAAGCCGGGGTGCAGGCGCTTGTACTTGGGAGCGGGGACCTCCATGAAGTCCTCTTCCTCGATCCAGAGGTTCCGGGAGAAGGAGACCTCCCGGGTGCCGTCCTCGGGCTTGAGGGGGTTATTCTCCACCGTGAGAAGCTCGGTCTGTCCTTCGGGATAGTTGGTGATGGTGAGCTTCACAGGGCGCAGCACCGCCATGACGCGGCGGGCATTGGCGTTCAGGTCGTCCCGCAGGCAGCTCTCCAGCAGAGCCCAGTCCACGGTGGAATCCACCTTGCTGACGCCGATGCGCTCGCAGAAGTCCCGGATGGACTTGGAAGTGTAGCCTCTCCGCCGCAGGCCGCAGAGGGTGGGCATACGGGGATCGTCCCAGCCGGAGACGCGGCCTTCCTCCACCAGTTTTCTCAGCTTGCGCTTGGACATGACGGTGTAGTTGATGCCCAGGCGGGCAAATTCGATCTGCCGGGGCTTGTGGCCGGGGATGGAGACGTTGGAGACCACCCAGTCGTAGAGGGGACGGTGGGCTTCATATTCCAGGGAGCAGAGGGAGTGGGTGATGCCCTCCAGCGCGTCCTGAATGGGATGGGCAAAGTCATACATGGGGAAGATGCACCACTTGGTGCCCTGGCGGTGATGCTCAATGTAACGGATGCGGTAGAGCACGGGGTCGCGCATGTTGAAGTTGCCGCTGGCAAGATCGATTTTGGCACGGAGGGTGTAGCGGCCTTCCTCAAACTCGCCCGCGCGCATGCGGCGGAACAGGTCCAGACTCTCCTCAATGGGACGGTCCCGCCAGGGACTGACGGCGGGACGGGTGGTATCGCCCCGATACTCCTTGAACTGCTCAGGGCTCAGCTCGCAGACATAGGCCAGGCCCTTGTTGATGAGCTCAATGGCGTACTCGTAGGTCTTCTCAAAATAGTCCGAGCCGTAGTAGAGCCGGTCGCCCCAGTCGAAGCCCAGCCAGTGGATATCCTCCTGGATGGCATTGACGTATTCGGTGTCCTCCTTGGCGGGATTGGTATCGTCAAAGCGCAGGTTGCAGATGCCGCCAAAGTGCTCTGCGGTGCTGAAGTCGATGGTCAGCGCCTTGCAGTGGCCAATATGCAGATAGCCGTTGGGCTCAGGCGGAAAACGGGTATGGACCTGCATACCGTAGCAGGAACCGCCCTCGGAAAGATCCTCCTGCACAAAGCTTTCGATAAAATTCCTTGCGTTCTCTTCCATGTTTTTCCTCTCCATGTGATAAAATCCCCATGCGGAAGAATCCGTACCACGATGCATGAAAGCATCGGCAGCAGGGGGATTTTCAGCATGCCATCCGGTTGCCCCGCCGGGGGCGAGAATGGCGCGTTTGAATCAAATGCTTACTATGGAAGCGCCGGCTTTCATAGTAAATACTGCTGTATTATAAACGATTTTTCTTCCGATTACAACAGAAAAGACGAGGGAAACGGAAAGTTCTGCACACATCGGAAAAACAGGCGCTTTTTTCTTGCGGGGAACCGGGCTATGTGCTATAGTGGGAAAACAAAACGCCGCTCAAAGAAAGTGAATATGTCCGATCATCCCTAAGCGGTAGTTTTGTTCGGAATACGACTTGACAGCCCGAAAAGGGCGTCTTTATACTCTTTACAGATGAGAAAGAAGGCATGGCTATGAAAGCTTTATCTTCCCGCACGGCGGGATTTACAGACTCTGTGATCCGCCGTATGACCCGGATCTCCAACCGCTACGGCGCCGTGAACCTCTCTCAGGGATTTCCGGACTTTGATCCGCCGCATGAGATCCTGAAGCGGCTGGAGCAGGTCCCCTGGGAGGACTATCACCAGTATTCCATCACCTGGGGCGCCCAGGATCTCCGGGAGGGGATCGCCAAAAAGCAGAGCCATTTCATGGGGATGGACATTGACCCGGATAAGGAGATCGTTGTGACCTGCGGCAGCACCGAGGCCATGATGGCGGCGGTGATGACCGTGACGGATCCGGGAGATAAGCTCATCATTTTCTCCCCGTTCTATGAAAACTACGGCGCGGACGTGATCCTTTCCGGCGCGGAACCGATCTATGTGCCGCTGCATCCGCCCGCCTTTGACTTTGATCCCGCGGAGCTGGAGGCGGCCTTCCGTCAGAACCCGAAGGCGCTGATCCTCTGTAATCCCTCCAACCCCTGCGGGAAGGTGTTTACCCGGGAAGAGCTAGAGTATATCGCGAGTCTCGCGGAGAAGTACGACACCTACGTTATCACCGATGAAGTATACGAACACATCGTGTATAAGCCTTACAGCCATGTGTATTTTGCAACGCTTCCCGGAATGCGGGAGCGGACGATCTGCTGCTCGTCCCTGTCCAAGACTTACTCCATCACCGGCTGGCGCCTGGGTTATATCATTGCGCCGGAGCTCATTACCGAGCGTGCCAAGAAGGTGCACGATTTTCTGACCGTAGGCGCCGCGGCGCCACTGCAGGAGGCCGTTGTGCCGGGGCTCTATTTTGAACAGAAGTATTACGACGATTTGCTGGCTCTGTACACCCACAAGCGGGATCTGCTGCTGAAGGGCCTGGACGATATCGGTATCGAACACAATGTGCCCCAGGGTGCGTATTACGTGATGCTGGATATCTCCAAGTATGGATTCGAGTCGGACCTGGAGTTCTGCGAGGTGCTGGCGAGAGACGTGGGTGTCGGCGCGGTGCCGGGGTCCAGCTTCTTCCGGGAGCCGGTGAACCACCTGATCCGCCTGCACTTTGCCAAGAAGGACGAAACCCTGGAGGAGGCGCTGAACCGCCTGGAGAGCATCGACAGGAAGATCCTGCCGAGATGAGGAAAGGAGAAGACTATGGAACAAAATCGCTTTTTCCCTGAGATCCACGGCAAGCTGGGCTTTGGCTGCATGCGGCTGCCCATGAACGGAGACAAGGTCGATCTGCAGCAGTTCGGCGCGATGGTGGACCGCTTTCTGGAACAGGGCTTCAATTATTTCGACACGGCCCATGTCTATCTGGGCGGCCAGAGCGAGACCGCGCTGCGGGAATGCCTGACCAGCCGCTATCCCAGAAGCAGCTATATTCTGACGGATAAGCTCAGCGGAAACTGCTTCAAGACCGAGGAGGAAATCCGCCCGCTGCTGGAGCAGCAGCTGGAAGCCTGCGGCGTGGAGTATTTCGACTTCCTGCTGATGCACTCCCAGCACAGGCATAATTATGATAAATTCAAGGCCTGCCGGGCCTATGAAACCGCTTTCGCCCTGAAAGCCGAGGGAAAGGTGCGGCATGTGGGCATCTCCTTCCATGACAGCCCCGAGATGCTGGACCGGATCCTGACGGATTATCCGGAACTGGAAGTGGTGCAGATCCAGTTCAACTATCTGGATTACGAGAATCCCAATGTGCAGAGCCGAGCCGTCTATGAGGTGCTGGAACGGCACCATAAGCCGGTTTTGATCATGGAGCCAGTGAAGGGCGGCACCCTGGTGGAACTTCCCGAAGACGCCCAGAAGGTCTTTGACGGGCTGCAGAGCGGCAGCAACGCAAGCTACGCCGTGCGCTTTGCGGCGGGCTTCCCCCAGGTGGCGGTGGTGCTCTCCGGCATGAGCAATCTGGAGCAGATCGAGGACAACACGAGCTTTATGAAGGAGTTCCAGCCCCTCAACGAGGAGGAGCAGGAGGCCGTAAAGAAGGTGCGGGAGATCTATCTGGAGCAAAACTCCATCGCCTGCACCGGCTGCCGCTACTGTGTGGACGGGTGCCCGAGAAAGATCCTGATCCCGGACCTGTTCCACGCCATGAACATGAAGAAGGTGTTTCGTGACTGGGACCAGGATGAGCGCTATGCGGAGCTGACGAACGAAAACGGAAAGGCTTCCGCCTGCATCCGCTGCGGCCAGTGCGAACGGATCTGCCCGCAGCATCTGCCCATCCGGGATCTGCTGCAGCAGGTAGCAGGGACCTTTGAAAAGGCATAATCAACAAAAGAAAAGACGCCGCCCCGGTCGCATGACGCAGGGGCGGCTTTTTGTATTCAGTTGGACGGAGCAGGGGATTCGGTCGTCTCAGCAGGGGAGGAGGTGTCCTGGGGGAGCGGCATGAAGAGCATGTTCATATCGGTCTCGCCCTCGATGCCGGGGATCTGCTCGGTAAAGCTGTACTGCCAGATGTCCATCTTATAATAAAAGCTTGGCCAGCAGAGATCGGGCGGGTTCACAGGAAGAGCAAACCAGAAGCGATAATCGGTGAGACGGCTCAGGTCGTAGCCGTAGTAGCCCAGGTTGCGGTTAAAGTAGACACAGGCTTCGTAGCCGGCGTCCTCAATGCGCTTGCAGAAGGCAAGGGCACAGTCGGTACGGGTCTCCATATCCAGATCTTTCGTACGGGCAATGTCGGCGTCCTCGTTATCGATCTTTTCCCAGTCATAGACGATGGGGAGATCCAGCTTCCGCTCTTCCAGACGGCCCAGGACGAAGTCCGCTTCCTCCAGCGCTTCCTGCTCCGTGACAGCCTGGGAATAGAAATAGACGCCAACCAAAACGGCGTTTTCCCGGGCGCCCTGGAAGTTCTTCTCAAACCAGGGATCGTTGAAGAGCCCGCCTTCGGTATAGCCCCTGCGGCCGATGCGGATAAAGGCGAAATCCACACCCGCTTCCTTGGCCTGCTGCCAATCCACCTCGTATTGATGCTCGGATACGTCCACGCCCAGGATGGTCTCATAGCCGCTGCCCAGATAGACAGGGGTGTTGCCGATCATCTGAAATTCTTCCTTGGCAAAGTCGTTCACCGGGACGCCCTCCAGGGGAGTCATCCAGACCCAGTCAAAGCCGTCATACAGATAGACCTGACCCTCGTGGGGATCCACAGTGGCCTCGGCGCCCCTTCCGCGGGCGCGGAGATCAGGATTGGCGATCATCAGGATCAGGGCGAGGGCGACAAGCAGCACCAGCAGAAGCATCACGATCAGGCCCGTATTGGGACGAACAGCAGTTTTCATGGAGATCTCCAGACTTTTCAGCAAAATTCGACAGTCATCTTATCATAAGTTCCGATACAATTCAATTCCCATTTGCGTGAAAGCAAAAAACTTCCATGGAAAAGAAAAGTTTTTGTTGACAAATGACTTCGGATTTGCTATTATCATCAGGCCGGTGAAAAATGCTGGTGTAGCTCAGTCGGTAGAGCAGCTGATTTGTAATCAGCAGGTCGGGGGTTCGAGTCCGTCCACCAGCTCCACCAAGAGCGAAGTGAATATGGGGGAATTCCCGAGTGGCCAAAGGGGACAGACTGTAAATCTGCTGGCAATGCCTTCGGTGGTTCGAATCCACCTTCCCCCACCAAGCAAAAATCCTGTCGCGAAAGCGGCAGGATTTTCGCTTTGTATTATTCATTCTTAAGTTTTCAGTCTTCATTCTTCAGTTTCCCCGACAGGATTTTCTAAATGAACACTGAAGACTTAAGACTGATAAATGAATAATGGTTGCGAAATCGGACACTTTTCGATATAATATGGCTGGTGAAAATATGAAAGACAACATATTAATCGAAAAATCCATTGACTTCGGTGCAAGGATCGTAATACTCCACCGTTATCTCGTCAAAACGAAACATGAAACGGTTATATCAAAACAAATTTTACGCAGCGGAACAGCCATCGGTGCAAACATCAACGAGGCCCAGTATGGCAACAGCAAAGCAGACTTTATCGCAAAGCTCCATATTGCTTTGAAAGAGACGTCTGAAACGGAGTATTGGCTGCATATTTTGGAGAAATCCGATTACTTGGATACAAATATGGCAAGCTCCGTTTTGAACGATTGCCTGGAAATCAAACGGATTCTGATCGCTTCCATCAACACGGCAAAGCAAAAGGAGGGGCAAGGCAATGATTCCTGAGCAGTATCTAAGCAATCCTTGTAAGGCGTCATCGCTGCCGTTTTGGAAAACGAACCTTATCTCTTTGCCGCCGTCTATGTCGGTTGTGCGCGATGATTTATTTCCCGGCCTGCAAGAAGGAAGCATTGAAACCCTGTATTTTAAGCTGCTGCATCGGCTAAATGCTTTGTCGCCCTGTACGCTTCCGAACGGTTTTTCTTTCACATCAGTTGATGAATACAGCATGGCTGCCCATATTTCCTATTGCTATGAGGAAGAGCGCGTTTCCGTTGAGGAATTGAAACAGTATAAGAAACGAAACGTTTATTCACCCGATTTGTGGATTGGACTCAAGGAAAACGATTCCGGGAAACTTGCCGCAACCGGGATCGCTGAGTTCGACCAAGAAATCAAAGAAGGCGTTCTTGAATGGATTCAGGTATCTCCAGAGTTCCGAAGACGGGGGCTGGGACGTTTTGTTGTGAATGAACTGTTGACCCCTCTTGTAAAAATGGCAGATTTTGTCACAGTTTCCGGACGAATGAACAATCCGAATAATCCCTATGCTCTGTATTTGAATTGCGGTTTTGAAGCCCCGGTAATCTGGCATGTGGTTCGGAGACAATAACCACAAGAGTTCGAATCCATCTGTCAAAAACGCAAATCCATCTTTTACGTACCCCATAGACAAAGCAAAAATCCTGTCGCGAAAGCGGCAGGATTTTCGCTTTGTATTCTTAGTTCTTCAGTTTTCAGTATTCATTCTGCATTTTCCAGACCCTCTTTTCTAAATGAACACTGAAGACTTAAGACTAAAAACACAATAATTGTTGCGTCTGTTGCTGCACTTCGGTATAATTGGCAAAGAAACAATTGCACTCAATCGGGAGCGTGGAGAACGGATGATCGAGCTTTATCCTGTATCAGAGGAAAATGTACCGGATTTTTCGGATACTTCTTATTCTGAGATGTCTGATGATGAGCGGCTTTGTATGATCTGCGAGAGCAAGAAGAAAGAACACGAGGGGGCTTATTTCGAGATCCTTGCTGTCTGTGACGAAGGGCAGATTGTTGGCTTTATGAGCTTATTTGCCCATTCGGAGCATACGATCAGCATCAGCCCGGAAATCAAACGGAGCTTTCGCGGCAGAGGCTATGGTTTCCTTGGAGAACAGGAAGCTCTCCGCTATGCGAAGTCCTTGGGCTACACGATGGCGACAGCAAGCGTCCGAAAGGACAACCCGGCCAGTATCGCGCTTCATAAAAAGTTGGGCTTTGAAGAATGTGAGCAGCGTCTGAGCAGAAACGGAAAACCGATCTATGTATTTGAAAAGCGGCTTGACGCTTGATTCCTTCAACTGAATCGTTTTATGCTGCAAGTTCCATACGCTGGTTGGCGGTCCTTTGCATTTTTTTGACAGAATCTCAATGCCGGGAGTTTATACAAGATGTCTTATCAGGAAAAGCGTTCCCATCAGCATATTTGGGTCGGCGGAAAGAAGCTGACGGTTCTCTCTGCAAAGATTTCTTTTCCGCAAGGACGCTTGACCGTTCGGACGGATGTCTTCGGTCAGTTCAATTTCCTACAGAGATCTGAGCCCTATGAAATCAGGTTGAGCTCCGGTGAGCAATACCGAGGACGAGAAGTTACGTTTATCAAAAATCCCCTTTTGGAAACATGCGTATTTCAACTGTTGACCCCAGTCGAGAGTAGTGAAACACGCTTGACCGATGATCCCGGCACCTGAATTGTCCAATGAGGTGATTCTATGATCTGCTTTCTGACAAGTTCTCCCTTTCTGGAGAATGAAAACCGTCTGAATCCCGCCAACGGCTTGCCGGAGGAACTGCGAAAGAGCCTCAGGCCGAATTGTGCGGCGCTTTTCATATGTTCAGATCCCGATGGACACGAAAGGACGCTTTTCTTTGCGCAGGCGGTGAAAGAAGCCTTTGAGGCGGACGGATTTTCTTTCGGCTCTTTTGAGATCCTGGATGGTCTTAACAGAAAAAAGGCCGGAGCGCTGGTGCAAGGCGCGGATTTCATCATCCTGGCCGGAGGTCATGTGCCGACTCAAAATCGCTTCTTTCAGGAGATCGACTTGCGTGCGCTGCTTTGTGATTTTCATGGCGTAATCCTTGGGATCAGTGCAGGAACCATGAATGCGGCTGAAACTGTATATTCCCAGCCGGAGGAGGAAGGGGAGGCAGTCGATCCGGATTATCAGCGCTTTCTGCCGGGTCTGGGCCTCACGAAAACGCAGATTCTGCCGCACTATCAGAGCACCCGGCATGATGTGCTGGACGGTCTGCGGGTGTTTGAAGATATCGCCTATCCGGACAGCATGGGAAGATCCTTTTATGCACTGCCGGACGGGAGCTATCTGCATATTCACGACGGCAGGGAAGAGCTGCGGGGAGAGGCCTTCCTGATCCGGGATGGAACCTTGCGCCGCATCTGTAAAAAAGGGGAAGCTCTGGAGCTTGATTCTCTGAAAAACCTTGATGATCCTGCAGCAAAATCCGGTCTGCTTCCGGAAAAGCTCGTCACGCTGAGACTTCCTTATCCCGGACGGGAGAGGCGCGTGGTTCGCGTCTATGTTCCCGCCCGGAAAAGAGGGGAGAGGCTTCCGGTCATCTATATGAGTGACGGGCAGAATCTCTTTGACAAGGAGAGCTCCGGCTTCGGCTGCTGGTATGTGCGGGAAGCGGTGCGGGAGGAACGGAAACGAAGCGGCAAAGCCGCGATCATTGTGGGGATCCACAACGGGGATCCCGAACGGATGGAGGATCTGACGCCGGCCTGCATCGGGAAGCTGTTTCCGAAGGAGGCCCGGAAGCGCATTCATCCAAAGGGAGAGGCTTTTGCCGATTTCCTTTTGCAAACGGTCATGCCGGTGATCGCAAAGCGCTTTCCGGCAAAACAGGGGAGAGAGAATACCGCGTTCTGCGGAAGCTCCGCAGGCGGGATGATGGCCTTTTTCCTCGCCCTGCGCTATCCGGAGATATTTTCCTGTGCTGGTGTGTTGTCTCCGGCCTTCCTGCTATACAAACATACAGATCTGGAAACGTGGATCCGTTCGGTTTTGCAGGAGGAAAAGCCTTTCCTGTATCTCTATTCCGGCGCGGGTGACCCGCTGGAAGAATCCATCTGCCGGCGCTTTCGGAGGGTCTGCTCGTTTTTGAAAAAGGTTTGGCCGCAGGATCAGATGGTTCAAGTCGTTCTTCCGGAGAAGATCCACCATGAAGACGCCTGGGAAGCGGTATTTCAGGGCTTCCTCCATTTGTATTTGAACGGGTAAACAGATTTCTAAAACAGCTTGAAAACGCTTGCCGTTGACATAAAAATAGAAAAACATCGTGGGACAAATTCGTAAGCAAGTTCGAATTTGTCCCACTTTTTTATGTGGAAAAAGCAGGCCGCCGTTGGCGTTGGTCCCTACAAAGGGGCGGGACAGGAAACGCTGTCCTCCTGAGATAGGTGCCAAATACACGACAGATCCCTGATTATACACCATTGACACCGATTCCGCTGCGTTGACATAGGATGATGCGAGGATATCCTCATTTTAACTACAGGGGGAATTGGATTGAAGAATAAGTTTTCTGCCGAAGAGCGCTGGCGGCTGGGCAGTCTGCCGGATCCTGCGCCCTTGGCTGCTGCCTATATACCGATGCAGGAGAGCGCGAAGCCCCAGTATGACGCAGGGAAAGCGCTCTCACGAGGGACCCTTTTCCCGGGACTGGACCTGCCGTTTATGAACCTGGTGAATCCGGAGCTGGAGCGCACGCCCATGACGGAGCTGATGGCCATCGATTTCGTGGTGGATGAGCTGGAACTGTATCTGGATACCCATTGGGAGGACAGGGAGGCCTTCGAGCTGTATCAGACTATGCTTGCCATGCAAAAGGAAGCGAAGGAGCGGATGGTGCGCCTCTGCGGTCCCATCTGCCAGACCGACCAGCTGGGCATGGATGCATACCGATGGCTGAACGGGCCCTGGCCCTGGGAGCTTTGCGAGAGAGGGGAGGGCTAAAGCATGTTTATCTATGAAAAAAAGCTGCAGTATCCGGTGAAGATCGCAAGGCCCAACCCGAAGCTTGCAAAGGTCATCATCAGCCAGGTTGGCGGACCGGACGGTGAACTCGGAGCATCCATGCGGTACCTGAACCAGCGCTACTCCATGCCCTATGATGAGCTGAAAGGCCTGCTCACCGATATCGGGACAGAAGAGCTGGGGCACATGGAAATGGTTGCTGCCATCATCCACCAGCTGACCAGGGAAATGAGTTCGGAAGAGATCATCCGCAGCGGACTTGACACCTACTTTGTGGACCATACGGCAGGCGTTTATCCCACGGCGGCCTCCGGCTTCCCCTGGAGCGCGGCTTCCATGGCGGTGAAGGGAGACGTGCTGGCTGATCTGAACGAGGACCTGGCTGCCGAGCAGAAGGCCAGGGTCACCTATGACAATATCCTGCGTCTCAGCGATGATCCGGACGTGACCAATGTGATCCGTTATCTGCGGGAGCGGGAGATCGTCCACTACCAGCGCTTCGGCGAAGGGCTGCGAAGAGCGATAGACAGAATGAACGAGAAAAACCTGTATATCGTGAATCCTTCCTTCGACAGAGGATGATATAAAACAGCTCCCCGGTAATCGCCGGGGAGTTTTTGCAATTTGGAGGAAAGACTTGCATTGAGGCCGGTTTTCTGCTATGAATACAGTGATAGAAACAGAAAAAAGGAACAAGATGCTATGTCAAAACTGAGAGACCTGTTTTCCCCACGGGATATGAGCCAGGGTGAACCCTGGAAGCGGATCGCAGAATTTGCTTTCCCGCTGCTGATCGGAAACTTTGCCCAGCAGCTTTACAACACGGTGGACGCAGTGGTCGTTGGCAACAGCAAATGGGGATACACGGCGCTTGCCTCAGTGGGCAACGCGTCGCCGGTGCTGAACCTGCTGCTGGCGCTGTTTGTGGGCATTTCCACCGGCGCCGGGATCCTGGTGGCGCAGCATTTCGGCGCAAAGGACAGCGAGGCCCTTTCCAAAACCATCGGCAACTGCATTACCCTTACCGCCATCGCAAGCCTCGCCATCATGGTGATCGGACCGCTGATCACAGGCCCGCTCCTGAAGGCAGTGGGGACTCTGCCCAGCATGTATGACGGCTGTAGGGCCTATCTGAATATCTTTTTCTACGGCATTGCGGGCTTCTTCTTTTACAACATCTTTGCCGGCATCCTGCGGGGCCTGGGGGATTCTTTCTCGGCACTGCTTTATTTGATGATCACTGCGGCGCTGAATATCGTGCTGGATCTGGCCTTTGTGAACAGTATGGGTGTTGCCGGCGTGGCGCTGGCCACAGTGATCGCACAGCTGATCTCCGCGTTCCTGTGCCTGCGAAAGATCCTTTCTCTGAAATCCGTGTTTCGTCTTCACCGAAGCGATCTGCGGCCTTTGCGCTCTCAGATCAGCAGGATCGTCGGTCTGGGGATCCCCTCCGGTCTGACCCAGGCGATCTTCTCCTGTGCCATGATGGTGGTGCAGCGGCTCATCAACGGCTTTGACGACGAGATGTTTGTGGCCTGCAACGTGATGGTGATGCGGGTGGACGGTTATGCCATGCTGCCGAACTTCAGCTTCGGCCAGGCAATGGGCACCTTTGCGGGACAGAACATCGGCGCGAGAAGACTGGATCGCCTGAAGGACGGGACAAGGCAGGGACTGATCATGTCGGTCTGCACGGCGCTTGTGCTGACTCCGGCTGTGCTGATCTCCGGTCCCGCTTTGATGCGGCTCTTCACCCCGGAGCAGGCGCTGATCGATCTGTCCATGCAGATGATGTATATCCTGGCGGCAGGCTACATTGCCATGTCGGTGACCCAGGTGCTGCAGGGCGTGATGCGCGGGGCAGGGGACACGGTGACTCCCATGTGGATCGGGCTTTGCACGGCGGTGATTCTGCGTCTGCCCCTGGCCTATGCGCTGGTGAACTGGACCAGGAACGCCGGAATGAGCCTTCTGATGCAGGAACGGATGGTGTTTATCTCCCTGCTGATCAACTGGCTGATCGGCATGATCGTCACGATCGTTCTTTACAAGATAGGCAGATGGAAACGAAAGATCCCGGTTTACGATGAAAATTGATTGATCCCACTTTACAGATAAAACGACGCCCCGGCTACTGTCAAGACCGGAGTTACCGAGGAAATCGGAGTTACCGGAAAAGCCGGGACGTCTGAGATCAGTGTAGCGAACGGGTGAAAAACAGTCAAGAGCAAGCGCGGAAAAGGCTTGGAATTCGCAGTAGATGAAAAATGAGGCTGCAAATGAATGTGTCCATAATCTTATTGTCCTCATTCGAGCGAAGCGGACCTATGCCAGCCGCAGGCTGACCACCAAAAAGGAGAGAATCCTGTTCGGATTCTCTCCTTTTTGGTGCCGGTGGTGGGACTCGAACCCACACGCCATCGCTGGCAACGGATTTTGAGTCCGCCTCGTCTACCATTCCAACACACCGGCATATCGCATGCATTGTAAACTATTACCGGCAAAAGTGCAAGAGTTATTTTCCACTGTGGCGGTAGAGAAAACACGAAGGAAAGGAAATTGTAACATCTGTTGCCAAATTTCGATAATCATTTAACAAAGATTTAACAGCTTATTCAAAGCGTATTCAGCATTCTTTGACGGTCCTATGCTATTATAATAACATACGAGAGAACAAAATCAAACAAAAGACTGGTGGTGTGCTCCGCTGATGCCGCGGCCTTGCTGCGGATAAAGCCTACAGCGACGCACACCCTTGAACGCCAGAAATCTCTTATTCCTTGGGCGTGGTTCAAATGGCGAACCACGCCCAAGACCATTTCAAAAAGATTGTGCGTAATAAGATTGACACAAATCAAAGTGAAGCTTGAAAATTTGAGCTGTACATGGTAAGATGCTTTTGGAAAAAGCATTCGAGGTGCGTATGAAAAGAAGCCTGAAAGCCATACTATTCATATTCTTTGCCGTTGTGCTGATGTTTGGCGGTGCCTTGCTGTATCAAAGACTGACCGCGAAAGCGCCGGAAACGCTTGACCAGGTTCCGACTGCGGATGAGCCGGACGAGATGGATCCCGGCGAGGAGATGCCGCAGGTGCCTGCCCCCGAACCGGAGCAGAATGCAAGTGGTGAGGAACCCTCACAGGAAGCCGATTCGCTGGAAGCAGCGCTTGATTTCACCTTGATGGATCGCTACGGCGAGGAGCAAAAGCTTTCCTCGTTTTTCGGAAAGCCGATCATCATCAATTTCTGGGCTACCTGGTGCGGCCCCTGCCAGATGGAGCTGCCCTATTTCAATGAGGCCAATGAGAAATACAGCGATCAGATCCAGTTTCTTATGCTGGATCTGGCGGACGGAGCCTATGAGACGAGAGAGGGCGCCATCGCCTTTGCGGAGAACAAGGGTTACAGCTTCCCGCTGTATTTTGATGAACTGGGAGAAGGGGCTATGGCTTATGGCATCACCGCCATCCCGCTCACCGTTGTGATCAACGCCGACGGTCGGATCGTTGACACACATTTGGGAACCATGAGCAGTGAGGAGCTGCAGGTTTTGATCGACAAAGTATTGAACTGATAGAAAGGAGAAATATCATGGCTGAAATCACTCTGACTGCTGCAAATTTTGAGGAAGAGGTCCTGCGTTCGGATAAACCCGTCCTGGTGGACTTCTGGGCTACTTGGTGCGGCCCCTGCCGCATGCTGGCTCCCGTGATCGCCCAGATCGCCGAGGAACAGAAGGATACCATCAAGGTTGGCAAGATCGACGTGGATGAGGAACCGGAGCTTGCCATGCGTTATGGCATTGCCAGCATCCCCACGCTGAAGGTCTTTAAGAACGGTGAAGTTGTGCAGTCCTCTGTCGGCGTCATCCCCAAGCTCGCGATCGAAGCGCTGCTGCGCTGAGTCCTGAGCACGAAAAAGAACCTTGGTCCGATCGGATCAAGGTTCTTTTTTTGCAATCAGGTACCTGCTTCCGGGAGACAGTGCATATGGGTCGGGCCAAGGACACGGAAGCCCTCGCCGGCAGATGAGAAGCAGCGCAGACCGTAATCAGCGGAGCGGATGCGGAGATAGAGACGCAGGGCTTTGGCCTCGTCAGACTTATCAGGAAACTGGGAGAGATGACAGCGAAAGATCGCATCCAGCTGACGGGAGAGGCAGCCTTTGGTATCCACACAGCGGTTTGCTTTGGCGGTCATATAGAGCGCCAGGGCCTTCACGGGGGCTCCAGCGGCACCGTAGGCATTCATCAGCTCCGGATAGGGAGCGAAACATGCCAGCTGCTTTGCCGCGCGGCCTACGTTCAGGTGGTCCGCGTGACATTCACTGGTGACGTCCGGGTCCGGCGCAAAAATGACCTCAGGCTGAAAATCGGCGATGATCCCGGCGATGGCGCGGACAAGATCCTGCTTCTCATAGAGGCCGCCGTCGGAAAAAGACAGAAATCGCAGGTCTTGGACGCCAAGCATGGAAGCGGAGCTTCTGGCTTCTTCCTGCCGAAGAGAAATGAGCGTTTCCGGGGTGGCGCCGCGGGGAGCATTTCCCAGACCGAAGCGACCGTCGGTGCAGACAGTGAAGCAGATCTCTTTGCCGAGTGACACAAGCTTTGCCGCCGTGGCGCCCGCTCCGATCTCGATATCATCCGGATGGGGTCCGAGAAAGAGAAAGCGCTGATACTGCTCCAGCTTCGGAAGCGGGACGGCGGCGCGGACGATGAGAGAGCTGAGACTCATGTCTGCTTCGCCCCGGCTTTCCTGGCCTCCAGCTCCCGGCAGATGCGGTCGTATTCCGGCTCGTCCAGGATGTAGTGCTTCTTATAGAGAATGTAGGAGAGGAAGAGCAGAACGAAGGGAAGGATCGTCATGACCAGGAGAAGTCCCTGGCTCTGGGAGGGAACGACCCCTTGCAGTAGCTCTGTGATCTTCTGGTTCTTGGCGGCTTCCGTGATAAGGTTTTCGTTGGCCTGGGTCTCCAGATCCGAGATGCCGTTGGTATATTGCAGAATGTGGAAGCTCACATAAGTCAGGTATGCTATGGCCACCGTCAAGGCGGAGGCAAGCTTTGTGAGGAAGGGACGGAGGGAGGAGATGATGCCCTCGTCTCGGGTGCCGTGCTTCAGCTCGTTATACTCCACTGTGTTCATGACGGAGATCATCATGATGAGATAGAAACCGTACTGACCGAAGTTTGCCAGCATGTAACCGACGGTGACCAGGACGAACTTCAGATCATAGCCCATGAGCGTGGCAGCGCCTTTACTAAGCACAAGGCTGGGGATCAGCATGATGGCGTAGCCGATGGCGGAGACGGCCAGCATGATATCCATAAAGCGCTTGCGCTGGAGACGGCGGGAGATCGCGGGATAGAACATCATCAGAAAACCGGTCACAGCCATGCCGACGATCTGGAAGAGAGAGAAGAAGCCACCCTCGTAACCGAACTCCACATAAATATAAGTCTGGCCAATGCCGGAGAGCACGATGCCGTTGCCGATCTGCTGGAGAAGCAGGATCAGCGAGATCCACAGGAGCTGATCGTTGCCGGTGATGGTGCTCCAGATCTTCTGGAAGCTTACGGGGGGCACGGGTTCGGCGTCATAATTCCGGATCTCCTTGACGCCAAAGACGGTAATGGACAGGAAAACAGGGGCGAGAATGGCGATCACGAGAGCAATGACGCCGTAGGCCGTGATGGCGTTGCCGCCGATGGCGTTTTCCCCTGTGGTGAGCATGGGGATCAGTGCAGAAGCAGAGAGTCCGCCGACGCCGGCAAAGAGGGTTGCCCGGGCGGTCAGTTGATTTCGCCGGTCCGCGTTGGAACTCAAGGCAGGGACCATGCCCCAGTAGGAGATGTCGTGCATGGTGTAGGTGATGCTGTAGAGAAAGTACATGACGCCGAAGAAAATGACAAAGGGCCAGCCCCGGAGCTTTACGTTGAAGGTGAGGTAAATGACCACGGAGGTGGAGAGAATGCCGATGACGAGCCAGGGCTTGAATTTGCCCCATTTGGTGCGGGTGCGCTCGATGATATTGCCCATGATGGGGTCGTTCAGCGCGTCAAAAACACGGGCGGCGATCATGATGATGGTGATAACGCCGAGCTGTGCGCTGTTCAGACTCTTGGTGAAGAGCACAAAGGCCAGAAGATAGCTGGTGACAAGGTTATAGACCATGTCACGGCCGATGGTGCCGAGAGGAAAAGTCCAGAGGTTTCTTTTGGTGATCTTGTTTTCGTCCATTTGATCATCTCCTTCCACGTCATCTTATCACGGTCTTTTCCGCTCGGCAAGGGGAGAGGAATGAAAAGATGGGAGAAAACGTCGTTTTTCCGGAAATCGATTTGTGATATTGGGCAGGAGAAAGGGGCAGTCACTTCCGCGATTTTGGATATTCTGCGCTCTTGACGCTTTTCGCGTGTCAGTATAAACTTTACTAGTAAATAACTCATTATCGTTACGATTCTGCTTGAAATGGGGGATCTCCATGAATCCTGTTCCCGACTCCTTCGGTTCTCTGGTATTTAACGACTCCGTAATGCGGCAGCGTCTTCCCAAGGACGTGTTTCGGCAGGTCCAGCTTTCCATGACCGACGGAAAGCGTCTGGACAGCGCTGCGGCCACCGTGGTCGCCAATGCCATGAAGGACTGGGCAATTGAGAAAGGGGCCACCCATTTTTCCCACTGGTTCCAGCCCATGACCGGGATCACCGCGGAAAAGCACGACAGCTTCCTCTCGCCGGTTGGCGGAGGGAGAGTGATCATGGAGTTTTCCGGGAAGGAGCTGATCCAGGGGGAACCAGACGCCTCCAGCTTTCCTTCCGGCGGCCTGCGTGCCACCTTTGAGGCCAGAGGCTATACGGCCTGGGATCCCACCTCTTATGCCTTTATCAAGGATGGCATTCTGTGTATTCCCACGGCATTCTGCTCCTACGGGGGAGAGGCGCTGGACAAGAAGACGCCGCTGCTGCGCTCCATGGAGGCCATCAACCGCCAGGGTATGCGCATTCTGAAGCTTTTCGGGAACCACCAGGTCACCTCCATCAAGACAACGGTGGGGCCGGAGCAGGAGTACTTCCTGATCGACCGTCAGGTCTATGAGAAAAGAAAGGACCTGGTCTTTACCGGCCGCACGCTCTTTGGGGCGAAGCCGCCCAAGGGTCAGGAACTGGATGACCACTATTTCGGCGCCATCAAGCCCCGGGTCGCGGCGTTCATGAAGGAACTGAACGAGGAGCTTTGGAAGCTTGGCGTCATGGCCAAGACCGAGCACAACGAGGCAGCTCCGGGTCAGCACGAGCTTGCGCCGATCTTTACCACGACAAACATTGCCGCCGACCATAACCAGCTGACCATGGAGATGATGCGCAAGATTGCAAGAAAGCATGATCTGGTTTGCGTTCTGCACGAAAAGCCCTTTGCCGGTGTGAACGGCAGCGGCAAGCACAACAACTGGTCCATCTCCACCAGCGACGGCGCGAATCTGCTGGAGCCCGGCGAAACCCCTTATGAAAACGCCCAGTTTTTGCTGTTCCTCTGCGTGGTGATCCAGGCAGTGGACGATTACCAGGATATGCTGCGCATTTCGGTGGCTTCCGCCGGCAACGACCGTCGCCTCGGCGCAAACGAAGCGCCGCCCGCAGTGGTGTCTATGTTCCTGGGAACAGAGCTGGAGAATATCCTGTCCGCCATTGAAAACGAGGAGCCTTACGGAAATCTGGAGAAGGAACAGATCAAGGTCGGCGTCCATGTACTGCCGAAATTCCCCAAGGATACCACAGACCGGAACCGGACTTCTCCCTTCGCATTCACAGGCAATAAGTTTGAATTCCGCATGCCCGGGTCTTCGGCCTCCATCTCTGGCGTCAACGTTGTGCTGAACACGGCGGTGGCCGAGTCTCTGAGGCAGTACGCGGATGAACTTGAGAATGCGGATAACTTTGAGGCTGCGCTGCATGACCTGATCCGGGATGTGATCCGAAAACACAAGCGCATCGTCTTTAACGGCAACGGCTATGACGACGCCTGGATCCGGGAGGCCGAAAGCAGAGGACTGCTGAACCTGCGCACCACGCCGGACTGCGTGCCGTATTACCTGGCGCCGAAGAACATCGAGCTTTTCACCCGGCACAAGGTGTATTCCGAAACGGAGCTCCGCGCCAGGTATGAGATCAAGCTGGACAGCTATTGCAAGGTTCTTCATGTGGAAGCGCAGACTCTGGTTGAGATGAGCCGAAAGGAGATCCTGCCGGCTGTGTCTGCTTTCATCCGCAGTCTGAGTGAGACTGTCCGTGCGCGTCTGGCTCTGGACACAGAGTCTCCCTGCCGCTTTGAGAGGGAAGAGATCGCCCAGCTCAGCAGGCATGTGGACGAAGCCTATGAAAAGCTTCTGCGGCTGGAAGGCGCGATCCGCGCCCTTCCGCGGGGCGATACTCTGGATCGTGCCCTGTTCTATCGGGACCACGTGCTCTCCGGCATGGAGGATCTGCGGCAGAACCTGGACGAGATGGAACGCCTGACAGCGGCGGAGTTCTGGCCTCTTCCCACCTACGGTGACCTGATGTTCAGTGTGAACTGATAAAAAACCAGGAAGTGAAGTCATGTGCTTCACTTCCTGTTTTTTTGCACTTCCGGGTCCGGGATCTCCAGGATCCGATAGCCGCAGGCGTTGATAATTGTGGTTTCTCCACAGCGCAGATCGTCGCTCTGCCGCATTCTATAGCTGGTATGGATGTGACCATGGACATGGTAACGGGGCTGCCATTTTTCCATCAGCTCCACAAAAAAGGAAAAACCGCGATGAACAGGATCGTCCATGTCGCCGTAGCCCCTGGCGGGAGCATGGGTAAGCAGAATGTCAAAGCCCTTTGCACGGCGGAGCTTCCACCAGAGCTTGCGAAAGCGCTTTCGCATCTGTTTTTCCGTATATTGATGGGGCCCGCCGTTATAGAGCGGGCAGCCGCCCAGGCCGAGGATGCGCAAACCCTTTACGCAGACCAGGTCCCCGTCTATGCAGTCACAGCCCTCCGGAGGAAACTGCTCGTAGGTTCTGTCGTGATTGCCATGAATATAGAGCACAGGAGCACGCCCCATGGTGACAAGAAAGCTGAGATATTCAGCCTTCAGGTCTCCGGCGGCCAGGATCAGATCAATGCCATCCAATCGGCCGGGACGATAATAGTCCCAGAAATAGGGGCTTTCCTCATCAGATACCAGCAGCAGTTTCATGTAAGCTCGTCCTTTTCCTCAAGACTCTCCGGGTGAATGGCGAGGATACGGGTGGTTTCCACGGCTTCCGGCCGCAGTTCGCAGATCTCGGGAATATGACCGTCCACATTTTCACAGAGCCAGTCCATCCGCATGATCTCTTCAGGGCTGAAGCTTTGTGTGCCGTCGTTTCGCAGGGTGCCGTTCTGATCCTTGATCCGGCAGCCGAAGGGATCGAAGTAACCCCGCCGCAGATCGTAGCGGAGATGCTCGGCAAGTCTGCGGATCCCCTCGGGAAGGCCGGGGGAGAGCTGAACGTCAATGAGACCGCCGTTCATACCCCACCAATAATTGATGGCCTGCTCGGACTGGGCCTTGGCAAGGGCGTCATAGCTGCCGTTGAAAATGCTTCTGACGATTTGAATATAGAACCGGCTCCAATCCCAGCATGGGGTGGCAAGAGGCATCATGGATCCCTCATTTTTCAAAAGGAAGGTGCCGTAATCCAGGGCCCAGTGAGAGCGGGTGGGATCGGCCGCATCCCGGTTGGAGATAACAGAGATCCCGTTTGCCAGGAAGTTGGAGATAGGATCTTCCGCCTCCGCGGACCAGAGCAGTTGTACTCTGGCGCGGGGATTGGTCATCTGCGCGCCCAGGGCGAAGGCGTTGATATCGGCCGGGACGCCGACAATGGGGTAGTTCGCGATATATCCGATGCGATCTGTTTCCGCCATAGCGCCGGCAATGGCGCCGGTGAGGAACTTTGCCTCATAGGTGCGGCTGTAATAGGTGCGCAGACCGAGATAATTCTTGGCAAGGGCACAGTTCAGAACCCGAAGCTTCGCATTCTTCGCGGCAATCTTGCGGCAGTCCGCCAGCATTTGCGGAGTGGTGGCAAAAATGAGCTCTGCGCCATCCTCCACTGCCTGCTCCATGGCCTGGAGATAGTCATGCTTCAAGGCCCAATATTTTTGAATGGTGACCTTGCCATCCAGTTCCCGGGCAAGCTGGTTCTCCGCCTGGACATGGGCACGGGTCCAGGCGCTTACCTCCGGGTCATAGGCATAGATAAAAGCGATTTGCAGATGATCCGGACGGGTAATGCCTTTGAGCAGGGAGAGAAGGCCCTGCTCCGCTTCTTCCGGTGCGGTGCTGAGAGCAATGGAACGGGGAGCAGCCTCCGTCTTGATATCAGGCCAGAGGCTCTCCAGCGTCTTCTTCAACTGCTCCATGCTCTGGGAGCGCAGCTCTTCAAAGGAAAAAACCTGCAGGCAGGAGAGAAGCGCATCACATTCATTACCGGGGAGATGGGCACCGCCGAGCTTGAGGTAAACGGTCTGAAACCGATTCAAAAGCGCAAGAAACGCACGCTTTTCATCCAAAGACCAGATATGCTCCGAATCAAATCCCATGTGCTTCTGCAGTTTCTCATAGGAGCCAGGCTGGGTGAAGCGGATCTGATACAGGCTGCAGCGGGGATAGAACTGCAAAAACTCAAAATAGCGCTGGGTAGCAGGATCATCGCTGTATACGGGGAGGATCCTGGTAACGTAGCCCGGAATGGTGGGGGCATCGTAGCTTTTCAGAACGCTGACGCGCTTGTTGCCCTCAATGATATAAAACCTGCCCATATATTCACAACAGCGAATGGGATCACGGATCCCTTCATCACTGAGATGGGCATCACAGAGAGCGATCCATTTGATGGCAAATTCGGTATCCGGCGTCAGGAGCGGCATGAAGTTGCCGGCGAAGGCGGCACGCCTGCCGGCGGATCTGGTGCCGACGATGAGTTCAGCCGGGATATTCACCAGGCCAAGGTCTACCTGCCCGGCGGACTGACTTTCCGTGAGCAGTTCATCCAGAACAGGGGGATAGGGATAATCGCCCCGCCCCATAGCGTTTTTATAGTATTTCTGGCCCAGCTTCAGAGCTTTGACATACTGGGCGGAGGCTTCCTGATGACTCATTGTTGTTCTCCTTTCGGGAGCTCAAGTTTTGTCTATTGTATCCAAAAGGAATGAGAAATCAATGGGTAAGATGCACAAAAATCAGCCGATCCGGCGCAGCATCAGGATGTTGCTGACAAGGGAGGTACTGTGCTTGTGGATATATTCGTCGTATTCTCTCCGGTTGATATAATACTCCGTTCCCCAGGAGGAGATGCGCAGCCACTCGGGATCGATCCCGGTAGCGGTAATATAGTGGGATTTGGCAGAGCTGGAGGGAACATAGATACCGTCAGCGGTCTTTCGATAGAAGGTCAGGCGATGCTTCTGCCAGACGGCAGGAAAGTTCGGACCGACAGAGAAGATCACGGGAAGATCCTGCTGCAGCAATCCCTCTACGCGGGGCCAGAATTTGCGCCCGGAAACTGCCCAGAAGGCACGGTAGGGGAGGCGGTACTTGCGGAGGAGACGGTTCATGCCGGCGGCCAACATCAGACCGTTGATGCCCAAGGGCTTGACCAGGGGAAAATAGCGCTTGCACATATCTTCCAGCGTGCGGTTGTATTCCGCAAGGCTCATAGGGCTTTCCTGCCGATTCGTGAGATACAAAAGCGTATCCAGAACAGCCACCGGTCCGCAGCCGCAGATCTTCACAGTCGGATTTTCCGACCACATCTGACTGCCGCCGTAAGACAGCCTGCCGTTGCGTTCGACTTGAATGTATTTCTTGTTTAAAGACAGCATAGACCCCACCTCGCAAGCAGTATACTTTATTTCTTGATTTCTTTCAATCCCATAGTGGAAATGTACATATTTTTGTGTTATATTATTTGTTCTTGGAAAGAGGTGTTTATCAATGCTGGAGTTTCTTCGGAGAGAAGGGATCGATCATACGATCCTGGATCGGATCTCAGAATTCCGTTCCCGTTATCCGGTGACAGACGAAATGCGTCACAGAGTGCCGAGCCCCAGATTCCATTATTATGGAAAAGAGATCTGGAACCAGGCCCTGACGGCATTGCTGGCAGGAGAGAACCTGCTTTTGGTCGGACCCAAGGCAACGGGCAAGAATGTTTTGGCCGAGAACCTTGCCGCGGTTTTTGAAAGACCCGCCTGGGATATCTCTTTTTATCTGAACACGGACGCGGCTTCGCTCATCGGCACCGATACGTTTAAAAACGGAGAAGTGCAGTTTCGCAGAGGACCGATCACCCAGTGTGCGCAGGAGGGAGGCTTCGGCGTGCTGGATGAGATCAACATGGCAAAAAACGAGTCCCTGGCCGTTCTGCATGCCACGCTGGACTTTCGTCGGATCATCGATGTGCCGGGATATGACCGCATCCTGCTTGCCCCCAGCACCAGGTTCATTGCCACAATGAACTACGGCTACGCGGGAACGAGAGAGCTGAACGAAGCGCTGGCCTCCCGCTTTATGGTGCTGAACATGCCCATCATCGGCGCGGAGGATCTGCAGAAGCTGCTGCTTGCGCAGTTTCCCACACTTCGCAGGGAATATGCAAGCCAGCTTTCCGAGCTGTTCCAGGATATTCGGAAGAAATGCGACAGCTCTGAGATCTCTACCAAGGCGCTGGATCTGCGGGGACTTCTCTCGGCGGTCAGCCTTGTACAGAACGGGCTGAAGCTTGGGCAGGCGCTTGAAATGGGCATGATCAACAAGAGCTTTGATCCCTTCGAGCGGCAGCTGGTGCAGGATCTGATCACCGCAAGGATCCGGGGCGATCTTGGCACTGACGAACTGTTTGAGGAAGCATGAATGCGGTAACGGATCTTCAGCGGCGCAGAGCTGTCAACCAGATCTGGAATGCCGCGCAGAATTACAGCTTCGTTCCGGATTTCAAAGCCTATGACGGCGAAGGGAACGCAGAGCTATACTGGAACTTCATCATCGGCGCCGTGCGGCGACACTATGACTATCCAAAGATTGCCGCGGTGTTTTCCGCTTTCCAGCAATATGAGGAATCTGACACGTACGAAGGCCTTTTATGGCTGGGACTTGAAAACGCGGTTTATCAAAGAGAACTGCCGCAGCGTCCCGTGCTGAAGGCGCTGCGGGAAAACTATGCCAGACGATACCTTGCCGTTTACGGGGCATCGCCGGACGATTATCACCTGCTGGACTGCCTTTCAGCAGCCCACTACCAGCGGATCCTGGGGCAGGAACCCCGAATGAACCGCTATGATAAAAAGCTGCTGGACGAGCTGGAGTTTTCTCCGGAAATGGATACGGATGCGGTGGTGAATAGAGCAAAGGAGCTATTTGCCCGCTGGTTTCAGATCACCGCGGAGGAACGGCGAAGAGAGCATCACCTGCCGCTGCTTTTCCCTGGCAAGCATAAAGGGAAAAAAGGCAAAAGCAGATATCGCCGTTTTGGTATCGGCCTGGGGGACCATCCCGCCCATGCCTATAGCGGGGAGGAGGACCTGCTCCGCAGGGAGGATGAGCCGCTGACCCATCTGACCGCAGCACAGCTCAGGTCCTTCATGGCATTCAAATTTGGCGCGCCGATGTTTTCCGAGCAGGAGACCGCCGATTTGGAGAGACGACTCTGCACCGGAAACCACAGCTTCTGTCATCTGCACTTTACAAGAGGCGTGCCGGAAAAGGGCAATATCCAGAATGCTTTTGAAGCTCTGAAACGGGAGCAGGAAGGCAAACAGGTAGAAAGGAACCGCCTGTACTACGAAGAGCATCTGGCGGAAAACCGGACTTCCATCGACCGCCTTTCCTCCCGGATCCGCAATTCCGTGCTGCTGTATCTGGAGCCCGCCTTTGTCCGTTCTGATGCGGGACTTCTGGACGGAGACAGGATCTGGAGGGGCGCGGTTTTGGAGGATGAGAAGGTGTTCCGCCGTACGGAGCAGGGGAACATGGGGGATCTGAGCGTTGATATCCTGTTGGACGCCTCCACATCCCAATCGGGGCGGCAGGAGCGCGTCGCGACCCAGGCTTTTATCATCGCCCAGGCTCTGACCCAGTGCGCCATTCCCTGTAGAGTCATGTCGTTTTGCTCCATGACCGGCTACACCATTTTACGGGTATTCCGGGACTATACAGCGCCAAGGGATAATGGCAGGATCTTCGAATACGTGTCCAACGGATGCAACCGTGACGGACTTGCGGTCAGGGCTGTCCATGAGTTGATGCGGCATAGTCCCTACGATCACAGAATCCTAATCCTGCTTTCTGACGTAAAGCCTCATGACGCGCTGCGGATCTTCTCGGAAGACAGCGCGGAATTTATCGGCTACGAGCAGGAAGCCGGTGTCCGGGACACCGCGGCGGAGGTACGCCGGGCCAGAGCCGACGGCATTGCCGTGATCTGCGTCTTTACCGGCGACGAAGAGGACCTGCCCAACGCCAAACTTGTATACAACAAAGATTTTTCCCGCATCCCCTCCATCGACAAGCTGGCCGACGCCGTCGGCTCGCTGCTGCAGGAGCAGATCCGCATCCTATGATATTCCGGGAGGAATAAAAGCAGTTTCATACACAGCAAGGAAGGTATTCAGTTTTCATGAAGCAATCCGTATCCAACACAACACGCAGTTTACCCGATTGGGAACTCCTGGATCAAAAAAAGAGTTCCTGGCTCTATAAGATCATCCGGTGGTTTGTCTGGCTCTTTTCTCCGAAATATACAATCGTCGGAGCGGAGAATCTGCCACAGGAGCCATGCGTGATCGTGGGAAACCACAGCCATATGTACGGCCCCATCGCAGGGGAGTTCTATATGCCGGGAAAGCATTATATCTGGTGCGCCGGGCAGATGATGAACAAAAAGGAAGTGGCGGCGTATGCCTACCAGGACTTCTGGTCCGGAAAACCCAGGGCGCTGCTCTGGTTTTATAAGATCCTGAGCCATCTGATCACGCCCCTCGCGCTGCTGATTTTCAACAACGCCCATACCATCGCCGTCTATCACGATACCAGGCTGATCTCCACCTTCCGGGATTCCATTGAGAAGCTGAGGGAAGGAAACAGCATCGTCATTTTCCCGGAGTGTTACGATGAGCACAATAACATCGTGCATGGGTTTCAGGAAAAGTTTGTGGATCTGGCCCGTTTCTATTATAAAAAAACCGGGATCGCTCTGCGCTTTGTCCCGCTTTATCTCGCGCCGTCATTGAAAAAATTGTTTTACGGTGAGCCCATCGCGTTTCATCCGGATGCGCCCATTGAGCAGGAGCGCGAGCGAATCTGCAATGCACTGATGGACGCCATCACCGAGATCGCTCTTGCGCAGCCACCCCATACGGTGGTGCCTTATCCCAATGTTTCCAAAAAGCATTACCCCAAAAGCAAATCCTCGGAGGATACAAGAGCATGAACAGAAGCCTCTATGATTATTCCGGTTTTTCCCTTCGCAGACTGAATGAACCCCGCTTTGCCCATGCAAAGCTCTTGTCGGGGTGGATCGCTTACTTCGCCCTGTATTTCATCACGGAAAACCTGATCCCCCCGGAGCGCTGCCATGAGATTCACTGCGCCCTGGACGATCTGATCCCGTTTCATGAGGGTTTCCTGATCTTTTACGCAGGATGGTACCTCTATGTGGCGGGTGCACTGGCCTATACCTTCTTTTACAATGTAGAGGGCTTCAAAAAGCTGCAAATCTTTATCATGATCACCCAGGCCGTGGCCATGCTGTGTTACATCGTCTATCCCAGTATCCAGAATTTGCGTCCAGAGCAGTTCCCAAGGCAAAACATTCTGACCTGGATCATGGGGATCATTTATGCTTTCGATACTCCGACAGGAGTGTTTCCCTCGCTGCACGTGGCCTATTCCATGGGGATCGTATCGGTATCGCTGAAGGACAAAGAGCTCCCAACAGGCTGGAAGATCTTTATCGTGTTTTTTGCGATCATGGTTTGCTTTGCCGTCAGCTTTGTAAAGCAGCATTCCGTCCTCGACGTGATCGCAGCACTGCCGGTCTGCCTGCTGGCTGAGGTGATGGTTTACGGGAAAGACTACTGGCTTCCCAGATTCCGGAAACAAAGCGTATAAAAAAACCTGGAACGCCGAAACGGTGTTCCAGGTTTTTTCAGACTGTAGACAAACCTGTGCGGCCAAGCTTGGAGACGCATGGGGGGATTGTGAAGACTAACTATTAAAAGTCAAGCCCCAAGAGACAAAAGATGT